>NZ_DAIQAT010000031.1:0-27197 GCF_036781545.1 Tabrizicola sp.
CCCACATGATCAGCCGCGCCGCGTCGCCGATGGCATGGGCGCCGGTCGAGCAGGCTGTCACCACCGCATGGTTCGGCCCCTTGAAGCCGAAGCGGATCGAGACCTGCCCCGACACGAGGTTGATCAGCGCGCCGGGGATGAAGAAGGGCGACACCCGCTTCGGGCCCTTCTCCTTGATCAGCACCGCCGTCTCGGCGATGGAGTTCAGCCCGCCGATGCCGGAGCCAATCATCACCCCGGTCCGCAGCTTCTCTTCCTCGGAAATGTCGTCCCATCCGGCGTCCCGCACGGCCTGCACCGCGGCGGCCATCCCGTAGATGATGAAATCATCGACCTTGCGCTGCTCTTTCGGCTCCATCCAGTCGTCGGGGTTGAAGGTCCCGTCCGAGCCGTCGCCCGTCGGGATCTCGCAGGCGTACTGGGTCACGACGTTCGAGGTGTCGAATTTCGTGATCGTTCCCGCGCCGGACTGGCCGGCCAGCAGGCGGGACCAGGTCTCTTCCACGCCGCAGGCCAGGGGTGTGACCATCCCGAGACCAGTGACCACGACACGACGCATGCTCTTCCTCCCACGGATCAGGCTTTTCCGGGTGATACACGGCCCCCCCGGCCCGTGCAACCTTGGGGCAAGCCGATCGGCGGGGGAAAGGGGTGCCCGCGCGCGGGCAGCTTTGCGAGAGCAATGAAATCAACCCCTTGGCCGTGGGCGTTCATGCGGCGTTAACCAAGCCGCCGCGCAAGCGGGCGCAGCATGGCGGCGGCCGGGGTGCCATCGGCGGCGGTGCCCCCGACCACCGTCTCGATCACTGCACCGGAGGCGGCCTTGGCCAGCAGCTCCGGCGCGATGTCGTGGATGTCGATCTTCATCCGCCGCGACCAGGGCGAGGCCGCATCCCCCGCAAGCTGGCCGATCCGCACATAGACGAAGCGCCGCTCCGGCCCTTCGCGCTGCACCTGATCGCCCGAAAGGCGCGGACCGGGGGCCAGCAGGACCGGCACGTCGAAAACCAGCGCCTCGCCCGCCTGCGACGCCTTGGCGTCCAGCGGCGCACCATCCTTGGCCTGCAAGCTGTGCAGCACGCCCGGAACCGGCTGTTCGATAACGATGCGCAGGGTGATTGGCGTCTGGTCCGCCCTTGCCATCCGCATCAGCCCTGCCGCGCCACGATCCCCATCACGGCGGCCAGCAACTGCGCGGCCACCGCCGCACCCTGCCCGTCGATGTCACGCTCGGGCATGAATTCCACCATGTCGAATCCGACGATCCGGGCCTTTTCCGCCACTCCCGCGATCAGTTCCAGCACCTGCCAGTAGCCGAGGCCCCCGGCAGTGCGCCCGATCACCGCGGGCATGACCGCCGGGTCCAGCGCGTCGAGGTCGAGGCAGACGATCACCTCGGATCCCTCGGCGATCAGGTCGAGCGCGCGGGTGGTGCCGTAGCGCGCGACCTCGCCCGCCGGAACGAAACCCACGCCCCAGCTTTCCGCATCCGCCACGTCCTGCGGGCGCGCCGAGCCGATACCGCGCTGCCCGACCTGGATGATCGCGTCGATATGGTCCATCTCGGAGGCCCGGCGCATGGTCGAGGAAAGGCCCAGCCGTTCCCCCTGCACCTCGTCCCGCCAGTCGATATGCGCGTCGATCTGCAGGATGGTGAACCCCCGCCCCCGCGCGCCATAGGCTTCCAGCATCGGGATCGGCAGGCTGTCGTCGCCGCCGATCAGCATCGGTACCCCGTCACGGTCAAGGATCTGGCTGACCGCCCCGAAGATGCGCGCCCGGTTGCCCGCCGGATCGGCGAGATCCTGCGGCAGGTCGCCCACATCGACCGCCGAAACGCCGCCCGGGAAGACCGGACCGCCGAGATCGAAGTTCATATGCGCCAGATTTGCCGCATAGGCGGCACCCGCGCCCCGTATCGCCGCCGGGCCACCGGCGCAGTAGAAGCCGACGGAGGGGTAAGGCGTGCAGCCATCCGCCCCGATGAGGGCCATCTTCGCCGAAAGGCGCGACAAGTCGCGGCAGCGCGGCAGCCCCATGAAAGTGTCGACGCCACTTGCGCCGAACATCGTGCCGAGGGCTGTGTTGCCGGTCATGGATGCCTCCCCTGTGACTGGGGCCAGACTGGCGGTGGGGAAGCGGGCTGGCAAGATGGCAAAGCGACTGTGGCGACAGATCGCCGGGAAGGCGGGATCCTTCTTTCATCCCCGCACAGGCGGGGACCCATGCGGTGGGTGGCCAAGGTGGGTCCCCGCTTTCGCAGGGATGACCGAGACGCCTCCACACCACCGTCCTCAGCTGCTGGTGGGTCCCCGCCTGCGCGGGGATGACAGGAAGAGCGGGGATGACAGGCAGAGCGGCGGTGACAGGCAGAGCGGCGGTGACAGGAAGAGAACTTCCCCAAACGCAAAAGGCACCCCGAAGGGTGCCCTGCTGTCCCGCGAAGGACGAATGCCGTCAGGCGGCTTCCGAGATGAACTTCACCGCGTCGCCGAAGGTCTGGATGGTCTCGGCGGCGTCGTCCGGGATCTCGATGCCGAACTCTTCCTCGAAAGCCATGACCAGCTCGACCGTGTCGAGCGAATCCGCGCCCAGGTCGTCGATGAACGAGGCCGATTCCGTCACCTTGTCGGCTTCGACGCCCAGATGCTCGACGACGATCTTCTTCACGCGATCAGCGATGTCGCTCATGTCCGTTCCTCTATACTGCGGCAGGAATTGCCCCTGCCTTTTTCGCTTAGCCCGGTCCGGGCGTCAATCCTGCGCGCCTATAGCAAGGGTCAGGGCGCATGGCAAACGCTTTAACCCGACTTGTGCCGGTTCGGTTTCACACCATGTCCATGCCGCCGTTGACGTGCAGCGTGGCCCCGGTGACATAGGCGGCTTCCGGCGCGGCGAGGAACAGGACGGCGGCGGCGATCTCTTGCGGGCTGCCCATCCGGCCCGCGGGCACGGCGGCGAGGATCGTGGCGCGCTGCGCCTCGTTCAGCTTGCCGGTCATCGCGGTCTCGATGAAGCCGGGGGCCACGCAGTTCACCGTGATGCCACGGCTGGCGACCTCGGCGGCGAGCGATTTCGACAGGCCGACCATCCCGGCCTTGGACGCGGCATAGTTCACCTGCCCCGCGTTCCCCGTGGTGCCGACGACCGAGGAGATGTTGACGATCCGGCCCCAGCGGGCCTTCATCATGCCCCGGATCGCGGCGCGGCACAGGCGGAAGGTCGCGGTCAGGTTGACGTCGATGACCGATTGCCAGTCCTCATCCGACATGCGCATGACAAGGCCGTCCTTGGTGATCCCGGCGTTGTTGACCAGAATGTCGACCGCGCCCATCGCCTCGGTGGCGCGCTTGACCAGGCCTTCCACCTCCTCGGGGTTTCCAAGGTTGCAGGGCAGCACATGGGCGCGGCTGCCAAGCTCGGCGGCCAGCGCCTCAAGCGGTTCGACGCGGGTTCCCGAAAGACCCACGGTGGCCCCGGCGGCGTGGAGCGCACGGGCGACGTCGGCGCCGATGCCACCGCTTGCGCCGGTGACGAGGGCGCTTTTGCCGGTCAGATCAAACATGGGCTGTCCTTTCAGGCCTTGAGGGCGGCGATGTCGTCGGGCGTGCCGATGGCGCGGGTCGTGGCACCCTGGGCGATGCGCTTGATCATGCCCGACAGCGCCTTGCCAGCTCCAATCTCCCAGAATTCGGTGACGCCCGCCGTCTCCATCCAGAGCACGGATTCCCGCCAGCGGACCGAGCCCGTGACCTGGGCGATCAGCAGGTCCATGATCCGGTCGGGTTCCATCACCGCCTCGGCGCGGACGTTGACCACGACGGGGACGCGGGGCTTGGCGATGGGAACGGCGGCCAGCGCCTCGGCCATCACATGGGCGGCGGGCTGCATCAGGGCGCAGTGGAAGGGGGCGGAGACCGGGAGCATGAGCGCGCGCTTGGCGCCCCTGGCCTTGGCGATCTCGACCGCGCGTTCGACGGCGGCCTTGTGGCCGGAGACCACGACCTGGGCGGGGTCGTTGTCGTTGGCGGCCTGGCAGACCTCGCCCTGCGCGGCTTCGGTGGCGACCGCGATGGCGGTCTCGAAGTCGAGGCCGAGAAGCGCGGCCATCGCGCCGACGCCCACCGGCACCGCCTCCTGCATCGCCTGGCCGCGGATGCGCAGAAGGCGCGCGGTGTCGGAGAGCGTGAGGGATTCGGCGGCGCAGAGGGCGGAATATTCGCCAAGCGAATGCCCGGCGACGAAGCTCGCCTGGTCGAGGCCGAAGCCTTCCGCCTCCAGCGCGCGCAGGGCGGCGATGGAGGTGGCCATCAGCGCGGGCTGGGCGTTCTGCGTCAGCGTCAGCTCGGCGATGTCGCCTTCCCAGATCAGCGCGGAGAGATTCTCGCCCAGCGCGCTGTCCACCTCGTCGAAGACGGCCTTGGCGGCGGGATAGGCCTCGGCCAGGGCCTTGCCCATGCCGATGGTCTGGGCGCCCTGCCCCGGAAAGACGAATGCGCGGCTCATGTTCCCCCCTTTGTTGTCATGGGGATACCCCGGTCGGGCCGGTCATGCAATCAGGGTCAGACGCTGCGGGTGATGCCGCCGTCGACGCGCAGGTTCTGCCCGGTGATGTAGCCCGCGCCGTCGGAGGCGAGGAAGGCCACGGTGGCGGCGATCTCCTCGGCGCGGCCGTAGCGGCCCATCGGCACCGACTGGCGGCGCTCCTCGGTGGCGGGGAGGCTGTCGATCCAGCCGGGCAGGATGTTGTTGATGCGGATGTTGTCGGGGGCGTAGGTGTCGGCGTAGATCTTGGTGAAGGCCGCCAGCCCCGCGCGGGCGACGGCGGAGGTCGGGAACATCGCCGAGGGCTCGAAGGCCCAGGCGGTGGAGATGTTGATGATCGCGCCCGCCTTCTGCGCCTGCATGATCGGCGTGACCAGGCGGATCGGGCGGATGGCGGAGAGGAAATAGACATCCATGCCCCCCTGCCAGTCGGCGTCGGTCAGTTCCAGGATCTGTTTCCGCGGCCCGTGGCCCGCGCTGTTCACCAGCACGTCGATCCGGCCCCATTTTGCCATCACCGCATCGACCACGCGGGCGACGTCGTCCGGGGTCTGGTTCGAGCCCGTCACCCCGATCCCGCCCAGCTCGGCCGCCAGCGCCTCGCCCTTGCCGGAGGAGGAGAGGATGCCGACCCGGTAGCCGTCCGCGGCCAGCCTGCGCGCCGCTGCCGCCCCCATGCCCGACCCACCCGCCGTGACCAGTGCCACCTTTTCCGCCGTCATGCTGCTCTCCTCTGGCTCTGCCGCCCCGATACATGCGCCAGCCTACCGGACCAATGCTGAAGTTGCGAGCCGTCTTCTCGGAGCCGCGCCGATGCGACTGCTCCCGCGAGTGCGGCCCTGAAACCATCCGGCGATGACAGCGGGATCGGGGCGGGATAGCTATCGGGCGCGCGGTTCCCCCAGCCCGCCCAGTCTTCGGATCTCGGCCACGACTTCGGCGACGCCCTCTCCGGTCCGCAGCGAGCAGAAGCGCACCGGGCGCTCGGCGCGCTGTGCGGCGGCGTCGCGGGCCATGCGGGCGCGGTCACAGCCGACAACATCCGCGATGTCGATCTTGTTGATGACCAAGAGGTCCGAGCGGGTCACCCCCGGCCCGCCTTTCCTTGGAATGTCGTCGCCCATGCCGCAGTCGATCTGGTAGACGGTCAGGTCCGCCAGTTCCGGCGAGAAGGTGGCCGAGAGGTTGTCGCCGCCGGACTCGATCAGAATGACGTCGAGATCGGGTATGCTCGCCACCAGGTCATCGACGGCGGCAAGGTTGATCGAGCAATCCTCGCGGATCGCGGTATGCGGGCAACCGCCGGTCTCGACGCCGCGGATGCGCTCCAGCGGCAGGGCCTGGACGCGCATCAGGTATTCGGCATCCTCGCGGGTATAGATGTCGTTGGTGATCGCGGCGACAGACAGGTCTTGCGACAGCGCCCGGCACAGGGCTTCGGTCAGGCGGGTCTTGCCCGCGCCGACCGGGCCGCCGATGCCGATGCGCAGGGGGCCGTTCGGGCTGGTCATGTGCGGTAGATCCTTGGCTGCAGGGTTTCGTGGCGGATCGCGGCGAGGTCGGCGCGGAAGGTCGATGACCCGAGGTCGTCCAGCGTGGCGGCCTGCGCCTCGGCCGTGACCTGCCGGATCAGCGGCAGGAGGTCGGAGAGGACGCGCTGGCCCTCGGCCGGGCCGATGGGGACGGATTTGATGCAGGCGGTGATGAGGTTCATGGCGAAGGCTTGCAGGAAGATCACCAGCGTTTCCGGCAGGGGCAGTCCCGCGCGGGCGGCGGCCTGGCCGATCACGACGGCATAGGGCGCAGCGGGCAGCGCGCCCTCGACCGCCGACAGGGTGCGGGCGAAGCTGGTGCCCTGTTCGGCGGTCTCGCGCCGCCGTTCGGCGCAGCCCGCCAGCGCCAGTGCAAGGTCGGTCACATCCTCGCCCCGCCAGGCATGGGCCAGCAGGATCGTGTCGTTGCGGCCCGCGCCATGGTGCAGGATGTCGGCGATCCAGTCCCGCACCTGTTCCGGCCCGGTCAGCCAGCCATCGGCGATAACCTGCTCAATCCCATGCGAATAGGCGAAGCCGCCCACCGGATAGGCCGGCGAAAGCCATGAGAACAGGCGTTGCAGTGCGCCGAGGTCAGTCATGGGGATGGGGATGGGGATGATGCCCATGCGAATGATCATGGGACTGGCCATGCGAGTGCCCCATAACCTGCACCGGGCCGTAGGCACCGCCCTCGGGAATGAAGGGCCGCCGCGCCTCGGTCACCGTCGCGCCAAGACCCGCCAGCATGGCGCGCAGGACGTGATCGGCGCGAATGATCAGGTGGAAGGGCTCGATCTGGCAGGGCGTGTGGCGGTTGCCGATATGCCAGGCAAGGCGCGGCAGGTCGCCGGTGACGATCAGGACGGGTTCGTCGGCGGCGATGACGGCGATGGGGCCGGAGTCGGTCAGCAGCGCGTCGCCATGCGACAGCGCCGTGACCTTCGGCAGGTCCACCAGCAGGTCGGCGCCCGCAGCGGTGCGCAGCAGCTTTCGCCGCAGGAAACGGGCGTCGTAATCCAGTTCGACCCGGTCGATGGGGGAACGGCCAAGCGGGGGGTGAAGGATGGATGTGGCCTTCATCATCAGAACAGGAAATAGCGTTGCGCCATCGGCAGGCTTTCGGCGGGCTGGCAGGTCAGCAATTCGCCGTCGGCGCGCACCTCGTAGGTCTCGGGATCGACGTGGATGTCGGGCGTGGCATCGTTCAGCACCATGTCCGCCTTGCCGATGCCGCGCGTGCCCTTGGCGGCGACGCAATCCTTGGCCAGTCCCAGATGATCCGTTTCCCCATCACGGCTGACGAAGGTCACGGCGCTGCGTTCGACCGAGCGCCCGAAAGCCCCGAACATCGGCCGCGAATGCACCGGCTGCGGCGTCGGGATCGAGGCGTTGGGATCGCCCATCTGCGCCATGACGATGGTGCCGCCCAGAAGGACCATCTCGGGCTTCACGCCGAAGAAGGCGGGATTCCACAGCACCAGATCGGCGCGCTTGCCTTCCTCGATGGAGCCGATCTCATGAGCCAGCCCATGCGCGATGGCAGGGTTGATCGTGTATTTCGCGATATAGCGGCGGGCGCGGAAATTGTCCGACGGACCCTCGCCCAATTTGCCGCGCTGCACCCGCATCTTGTGGGCGGTCTGCCAGGTGCGGATCAGCACCTCGCCCACACGGCCCATCGCCTGGCTGTCGGAGGAGATGATCGACATGGCGCCCATGTCATGCAGGATGTCCTCGGCGGCGATGGTCTCGCGCCGGATGCGGCTTTCGGCGAAGGCGATGTCCTCGGGGATGGAGCGGTCGAGGTGGTGGCAGACCATCAGCATGTCCAGATGCTCTTCCATCGTATTGACGGTGAAGGGCCGGGTGGGGTTGGTGGACGAGGGGATCACATTCGCCAGCCCCGCGACCCGGATGATATCGGGCGCATGACCGCCGCCCGCGCCTTCGGTGTGGAAGGCATGGATGGTCCGGCCCCGGATCGCGGCGATGGTGTCCTCGACGAAGCCGGATTCGTTCAGCGTGTCGGTGTGGATCATCACCTGCACATCCATGCGGTCGGCGACGCCCAGGCAGCAGTCGATGGCGGCGGGGGTGGTGCCCCAGTCCTCGTGCAGCTTGAGCGCGCAGACCCCGGCGCGGACCTGTTCCTCAAGCGCCGCGGGCAGCGAGGCGTTGCCCTTGCCCGCGAAGGCGAGATTCATCGGGAAGGCATCGGCGGCCTGCAGCATCCGCCCGATATGCCACGGCCCCGGCGTGCAGGTGGTGGCGAGCGTGCCATGCGCCGGGCCGGTGCCGCCGCCCAGCATGGTTGTGATGCCCGAATGCAGCGCGTCGTCAATCTGCTGCGGGCAGATGAAATGGATATGCGCGTCCATCGCGCCCGCGGTCAGGATGCGGCCCTCGCCCGCGATGATCTCGGTCCCCGGGCCGATCAGCACGGTGACGGCGGGCTGGGTGTCGGGGTTGCCTGCCTTGCCGATCCGGGCGATGCGGCCATCCCGCAGCCCGACGTCGGCCTTGTAGATGCCGGTGGCGTCCAGGATCAGGGCATTGGTGACGACGGTGTCCATCGCGCCCTCGGCGCGGGACTTCTGCGACTGGCCCATGCCGTCGCGGATGACCTTGCCGCCACCGAACTTCACCTCCTCGCCATAGGTGGTCAGGTCACGCTCGACCTCGATGATCAGGTCGGTATCGGCAAGGCGCACGCGGTCGCCGGTGGTGGGGCCATAGATCGCGGCGTAATCGGCGCGGGAGAGCGTGGTGGGCATTCAGAGGCTCCCCATGACGGCGGCGCGGAAGCCGAAGACGCGGCGGTCGCCCGCGAAGGGGATCAGGCCCACGTCGCGGGTCTGGCCCGGCTCGAAGCGGATCGCGGTGCCCGAGGCGATGTCGAGGCGCATGCCCCGCGCCGCCTGCCGGTCGAACTCAAGCGCCGGGTTGGTTTCGGCGAAATGGTAGTGGCTGCCCACCTGCACCGGGCGGTCGCCGGTATTGGCGACGGTCAGGGTGATGCGCAGGCGGCCCGCGTTCAGGGTGATCTCTCCCCCGGCGGGGAGGATTTCGCCGGGGATCATCTAGGCCACCGCCAGCATCAGGCCGGCGGCAGCCGTCGCGGCCCCCAGCCAGCGAACCGGGGGCAACCGGCCAAGCGCGATGCCCGCCAGATGCAGCACCGTTGTCGCAAGGGCGAATCCCGCCGCATAGGCCATGAGGCCCTGCGCCGGGCCTTCGATCCCATGCGCGTGGCCATGCATCAGGCCGAAGACCGCGATCACCGGCAGCGTGGCCGCCAGCCCGGGCTGCAGAGCCAGCGCCACCGCCGCGCCGATGAGGACGGAGGAGGCCAGGATCATCGGCTCGACCAGCGGCAGATGCGCCCCCGCCGCGCCCAGGGTGCCTCCGGCGAGCATCGCGCTAACGAAAGTCAGCGGCAGCGCCCAGACCGCGCGGCCGCCGATGCTGGCGGCCCAGAGGCCGACCGCCAGCATCGCCAGCAAATGATCGGCCCCGCCCATCGGATGCGACAGGCCCGCCGCGAAGGGAGAGCCCTCGACATGGCCCGGATGGGCCAGCGCCGTGGTGGGCATCAGCAGGAGGAGGGCGAGGAGCTTCTTCATGGTCAGGGCCTCTCAGCGGATGGGATGGTGGACGGTCACCAGCTTGGTGCCGTCGGGAAAGGTCGCCTCGACCTGGATCTCGGGGATCATCTCCGGCACGCCCGCCATGCAGTCCCCGGCGCGCAGGATTTCCCCGCCCCAGGACATCAGGTCGGCAACGCTGCGCCCGTCGCGCGCGCCCTCGACCACGGCATCGGTGATGATGGCCACCGCCTCGGGGTGGTTCAGCTTGACGCCGCGGGCCATGCGGTTGCGCGCGACGATGGCTGCCATGGCGACCAGCAGCTTGTCCTTTTCGCGGGGTGTCAGGTTCATTCCTGCCTCACAATTGCCAGACGCGCGGCGGCGGGCCCGCGCGGAAGTGCCCGATGAGCGGGATCAGCACCGCGCGCAGGGCCTGCGACGAGGGGGCGAGGAAGCGCGCCACCAGCATATCCGGCAGCGCGCTTATCCCGGCCTCGGCCCCCTGCGGGATCAGGGCGCGGGCGGCGTCCAGCCCATCCCCGGCCCCCGGCGCGACCAGGATCAGGGTCGCCACGGCGCGCACCCCGTTCAGCGTTGCCTGTCCCGTTGGCATCGCGTCCAGCCGCACAGCCTCGGCATGGATCAGGCGGGCGCCACGGTGGATGCGCCAGTGATCCCGCAGATGCAGGTGCTGCAGCACCTCGCCATGCGCCGCCCGCCCGAAGACGAGGCTCTCGACCGCCAGCAGGGTGGCGCTTTCCGCCATGGTCACGGTCAGCCGCCGTTCCAAGGACGCGCCCTCGAACAGGATCGTTTCCTGCGGCAGCCAGTCGATGCGCGCCCCATCCTCCAGCGCCAGGAGGTTCGACACCCGCCCCACCGCACCCGTGCTGCGATAGACCCGTTCCGCCGCCTGCGTCGTCAGCGTCAGCCTCTCCCCACTACCTGCGTGGATCTCGGTCGTCAGCCGGTCACCGCCCGCGATCCCCCCGGCGGTGTTGACCAGCACGGCCTCGGCCCGCCCCCGGGGCATGAGAATCCTCATGCAGCCCTGCTGGTGGAGCCGCCTCAGCCGCCCGTCAGCACGGGACAAGCGGGCAAGTCCATGGCTGCGCGGCACGGCGGTCGAGGTGGAGATGCCAAGGGACATGGATGTTCCGATCTGCTTCCCCGACCAGGGTCCCGAAAGGCCCAGGGATCAACGGGTGGCCTCCGTCCCGGCCTCGGACAAGCGATGATCACAGGGCGATCCGCCCGGTTCTTCATCGGAGTGATCGTTTTCTGGGCATTTTCGGCTCACGCGATCCGGCTGCGTCGAAGCAGCTGAGTGAGCGGGCTCTCGGTCCGAATTCTATCGACATCGCGCGGCGAGATGCTCAAACAGAGGCGCCACCGCTTCGGCCGACCGGGTCTACCCGGCAGCGCAAGTGGGTTTTCATTCAGACAGGCGGTAGTCGGCCCGACCCACATCGCACCGCCCGATCTGATCAGGGACGCAGCGGCGGCGCGCTCCCGCGCAACTTCTCGTTGCGCGGGTACCCTGAGACCACTGAACTGAAGTCCCTTGCCGCACTTTTCTGGCGGGACAAGGGCCTGACGGGTCCGGGCCTACTCCCCCTCCGCAGGCAGGACGCTTTGCGCGATGCTCCGGTCCAGCGCCTCGAAGGCGTTGAGGCCGATCACATCGTAAAGCTCGGCCCGCGTTTGCATGTCGGGCAACATCGCGGTGGTGGCCCCGTCGCGGGTGAGCGCGGCGTAAAGCTTTGCCTGCGCCTTGTTGGCGACCCGCAGCGACGAGACCGGCCAGATCACCATGTCGTAGCCGAGCGCCTCGAACTCCTGCGCGGCCAGATCTTCGCCTTCCAGCGTCTTTCGTGAAAGGAAACCCGATGCTGCTGCGTGTCGCCCTGCTTGCCTGCCTGATGCCTGTCGCCGCCCTGGCCGAGGTGCATGAGGTGAAGATGCTCAACCGCAACGACACCGGCCCGATGCCGTTCGAGCCGGACTATCTGGTGATCCAGCCCGGCGACACGGTGAAATTCATCGCCGCCGATCCCGGCCACAACGCCGCCACCATCGCCGGGATGATCCCCGAGGGCGGCGCAAAATTCGTCGGCAAGATCAATGAGGAGATCGAGGTCACGCTGGAGGCGCCCGGCATCTGGGGCATCAAATGCTCGCCGCATTACACCATGGGCATGGCGATGCTGATCCAGGTTGGCGACACGCCCGCGACCGAGGCCGACCTGCCCGCCGACCTGCCCGAGGCCGCGCGGCAGCGCATGGTGGAAATCCTGGCCCGCCGGGATGCCGCAGCAGAATAGCCCCATGCACAACCGCGGCCTGAAGGATGACATCCGCGACTATTGGAGCATCCGGGCCGCGACCTATGACCTCAGCCCCGGCCATGGCGCGATGACATCGGCCGAGGCCGAGGCCTGGCTTGCCCTGATCCGCAGCCACCTCGGTCACGGCAAGGGGCGGAAGGCGCTCGATCTGGGCTGCGGCACCGGGACCATGTCGCTGCTGCTGCACCGGATGGGATTCCAGGTGACGGGCCTCGACCTGACGGAGCCCATGATGGAGCCCGCCCGGCGCAAGGCGGCGGAAGCTATGGCCCCGATCAGCTTCCTGGCGGCCGATGCCGAGAACACGATGGAGCCCGCCGCGGCCCATGACGCGATCCTGGCGCGCAACCTGTTCTGGACCCTGCCGGACCCAGAGGCCGCCCTGCGCGACTGGTTCCGCATCCTGCGGCCCGGCGGGCGGCTGATGATCATCGACGGCGATTTCGCGCACCTCAGCTGGCTCGAGCGGTTGGCACCGGTGCTGGACCGGCTGTTCGGAAAGCTGGAGGATGGCCACAGCCTGGTGACCGAAGATCAGTGGCGGGAACACCGCCGGATCATGGCGCAACTGCCCTACGGCAAGGGGTTGCGCGACGGGGATGTCGCAGCCTTGTGCGCCCGCGCCGGATTTACCGGACTCCGTCGCGAGGGGCTGGGTTCGGTGCTGAACAGCCGCCACCCGAACCGGCTGTCGCGGGCGGCCCTGGTCGCCCGCAGCCAGCACCGTTTCGTGGTGTCGGCGGTGAAGCCCCGGGCGTAGAGTTGCAATGCCACCAGTTGCGCTGACAGGACTTGGGATCATCCGCCCATGGAGGAGCTTTCCCCCCTCCTATGCACTTGGCTGGCAGATTGACCGTCATGTCCGGATCGCGAGACTCCTCCCCGATGGACCTTTGCCGGAAGACCGGCTAGCCTGCCCTCATGACTATGCTGATCCCAGGATGCAGAGGCCGGTCAAGGACCGAAGCAACGCAAGGGCGCTCCTAAGCCCCGGGCGCTCTCGCCGGTCTACGGACCAGCCCCCGGGGATCGTCAGCTGTCCATCTCATCCCGTTCCACCGCCGCCGCTTGCCCGGCCGCGCGCAGGAGTTGCCCCCATGTCCAGAATCCGCCGTCCACAGATCACCATCGCCCAGGAAACGCTCGGCCATCTCGAGGCCCTCGTCGAAGGTGCCGCTCTCGTGACGCCGGCGCTTGCCGATCGCCTTCTGGAAGAGCTCGCGCGGGCCAAAATCCTGCCAGCGGCCCGCATGCCGCTGGACGTCGCCGGGATCGGCAGCCGTGTCAGCTGGCGGGATGAAACCACCGGCCGCGTGCAAACGGCCGTGCTGGTCTGGCCCGAGGATGCCGACATCGATGCCGGGCGTGCCTCGGTCCTTACGCCGATCGGGGTTGCCCTTCTGGGTCTGAAGGTTGGCGCCCGCTTCCCGTGGCAGACCCGCAGCGGCGAAACCCGCGAGCTCGTGGTTCTGTCGGTCGACCAATCCGCCAGCGCAGGCCAGGGAAACCGGTCATGACCCCGACTCGTTGATCCTGGGACCGGCCACCTTCGCCGCCGGGTTCCCAACACCGGCGCGGGGGGCGGTCCGTTCCTGTCGTTCCCGGCACTTGTCCTTGCGGGCGCCCCGCCGGTCGCGGCCAACGCAACCAGCGTCGTGGCCGCGACCAATATCCACCCTCAAGGTCGGGCTGCTTCAACCGCGGATCCTGTCCCCTTTCGGGTCGTATAGCGGACCGAGGGCCAGGTTGGCCGGGGTTTCGTCCCCGGCGATGATCAGGCTGTAGCGGCCCCTGGTCAGCCAGTCCTCGGTCACGCCGCCGGGGTTGCGGACATAGCCGTAGCCGATGCTTTTCCCCAGCGTGTAGCCGTAGCCGCCCGAGGTGAGGTAGCCCACCGGCTGTCCGTCGCGCAGGATCGTCTCGCGCCCGAGCAGGACGGCCTCGGGGGCCGACACGGTGAAGCCCGCGAAGAGCTTCGGCATCGGCTTGCCCTGCAGCGCCTCCAGCGCGGCGCGGCCCAGGAAGGGCAGGCCGGACTTCAGCTTCACCGCCCAGCCCAGGCCAGCCTCGAAGGGGGTGTCGTTCGGCGTGATGTCCGAAGACCAGGCGCGGTAGCCCTTTTCCAGCCGCAGGGACTCCAGCGCGCGGTAGCCGACCGGCCGCAGGGCGGGATCGGCGGCCATCAGGGCATCGTAGACGGTGGCGAGGGCCGCGACCGGGACGTGCAGCTCCCAGCCCAGCTCGCCGACATAGGTCACTCGCAGGGCGCGGGTGGGGATTCCGGCGATGGTGATCTCGCGCGCCGATCCGAAGGGCAGCGCGGCGTTCGAGACGTCGTCGGCCGTGACCCGGGCCAGGATCTCCCGCGCCCGGGGGCCCATCAGCGAGAGCGTGCCCCAGTCCTCGGTCACATCGCAGAAGCTGGTGCCGGTGGCAGGCAGGTGGTCGGCAATCCAGCCGAAGTCATGGGTGCGGAAGCCGGTGCCGGTGACGATGTAGAACCTGTCCCCGGCCAGCCGTGCGACGGTGAGGTCGGCCTCGATCCCCCCGCGCGAGTTGAGAAGCTGGGTATAGGTCAGCCGCCCCACGTCCCGCGCGACACGGTTGGCGCAGATCGCCTCCAGCGCCTCGGCCGCGCCGTGGCCGGAGAGCTCGTATTTGGCGAAGGAGGACTGGTCGAACAGCCCGGCATGGTCGCGCACCTTACGGTGCTCCTCGCCCACCGCGTCGAACCAGTTCTGCCGGCCCATGGAATAGACGTCCTTCGGCTCCACCCCGGCAGGCGCGAACCAGTTCGGGCGTTCCCAGCCGAGTTTCGAACCGAAGACCCCGCCCTTCGCCTTCAGCCGGTCATAGAGCGGCGAGACGATGCGCGGGCGACCCGAGGTATATTCCTCATGCGGGAAGGCGACGGTGTAATGCTTGCCATAAGCCTCCAACGTGCGCTCCGCCACCCAGTCGCGGTCGCGGTGCAGGGTGGAGAAGCGGCGGATGTCGACCGCCCAGAGGTCCAGCGGCGCCTCGCCCCGCATCACCCAGTCGGCCAGGACCCAGCCCGCGCCGCCGCCCGAGGCGATGCCGAAGGCGTTGAAGCCTGCACCCACATACATGTTGGCACATTCCGGGGCGGGGCCGAGGATGAAGTTGCCGTCCGGCGTGAAGCTTTCCGCGCCGTTGATCATCTGCTTGACGCCGATATCGGCCAGCGCCGGGACGCGCGCGATCGTCTGTTCCAGATGCTGGCCGAAATGGTCGTAGTCGTCGTCGAAGAGCCGGAATTCCCAATTCGGTGGAATTTCGCCCGTGACCCAGCCCTGCGGGTTCGGCTCGTAACCGCCCATCACCAGCCCACCGACCTCTTCCTTGAAATAGGTGCGGCGGTCGGGGTCGCGCAGGGTGGCGGCATCGGGGGCGAGGCCGGGGATCTTCTCGGTCACGATATACTGGTGCTTGACCGGATGCAGCGGCACCGCCACCCCCGCCAGAGCGCCGATCTGTCGCGCCCACATGCCGCCGCAGTTCACCACGGTCTCGCAGGCGATCACGCCTTGCGTCGTCTCGACATGGGTGATCCGGCGGCCGTCCATGCGGAAGCCGGTGACGGTGACGCCCTCCTCGATCCGCGCGCCGTGCATCCGCGCGCCCCTGGCGAGCGACTGGGTGATGTCCGAGGGGCTGGCCTGCCCGTCGGTCGGCAGCCAGGAGGCGCCGATCAGGTCGCCGGTCTCCATCAGCGGCCACATCCGTTTCACCTCATCTGGGCCGATCAGCTCCATCTCCATCCCGAAGCTCTTGGCGGTGGTGGCGAGCCGCCTGAATTCGGTCCAGCGGTCCGGCGTGGTGGCCAGCCGCAGGCAGCCGGTCATCTTCCAGCCGGTGTCGAGACCCGTCTCGGCGGCGAGGCCCTTGTAGAGATCGACCGAATACTTCAGCACCCGGGTGATCGAGGCCGAGGAGCGAAGCTGCCCCACCAGCCCCGCCGCGTGCCAGGTGGACCCCGAGGTGATCCGGCCCTGCTCCAGAAGCAGCACGTCGGCCTTGTGGTCGCGGGCCAGATGATAGGCCGTCGAACAGCCGATGATGCCGCCCCCGATGACGATGATCTGGGAATGGGAAGGCAAGGTCATGATCAGGGTGCCCCGTATTTCTGGGTGAAGTCGGAAAGGGCCGCAGCCAGCCGGTCCAGGTTTTCATGCGCATAGGCGCGGTAATCCGCGCCCGGCGCGGCAAGGTGCAGGTCCGACACCATGGCCCACATCGCCTCACGCAGAAGGCTGGCGCATTGCATGGCATCGAAGGCACGCAGAAAGTCCGGGCCGGGGGCATGGCCAAGATAGGCACGCAGCAGGGCGGCGGTCTCCCCGCCGTCCATCCCGGCGTTCGAGGCCGCGCCCGCAAGATCGAACATCGCGGTCCCGAACCCGGCATATTCATAATCGATCAGCCAGAGTTTTTGCCCGTCGTCGAGGAAATTCGCAGGCAGGAGGTCATGATGGCCGAAGACGATCGGCAGCGGCACCTGCGCGGCTTCCAGTCGGCGGGAGAGCGTAAGGAACCCCTCAAGCTCCGGGACGAAGGGGCTCTTGCCCGCAGCGATGGTGCGGGCATAGTCGCGGATCACATGGAAGGGCCAGAAGATGAACCCCGCCCCGCTGACCTGCACCGGCATCGTGTCATGGAAGGTGCGCAGGAAATGCCCCACCCGGTCGGGCGCAGCCCGCAGGTCTGCCGCCCCCCAGGTGCGTGAGGGAACGAAGGCGACGACCGTGACCCCTTCGGCGGCGTATTCCACCGCCGGGCCGAAGCCCGCGGCATGGGCGGCGCGGGCGGTCATCACCTCGCGCGCGCGATAGACATGGTGGAAGGGAAAATCGCGGCCGAAGCGCACCACATGCACGCCCGCCGCATCCGAGACCTTCCAGCTTTCGTTCGACAGCCCGCCCTCCAGCGGCTCGGCGGACACCGTGCCGGTCCAGCAAGGCAGGGAAAGGACATGGGCGGGCGCGCTCATGCCGCCTCCAGTCCCAGCCGCTGGCGCTGTGCGCGGGCGGCGGCGGCCAGCAGCCGGTCGGCGATGATGGCGATGAAGGCGATGGCCAGCCCCGCCACGAGACCATTCCCGGGATTGGCCTTGGTCAGCGCGATATAGACGTCCTGGCCAAGGTCGCGCGTGCCGACCAGCGCGGTGATCACCAGCATCGACAGCGCGAACATGATGGTCTGGTTCACACCCAGCAGGATCTCGGGCAAGGCGAGCCGCAGGCGGATGCGGGTCAAAAGCTGCCAGTCGGTGCAGCCCATCGCCCGGCCCGCCTCGATCAGGCGCGGGTCAACGCCTTGCAGGCCCAGCACGGTATAGCGGATCACCGCCGCGACCGCATAGGCGACCACCGCGATCATCGCAGTGAAGTCGCCCACCCGGAACAGCATGACCACCGGCATAAGATAGACGAACGAGGGCAGCGTCTGCAGCGTGTCGATCACTGTGCGTGTCACCGCCCAGGCCCGCTCGCGCCCGGCCACGGCGATGCCGAGCGGGATGCCGATCGCCAGCGCGATCAGGGTCGAGATGCCGCAGAGATAGACGGTGATCATCGCCTTCTCCCACTGGCCGGTGGCCGCGATCAGGAACGACAGGCCCGCCGCCAGCGCAGCAAGACGCCAGCCACCCAGCCGCCATCCCGCGAGGCCGAGCAGCGCCACCGCCACGGCCCAGGGCATTCCGACCAGAAACCGCTTCACCGGCACCAGAACCCACAGCAGGATGGTGTTCTTGATCGCTTCCAGCGTGTCGAAGAAGGTGACGTTGATCCACTCGACCGCTGCCGCCCAGAAGGCGCTGGTCGACAGCCGCGCCGCCTCGGGATAGGTCTGCACTGCGGGCAGGACCAACCCCAGAGCGAAGCACAGCAGGATCAACGCCAGCGCCGCCGTCAGATAGGGGTGGCGCGCGATGATCCCGCCCGGCAGCGGCGCCCGGTAGCCGCGCCGCGCGACCGCCTGGCTCAGCCGGTCCAGCGCAATGGCCAGCGCCACGATGGCAAGGCCCGCCTCCAGCCCGGCGCCGAAATCAAGTCGCCTCAGCGCCGTCAGCACCTCGAACCCCAGGCCTCCCGCGCCGATCATCGAGGCGATTATCACCATGTTCAGCGACAGCATGATCACCTGGTTCACCCCCACCATCAGCGGTTCGCGCGCCGAAGGGACCAGCACCCGCCACAAAGTCTGGTGCGGGGTGCAGCCGACCATGCGGGCCAGGTCATGCGTCTCGCCCGGCAGGCGTTGCAGCGACAGGGTGGTGACGCGGGTCATCGGCGGCATGGCATAGATCAGCGTGGCCACCACCGCCGCGGTGGGACCGAAGCCGAACAGGATCAGGATCGGCACCAGATAGGCGAAGACCGGCATGGTCTGCATCAGGTCCAGCACTGGGCGCAGCAGGCGTTCGAACCAGGGATGGCGCCAGGACAGCACCCCCAGCATCAGCCCGCCCGCCACACCCAGCGGCACCGCGACCAGGATCGAGGCCAGCGTGACCATGGCGCTGTGCCACTGGCCGAAGACCGCGACGAAGGCAAAGGCCGCGGCCATGAGTGCGGCCAGCCCCGGCCCGCCCGCCCAGAGGCCCGCCAGAGCGACGATGCCGATCACGGCCAGCCAGGCCAGCGGCGGCACCACCTGCCGCGCAGCGCCGCCTTCGGCCACCTGCCAGCCATCGGCCAGAAGCCCGAGGGCAAGCTGGTAGGGCTTGTCGATCGCCGCCGCGACAAACCGGGTGATGTCGGAAAAGGCCAGCGGCCCGATGGCCGCATCCTTGACCAGCCAGGTCACGAAACCGCCGATCCAGCGCGCAGCGGGAATGCGCCAGCCCTTGGGATAGTCGAAGGCGAAAGGCAGCAGCGCCTCGCCCCAGAGCCAGACCACGGCGGCGATCACAAGGGCCGCCATCCAGATCAGCCATCCGGCGAAGGGACTGTCCGCCCTGCCCGTCACGTCCCGCCCCCCAGAAGAAGCCGCACCACCGCGTCGCGGCCCACGGTGCCAAGGAAAGCACCCTCATGCTCGACCCCGACCCGCCCGGCGCCGCCAAGGAAGGCGGGGCCCGCCTCGGCCACGGTGGCGCGGGCGGGCAGGCATTCGATCCCCTCCGGCCGCGGACCCGGCTCGACCAGTGACGACAGCCGGACGACCTTGGCCTTCGACACGGCGCGGGTGAATTCGCGCACGTAATCCGTGGCGGGGTTCATCACCAGTTCCTCGGGCGTGCCGCACTGCTCCACGCCGCCGTCCTTCATGATGGCGATGCGGTCGGCCAAGCGGATCGCCTCGTCGAAATCATGGGTGATGAAGACGATGGTCTTCTTCAGCCGCGATTGCAGCCTGATGAATTCATCCTGCAACTCGCGCCGGATCAGCGGGTCCAGCGCCGAGAAGGGTTCGTCGAGGAACCACAACTCCGGCTCCACGGCCAGCGACCGGGCGATGCCGACACGCTGCTGCTGGCCGCCGGACAGCTGGCGCGGAAAGGCGCCTTCACGCCCGGCAAGCCCGACAAGCGCGATGATCTCGCGGGCCCGCGCCTCGCGTGCGGGCCGGGCGATGCCCTGCACCTCCAGCGGGAAGGCCACGTTGTCCAGCACCGTCATATGCGGCAGCAGCGCGAAATGCTGGAAGACCATGCCCATCTTGTGCCGCCGGATCTGCGTCATCTCGGCCTCGGAGGCCGCAAGCAGGTTCTGCCCGTTGAACACGATCTCGCCTGCCGTCGGCTCGATCAGCCGCGACAGGCAGCGCACCAGCGTCGACTTGCCGGACCCGGACAGGCCCATGATCACAAAAATCTCGCCCCGTCGCACCGTCAGGTTGACCGCCCGCACTGCCGGGACCAGCCCCAGTTCAGCCAGCCGCGCAGGGTCCGGTTCGGGGCCGAGGGTGGCCATATGGTCCGCCGCCCGGTTGCCGAATACCTTCCAGACATTCCGGCAGATCAGGGTGTCTTCGCCTGTGGTCATCGCATTCCATCGGGCAATCGCTGCAAGGCGGGCCGGGTCACCCCGGCCCGGGATGGTGGTGCGCCGGGCTAGTTGGCGATCCAGGCGCTCCAGCGCGGCTCGTTCGCGGCCATCCAGTCGGCCACTACGGCATCGACGGCCTTGCCGTTCAGATCGACCTCGGTGATCATCTGGCCCATCTCCTTGTTGTCGATGGTGAAGGCGCCGATCGCCTTGTAGGCGCCCGGCCATTTGTCCTTCAGCCCCGACCAGCCGACCTTCCAGATTTCGCCGAAAGGCTTGCCGCAGTCATAGGCCATGTCGGGATTCAATCCCCATGCCGGATCGGTGTAGCATTCGGGCGTGTAGGTCGGGAACTCGACCCATTCGCCTTCGTATTTCGCGGGCGCCCAATGCGGCGCGTAGATCCACAGCAACACCGGGGCCTTGCGCTGGTAGGCGCTTTCCAGCTCGGCGAAAAGCGCCGCGTCGGTGCCGGCATGGATCACCTCGAACGGCAGGTCCAGCGCCTCGATGCGCTCTTCGTCGAAGCCGCCCCAGGTGACCGGACCGCCCAGATACCGCCCCTTTGGGGCGGTTTCCGCGGTGCTGAACGCCTCGGCGCAGGCCGGGTCCTTCAGGGCCTCCCAATTCGGCAGACCGGGGCATTTCTCCTTCATGTAGGAGGGATACCACCATTCCTCCTTGGCCTGCATGCCGGTGGATCCCAGCACCTCGACACTGCCGGTGGCGGTCGCGGCGTCCATCGCCTCGCGGCCGGTGGTTTCCCAGATTTCCATGGCGACATGCAGGTCGCCGGTCTCCAGCCCCGCGAACTGGGCCAGATAATCGGCCTGCACATATTCGACATTGTAGCCTGCCTTCTTCAGCACCTCTCCCATGATCTGGGTGGTGATGAGCTGGCCGGTCCAGTCGTGCAGCGTCAGTTTGATCGGGTCGGCGGATTCCTGTGCCAGGGCCGCCGATGCGGCAAGCATGGCGGCCAGGCTGATCGGGACAAGTCGCATCGGTAACTCCCTCTTGTTGGACAATGCCGCGGACGCGGCCGGGGCAGTAGGCCGGGCGCTTTGGCGGCCATCCGGGCCGACGCGCCTTCTGTCATGCCTCAAGTTACGCGCGTGGCCCGGCAGGCTGTCAACGAATTTTCGGGGATTTTGTGGAGTTGATGTCCGTTTGTTTGTAATTCTTGCAAAAATCAGTCAGCATAGGAAAGAATACCCACACAGGACGGACGGCCATCCGATGCTGACCCGACGCCACGGCGCGATTCTGAAACTGCTCGAGGCGCGAGGCGCGCTGACGGTGGGCGCACTGGCGCAAGAGCTCGGCGTCTCGACCGAGACGGCTCGCCGCGAGATTCGCACGCTGGTCGAGGCAGGGGCGGCAGTCCGGGTCCATGGCGCGGTGGGGCTGGCAGGCCAGATCGGCGAGGCCCCGTTCGAACGGCGCATGCGCGAGAATGCGGCGGCCAAGGGCGCCATCGCCCGCGCCCTGGCCGAACGGATCGGCGACGGCGATACATTGATGCTGGACACCGGTACCACCACCAGCTTCCTGGCCCGCGCCCTGCTGGATCGCCGCCGCCTGACGGTGGTGACCAATTCGCTGGATATCGCCCGCACTCTGGCCACGGTGAACGGCAACCGCATCTTCATGGCGGGGGGCGCCTTGCGGAGCGATTCAGGGGCGGCCCTGGGGGCGACCGCGCTGGAATTCATCCGCGGTTTCACCGTGCAGCATGCGATCATCTCGGCCGGGGCGATCGATGAAACCGGAGTGATGGATTTCGACCTGCAGGAGGCCGAATTCGCCCGCGCCGTCCTGGCCTGCGGCGAACGGCGGGTGGTGGTGACAGACGCCTCGAAGTTCGGACGCCGCGGCTTTGTCCGTGTCACGGGCTTTGAGGGCCTTCATGACCTGGTCACGGACCAGCCGCCCCCGCCCGACATCGCCGCCACCATCGCGGCGGCCGGGGTTTCAGTCACCCTGGCGACGGGCGACGACGGCCACTGAAGTCAAGGTGGCTATGGGGCGGCCCGCACGATCCTTGCTCGTCCGAACCAGCGTCACGAACCCTATCCGGCCTGCGCCAGCAAAAGCTCGGATTGATGCCCGGCGGGTAGTGCGGTCGAGCAGCAGAAAGGCGGCCGCAATTCTGTCGGAGGGACGGCGGGACAGGACTGCCCCGCCGCGTCGTCACTCGGCCGCGGTGCGGAGCGGCGTCTCCTCGCTTTCCAGCCGGTCGCCGATGCCAAGGCCGCGGCTTTGCAAGAAGGCGGCAGCGGTCAGCTTCTCGCCCGCGGCGGTGCGGACGCGCGTGAATTCCACCATGCCGCCCTGAAGCGCGATCCATGCCGTGCCGCCGTCGATCCCCGCGCCCCCAATCCCCGCTATGGTGCCGGGCTTGCCCTGCACATCGGCGAAGCGGCGGGCGGGGATCAGGTGGCTGTCGTGCAGTCGCACCTTTTCGCCCTGGACCAGCGTCCAGGCACCCGGCGCCGGGTCGCAGCCGCGGATCAGGTTGTGGACCTGTTGCGCATGGGCCGACCAGTTGATCCGCGCCTCCGGGTCGCGGCACCAGCCCTCGTAGCTGGCCTGCGCTTCGTCCTGCACCTCTTCGCGATGCTTGCCGGCCAGGATCAGGTCGGCGGCTTCCAGCATCGCCTGAACCCCCATGGGGAACAGCCGGTCGAAATAGACCGTGCCAAGGGTGTCGTCGGCACTGATCGGCGTGCGCTTCTGCAGGACGATATCGCCCTCGTCCAGACCGTCGTTGGGCCGGAAGATGGTCAGCCCGGTCTCGGTCTCGCCCCGGATGATCGGCCAGTTGATCGAGGACGGCCCGCGATACTTCGGCAGAAGCGAGGGGTGATAGCAGATCGCGCCATGCTTCGGGATGGTGACGAAGCCCTGCGGCGCGAATTGCAGCACATAGGCCATCACCGCCAGGTCGACCTCCAGCGCCCGCAGCGCATCCGCCGCCTCGGGGCCGGTCAGGTTGGGAAGCTGATAAAGCTTCAGCCCCTTCTCCTCGGCGGCCAGCCGCAGCGGGTCGGGGCGGGCGCCCGGCTTTTCCGGCGCGCAGAAGACGGCGGCGACATCGTCGCCCCGGGCGAGGAAGGCATCCAGAACGGCCTTGCCGAAGGCCTGCTGGCCAAGGATCGCGATACGCATTGCGGGCTCCTGTCATGGGATTTTGGAAAAGACGGACCCGCCCCGCCGCAAGGTCAGCGGCGGGTCCGCAGTGATGCCCTCGGGGGTGAGGGGCCGAGAAGCAGCGCGCCGCCCGGGAGCAGGGCAGGCGCGCCTTTCGCCGGGGACATTCCCTTCCCCGGCGCTGCCCTGGTCAGGCGGGGCCGGTGTTGATCCAGACCACCTTGGGTTCGGTAAAATTGTCGATGGCTTCCTCGCCATGTTCGCGGCCGAAGCCGGAATCGCGCACCCCGCCCCAGGGCAGGCGGATGTCAGTCGGGCCGTAGGTGTTGACCCAGACCGTGCCCGCCTTCAGCTTGCGGGTGAAGCGGTGGGCGCGGGTCATGTCGGCGGTCCAGACCCCGGCAGCCAGGCTGTAGACGGTGCCGTTCGCCAGCCGCAGCGCCTCGTCGTCATCCCTGAACGGGATCACCGCGGCGACCGGGCCGAAGATCTCTTCCTGCGAGATGCGCATCTCGTGACGCACGCCGGCAAAGACAGTGGGTTCGATGAAATAGCCCCGGTCGCCGTGGCGCGCGCCGCCGGTGACGATCTGCGCCCCCTCCTGCCGGCCGACCTCGATGTAGTTCAGGATGCGGTTCATCTGCACCTCGGAGACGACCGGCCCCATGCTGGTGCCCGTCTCCTGCGGATTGCCGAGGCGCATCCCCTTGGCCCGGGCGGCCAGTTTCTCGGCCACCTCGTCATGGATCGACTCATGCACCAGGATGCGCGATCCGGCGGAACAGACCTGCCCAGTGTTGAAGAAAATCCCCGATCCGGCCGCGCGCACGGCGGCATCCACATCCGCATCGGGGAAGATGATGTTGGCCGACTTGCCGCCCAGTTCCAGCGTCACCCGCTTCAGGTTCCCGGCCGAGCCCTGCAGGATCTGCCGCCCGACCACGGGAGAGCCGGTGAACGTCACCTTGTCGATGTCGGGATGATCGGTGATGGCCTGCCCCGCCACCTTGCCGAACCCCGGCACCACGTTCAGGACACCCGGCGGCAGCCCGGCCTCCAGCGCCAGTTCGCCCAGCTTCAGCGCGGTCAGCGGCGTGATCTCGGCCGGTTTCAGCACGACCGTGCAGCCGCAGGCCAGCGCCGGGGCGATCTTCCACATGCCGATCATCAGCGGGAAGTTCCACGGGATGATGGCGCCCACCACGCCAAGCGGTTCACGCACCGTATAGGTCAGCGCATCGGGGCGTGCGGGCACCACGGTCCCGGTGATCTTGTCGGCCCATCCGGCGTAATAGGTCAGCGTGTCGATCACCGCAGGCAGGTCCTGGCGGCGAATGGCCGAAACCGGCTTGCCGGAATCGAGGCTTTCCAGCTCGACCAGTTCCTCGCTGTGCTGCCGGATCACCTCGGCGAAGCGCAGGAGAGCCGCACCGCGGTCAGCGGCGCGCATCGGGCCCCAGACCTCCTCGAAGGCACGCCGGGCCGCGGCGACGGCAAGATCGACATCCTCCACCCCCGCCTCGGCCACATGGGCCAGAACCTCGCCGGTCGCGGGGTTCAGCGTCTCGAATGTACGGCCCGACAGCGCCGGCCGAAACTGGCCGTCGATCAGCAGCAGGTGTCTTTCGCTGGCCCTGACATCAAGCATGGCATCCTCCAAGTTATGCAGTTTCATTCATATTCTCTTTGGTACAGGCGTCGGATTTCCGGCTGCACCTGACGAAAACATGCTTACTCAGAGGAAATTTTTTGGGAATATGATACGTGTTTCCGGTATCTGGTGCCCCAGTCATGAAATGCGCCGCCGGACCTGCACAGCGAATACATGAACAGTACTTCATAAGGTGACGAGGATGATCAAGGTCGAGATCGCGCCGGTCTGGCGGTTCCAGCGCAGCGGCGAGACCCGGGGGCTGGAAATCACGCTTGACCTTCTGTCCGACATCCGCAGCACCGGAAAGCTCTCGGTCGCGGCGGCGCGGGCGGGCATGTCCTATCGCCACGCCTGGAACCTGATCGAGAAGTGGTCCGCCTTCTTCGAGGCCCCGCTGGTCGAGCGGCGGCAGGGCAGCGGCACCAGCCTGACCGCCTTCGGCGACAAGCTGGTCTGGGCGGCGGAACGGCTGGAGGCGCGGCTCCGACCCTTGTTGCAGAACCTGAGCCAGGAGTTGCAGACCGAGGTGAACCAGACGCTAAGCTCGGGCCGGCTGGTGCTGCGGGTCCGGGCGAGCCACGGTTTCGCGGTGCCGAAACTGCGCGAACTTCTGGCGCGGGATTTCGAAAGCGGGGTGGATTTCCGCTATGTCTCCAACTCCAACTCCCTGGTCTCGATGGTCGAGAACACCTGCGACCTGGCCGGCGTGCATCTGCCCCAGGGCGAGTTGCGCGCCCGTACCATCGCCATGAGCCGGGGGTGGCTGGACCATGCCGACCACCGGGTGATCTCTTTCGTCACGCGCGAGATGGGGCTGATCGTGAAGAAGGGCAATCCGCTGGGCATCCGGTCGGTGGAAGATCTGGCCCGTCCCGAAGTGCATTTCGTCAACCGCGATCCGGATTCCGGCACGAGGATTCTCCTGGACCAGATGCTGGCGCTGCGGCAGGTCGCGCCGGCGTCGATCAACGGCTATACGCATTCGGAATTCACCCATGCCGCGGTTGCCGCCTATGTCGCCTCGGGCTTCGCCGATGTGGCCTTCGGGGTCGAGGCGGCGGCGCGGCAGTTCGGGCTGGATTTCGTGCCGCTGTTGACCGAGGACTATGTCTTCCTTTGCCGCCGCCAGATTCTCGATCACCCGGCGATGACACGAGTGCTGGCGGTGATGCGCGGCCCGGAATTCGCCGCAGAGGTCTCGGCCCTGCCCGGCTATCAGGTGCGCGAGCCCGGGGTCATCAAGACCATCCGCGAAGTCTTCCGCGCCCGGGGCTGACCGAAGGCCGCTGTCCCCCGTCGCGACGCCGGGTGCGATGTGAGCCAGAATGAAGAGCGGTCGTTCGTGCAACCGCAGCGTGACGGGCCGCCGCGCCCCTAGCCCAGAATGTCCAGTTCTTCGTTGATGTCGTCGATCAGGCTGGCGCGTTGCAGGGCCGTGTCGCCCACCAGCCCGACATGCGAGATCGCCAGCAGACGAAGCACGCTGACCAGCGTCGTATAGCTGGGAATCAACCCGTAGCTTGAGATGTGGCAGCGCAGCGCAAGGTCCGAAAATCGCTTGGCCTGAGCCAGATTCCCATGATCGGTCAATGAGATGATGCTGGTCCGTGTCGTCTTGGCATAGGACAGGATCGCCTTCAGCTCGCGGGGCTGCGGACCCTGCGCCAGCACCACCATCACGTCGCGCGGCCCCATCATCGCCAGATCCTCGGCCACGGCACCGCTGGTAATCCCGACGGCATGAACATTGGGCCGCAGGCGCGAGAACAGCACCCGGCCGTAATGTGCCAGCCAGCCATCTGCCCCCAGACCCAGGAACCACAGGCGGGGCGCATCGGCGATCAGGCGTGCTGCCTGACGCAGGGTGTCCGGGCTCATCTCTTCGAAGGTTCGGGTGATGTTGGCAAGCTCCAGGTCCAAATGCTCGCCGATCTTGCGCCCCAGCACGGTGCTGCCCGGCGCCGCCGCCAGGTAGCTATAGGGCTGGGTCCGGTTGCGCTCTTCGCGCGCCTGCAGCTTGACCTCTTCGAAGTCGGTATAGCCCAGTGCCCGGAAGAACCGCGCCGCCGTGGCCTTGGACACATCGGCGATTCCGGCCAGTTCCGTTGCAGTATGTGTTTCAATCAGCCCCGGCCGGTCGAGAATCACACCCGCCAGTTTCTGCTCACTCTTGGTCAGACGGTCGAACCTTTCCTGGATCCGAAGGGCCAGACGAGTAGACATTTACTTTCCTTTTCAACCAGATAATTTTTCTTTGACAGAATGAAACAAGCGTTTCAGTATTGTGAAACATATGAACTCAGTTTCCGAAATCCTGAAACACCACTCTGAAACAGTAGGGGCGCAGCGTGTCGAAATCA
>NZ_DAIQAT010000032.1:0-26498 GCF_036781545.1 Tabrizicola sp.
GAGCAGAGCCAGACCGCCGTGCCGCCGATCGCTTCCAGCGTGGCGTTGGAGCGCAGGGGCGTGTTGTCCTCGGTGTGGCGGTAGGTGGCCCGCGCTCCGCCGATGGCCGATCCGGCCAAGGTCTTCATCGGGCCGGGCGAGATGGCGTTGACCCGGATCCGTTGCGGGCCGAGGTCGTTCGCCAGGTAACGGGTGGCCGATTCCAGTGCAGCCTTGGCGACGCCCATCACGTTGTAGTTGGGCACCACCTTGTTCGACCCCTGGAAGGTCAGGGTGATCAGCGCGCCGCCATCGGTCATCAGCGGTTCGGCGCGGCGGGCCACGTCGATGAAGCTGAAGCAGGAGATGTTCAGCGAGTTGAGGAAATTGCCCTTGGTGGTGTTGATGAAACGGCCGGTAAGCTCGGTCTTGTCCGAGAAGGCGATGGCGTGGATCACGAAGTCCAGCGACCCCCAGCGGCGGCCCACTTCGGCGAAGCAGGCGTCAAGGCTGTCTTCATTGGTCACGTCGACATCGATCAGGAAATCCGACCCGACCGAGGCGGCAAGAGGCTGCACCCGCTTGCCGAAGGCCTCGCCCTGGTAGCTGAAGGCCAGTTCGGCGCCCTCTGCCGCAAGGGACGAGGCGATGCCCCAGGCGATGGAGCGGTCATTCGCCACGCCCATGACAAGCCCGCGCTTGCCCTTCATCAGTTCGGCCATGATGCGTTACCCGAGGTATTTGGACATGACGAGGGTGGCGTTGGTGCCGCCGAAGCCGAAGCTGTTCGAAAGGACCGAGTCGAGCTTCACCCCTTCGCGAAGCTTGGTCACGATCTCGCCTTCGTCGAGCGCGGGGTCGAGCGTGACGACATTGGCCGAGGCGGCGATGAAATCGCCGTTCAGCATCAGCAGCGAATAGATCGCCTCCCACACGCCCGCGCCGCCGAGGCAGTGGCCGGTCAGCGATTTCGTGGAAGCAATGGGGGGCGTGCTGCCGCGCCCGAAGACGCGGCGGATCGCCTCGACCTCGGTCACGTCGCCGACCATGGTCGAGGTGCCGTGCGAGTTGATGTAGTCGATCCTGCGGTCTTCCGGCAGGGTCGAGAGCGCCAGCCGCATCGCGCGTTCGCCGCCTTCGCCCGAGGGGGCGACCATGTCGTAGCCGTCGGAGGTCGCACCATAGCCGGTGACCTCGCCATAGATCTTCGCGCCGCGGGCGAGGGCGTGCTCCAGCTCTTCCAGCACGACGATGCCGCCACCGCCCGCGATGACAAAGCCGTCGCGGTTGGCGTCATAGGTGCGGGACGCGGTTTCCGGCGCGTCGTTGTATTTCGAGGACATCGCGCCCATCGCGTCGAACAGGCAGGAGAGCGTCCAGTCCAGTTCCTCGCCGCCACCCGCGAAGACGATGTCCTGCT
This sequence comes from Tabrizicola sp., assembly GCF_036781545.1. Taxonomy (GTDB): domain Bacteria; phylum Pseudomonadota; class Alphaproteobacteria; order Rhodobacterales; family Rhodobacteraceae; genus Tabrizicola. The sequence continues at coordinate 1,400 of NZ_DAIQAT010000032.1, forward strand.
TGCCCATCTGGATCAGTTCGGTGCCGTTGCCGATGCAATGCGCGCTGGTCGAGCAGGCCGAGGTGATGGAGTAGTTCACGCCCTTGATCTTGAATGGGGTCGCAAGGCAGGCCGAGACCGTGGAGGACATGCCCTTGGTCACGCCGAAGGGGCCGATGCGCTTCGGGCTGCCGGTCTCGCGGACGATGTTGTGGGCCTTGAAGAACGACTTGGTGGACGGCCCGCCGGAGCCGACGATGATCCCGGTGCGGTCGTTGGAAATGTCGGTTTCGGAAAGGCCGCTGTCCTTCACCGCCTGGTCCATCGCGATGAAGGTATAGGCCGCGCCGTCGCCCATGAAGCGGAGATCGCGCTTGTCGATATGGTCTTCCAGCACGATGTGCGGCGCGCCGTGGACCCGGCAGCGGAAGCCATGCTCGGCATAGTCGGGAGAGAAGACGATGCCGGACTTGCCCGCGCGCAAGGACGCCTCGACCTCGGCGGCGGTGTTGCCGATGGACGAGACGATCCCGATCCCGGTGATGACGACGCGGCGCATGGGGCCTCCCTTGGTAACTCAAGGCCTGTTTAGGGCACAGGGGGTGAGGGGGCAAGAAGGTTGGGTGCCGGTCGCTCCGCGCGTGATTGCGCAGAATGTCGGGCCGCGTCGCTTTATGCACATAAAAGTGGCAAAAACCCATTCAATCTGCCTGGAAACTCAGCTAGTCGCACAGGGTCGGGCGTCGCCCGAGACATTCTGTCCAACCGCCCGAAAGTGCCGCGATGAACACGATTGATGAAAAGCTTCAGCCGATCCTGGCCGAGGTCACGCGCCGCAACGCCGGTGAGCCCGAATTTCACCAGGCCGTGCATGAAGTGCTGGAAAGCCTGGGCCGCGTGGTGGCCAAGCATCCGCAATACCTGGACCTCGCGCTGATCGAGCGGATCTGCGAGCCCGAGCGGCAGATCATCTTCCGTATCCCCTGGGTCGACGACAAGGGCAGGGTGCAGATCAACCGTGGCTTCCGGGTGCAGTTCAACTCGGCGCTTGGCCCCTACAAGGGCGGCATGCGGTTCCATCCGTCGGTGAATGTGGGGATCATCAAATTCCTCGGCTTCGAGCAGACCTTCAAGAACGCGCTGACCGGCATGCCGATCGGTGGCGGCAAGGGCGGTTCGGACTTTGACCCGAAGGGCAAGTCCGATGGCGAGATCATGCGTTTCTGCCAGTCGCTGATGACCGAGCTGCACCGGCATCTGGGCGAGCAGACCGATGTGCCCGCGGGCGACATCGGCGTCGGCGGGCGCGAGATCGGCTACATGTTCGGGCAGTACAAGCGGTTGAACAACCGCTACGAGGCGGGCGTCTTCACCGGCAAGGCCTTGGCCTATGGCGGGTCGCGCGCGCGGACCGAGGCGACAGGCTACGGCAACACCTATTTCGTGCAGGCGATGCTGGCGACGAAGGGCACCTCGTTCGAGGGCAAGAAGGTCGTCGTTTCGGGATCTGGCAACGTCGCGATCTACACGATCGAGAAGGTGCAGAGCTTCGGCGGCACGGTCGTTGCCTGTTCCGATTCCAGTGGTCATATCGTCGACGAGGCCGGGATCGACCTGTCGCTCTTGAAGGAGATCAAGGACGTCCGGCGCGAGCGTATCTCGGAATATGCCCGGCGCCGCGGCGCCGGGGTGCATTTCATCCCGGCCGACAAAGGCTCGGTCTGGGAGGTGCCCTGCCAGGTTGCCATGCCGTCCGCCACGCAGAACGAGCTGTCGGGCAAGGATGCCCGCTCGCTTGTGAAGAACGGCGTGGTGGCGGTGGGCGAGGGCGCGAACATGCCCTGCACGCCAGAGGCGGTGCGGGTGTTCCAGGAGGCGGGCGTGCTGTTCGCGCCTGGCAAGGCCGCCAACGCCGGCGGGGTCGCCACCTCGGCGCTGGAGATGCAGCAGAACGCCAGCCGCGACAGCTGGACCTTCGAGCAGACCGAGACGCGGCTGGCCACGATCATGCGCAACATCCACGACACCTGCCACGCCACCGCCGAGGAATACGGCGCTCCCGGCGACTATGTCCTGGGCGCCAACATCGCGGGCTTCGTCCGGGTCGCGGAAGCGATGCGGATGCTGGGGGTGATCTGAAGCAGCGGGATGTTCGGGGGCGGCTCGGGGGTGGCAATCTGCCCACCTTATCAGTGCCGATGTTTTTTATTTCTGGCGCACTGGTGAGGGAAAGCCATTCCACCGCTGCCCGCTTGACGTGTCGGGAGGCAAAGGCGCCGGGGCCTCCCGACCGGGGGCGGCCGGGAATGCTTTTGACAAGCATCCTGGTAGGCATACACTGTCAGACAAATGCCGACGGCTGTCTTTCGGAGCTGCAATGCCCATGTCTTCTACCCGATTTACCCTGCGTCTTGAGCCGGAACTCAAGCAGTGGCTGGAGGACGAGGCGCGGCGCCGTGACCGTTCGGCCGGCTGGGTGGCGAAGCAGGCTATCGAGAACATGAAGCGCGTCAGCGAGATGCGGGAGCAACTGATCGCGGAGGCAATCTGGGAGGCTGACAAGGGAGCATTTGTGTCCCGCAAAGCCGTGCATGACTGGATGGAAACCTGGGACACGGATCACGAGGCACCCGCGCCGCAGCCGGATATCTTCCTGAACAGAGCCTGAGTTGTGAAGCTCGTCTATGCAGCCAAGGCCCTGGAGGATATGGGCTGGTTTCGCCGCTACTATTCGACGGTCTTTCCCGAGGGAAAAGGAAACGCGCGCGACAGCCTGCTGCGGACCGAGGCGCTGCTGGCCGAGAGTCCCTTCATCGGCCATCCGACCACCGAAGGGTCCGAAGCGCGCGAATTTCCGGTGCTTCGGACGCCGTTCGTCCTGCTTTACCGGCTGAAGGCCGATCGCATCGAAATCCTGCGCGTCCTTGATTTGCGTGCCGAACGTTAGCTTCACGCCTCGCTTAGCGCGACCTTCATGTCCTTGACGATGTAGATCACCTCGCCGTCGGCTTCGACGATGCCGTCGGCGACGCCCATGGTCAGGCGGCGGGTCTGCAAGGCCTTGGTGAAATCCACCTTGTAGGTGAGCTTCTTGCGGTCGGGGCGGACCATGCCGGTCAGCTTCACCTCGCCCACCCCCAGCGCATAGCCGCGCCCCTGCCAGCCGCGCCAGCCGAGGTTGAAGCCGGTGAGTTGCCAGAGCCCGTCAAGGCCGAGGCAGCCCGGCATGATCGGGTTGCCGGGGAAGTGGCAGGCGAAGAACCAGAGGTCGGGGGTGATGTCGAATTCGGCGACGACATGGCCCTTGCCGTGCTCGCCCCGGTCTTCCGAGATGTCGGTGATCCGGTCCATCATCAGCATGGGCGGCGCGGGAAGCTGGGCGTTGCCGGGGCCGAAAAGTTCGCCCCGCGAACAGGCCAGAAGCGCTTCCTTGTCGAAGAAGGTCGGATACGACGCCATCCCTTGTGGTCCCCCATTTACCCCTTCACCCTCCCTAGCATTCGCGGGCGAAGACTGGCAAGTCTGGCGGGCTATTAGGGGGCGGGCATGACGGCATTGCAGCGGTTCATCGGTGCCAGCGGGATGACCAACCTGGCGGATGGGGTGGCGGTGGTGGCCTGGGGCTGGATCGCCTCGCTTCTTACGCGGGATGCGTTGCTGGTCGCGCTGGTGCCGGTGGCGCTGCGGCTGCCCTGGTTCCTGCTGGCGCTGCCCGCCGGGCTGGTGACGGACCGGGTCGACCGGCGGCGGCTGATCCTGGCGATGGATGCGCTTCGGGCGCTGGCCTTCCTGGGGGCGGCTTCGGCCCTGTGGGCGGCGCTGCCGCTGGCGACCGCCCCGGCCGAGGGGGTCTCGGCTCCGGTCCTCTACTGGTCCTTGCTGCTTGCCGCTTTCGTGGTGGGCGGGGCCGAGGTCTTCCGCGACAATGCGGCGCAGACCATGCTTCCCGCGCTGGTGCCTCCCGAGCGGCTGGAACGGGCGAATGGCCAGCTCTGGAGCGCGGAACTGCTGACGAACGCGTTGATCGGGCCGGCGCTGGGGGCGTTTCTGATCGGGCTGTGGCTGCCGCTTGCCTTCGGGCTGAATGCCGCGGCCTACGGGCTGGCGATCCTGCTGGTGGCGGGGCTGGCAGGGCAGTTCCGTGCGGCGCGAACCGACCGGCGCGGCTGGAAGGCCGAACTGGGCGAGGGGTTCGCCTTCCTGCGCGGGATGCCGCTGTTGCAGGTGCTGGCGGTGACGACGGGGTTCTGGAACCTGTTCCACCAGATGATCGTGATCGGGATGGTGCTGCACGCGCAGGAAAACCTGCACCTTTCGGCGCAGGCCTATGGGCTGACCCTTGCAGGGGGGGCGGTCGGCGGCATCGCCGGAAGCCTGATGGGAGAGCGGATCGCGGCACGGCTGGGCGCGGTGCGGACGATGCAATGGATGCTTGCGGCCTCTGGCCCCTGCTTCATCGCGATGGCGGTTGCGCCGGGACCCTGGACGCTGGGGCTGTGCTTTGCCGCGATGGAGTTCACCGGTCTTGTCTGGAACGTGGTCTCGGTCAGCACGAGGCAGCGGCTGATCCCGGACAGGCTTCTGGGTAGGGTGAACGGCCTTTACCGGCTTCTGGCCTGGGGGATGATGCCGGTCGGGCTGGTCCTGTCGGGGCTGGTGGTGTCGCTGGGCGAGGCTTTCCTGGCCCGCAGCCCGACGCTGGTTCTGCCATTCTGGGTGGCCGGACTGGGCTCGATTGCGGTTGCGGTGCTGGTCTGGGGGGCCATTCGTAACGGATTTGCTGCGATTTCACGCTGATCCCGTCGATTCCGCATTGAAACAGTCGGGTTTGCGGCCCTATATCAGGGGACGGCAGCCGTCGGGCAACCTTGGGGACGGGCATTTGACCGGAACGGAACGCAGCGCGGATTGGTTGAAGACGGGGGGCCTGCGCCCCACGCGGCAGCGGCTTGCGCTGGCCGAGCTTCTGATCGGCGACGGGATGGACCGGCATGTCACGGCAGAAAGCCTCTATGCGCTGTCGCTGGGCACCGGCGAACGGGTCAGCCTGGCGACGGTCTACAATACGCTGCGCGCCTTCTGCGATGCGGGTCTGATGAACGAGGTCGTGGTCGACGGCTCGAAAAGCTATTTCGACACCCGCATCGACGATCATCCGCATTTCTATTGGGAAGACAGCCATGCGCTGACCGACGCTCCGGCGGAAGAGCTGGAGATTTCTTCCCTGCCACAGGTGCCTCCGGGCATGGCGGTCAGCCGCGTGGACGTGGTGATCCGCCTGCGCAAGGCCTGAAGATCGGGTCAGAGCTAGCGCTCGTACTTCCGCAGCATGTCCTCGATCCCGCAGCGGTCCAGGCCGATGTCGTCGAGCAGGTGGTCGCCTGCCGTGCGCAGTGACCGCAGGGCGTCCCGTTCGGCACGCCAAGCCTGCCAGGCGCGATACCGGAAAACAATGGTCCGGAACAGGGCGGCGATCGACACGCCGGAAGCCTTCATGGGGAAGTCGTTGGCTATCCGGCGTGTCTGCGGCGCTGTGAAGCGCCGTGCCTTGGTCGGGGAAAAGGTCTGTATCTGTGACATTTGTTGAAAAGCCTGATGAAAAGTTATTCTGGTCTTGGCGCCGTAAATGACGCTGCGGCAGCTTTTGCCACCGACGCCCCGGTGGCGCCAGTTGCAATGCATGGTGACGGGTTGCGTTGGCTTGCGCGACGTTGCATCTGGTTGCACGGAAAGGGGGGCGAATGGATATCCCTCAGGATTTCGCCGGACGGCTGCGTCTGGCGCTGAAGCAGGCGAATGTCTCTCCTGCCGCGCTGGGCGCGGCGGTCGGGGTGGACAAGTCCGTGGTCTCGCGCTGGATATCCGGGCGGGTGCGCCCGACGCAGCACAATGTGGCGCGCATCGCGTCCGTGCTGGCGCAAAGCCTGCCGGGTTTCACGGTTATGGCCTTCGAGGCCCCCGCGCCGACGTTCCGCGCGCTGGTGCAGCCCGTCGTACCGGTAATCGAAGGTGAACCTGGCCAGAGCCTGCCGATCCCCTTTGGCCTGCTGGAGGCCGCACGGCGCGAGACGGGACGGCGGGGCGTGGAATACTTCGGCGCCTATCTCATGTATTACCGCGCCTTCAGCCAGCCCGAGAAGATCGCCCGGATGGCGCTGATGCTGCGCCCCGAGGACGGTCTGATCGGCGCCCGCTATGGGGCCGAGGGCTTTGCCTTCCAAGGCTGGGCCCTGCTGATGCTGAACCGGATGTATGTGATCCTGGCCGAAGAGCGGTTCGAGGCCATGGCCTTCCTGGTGTTGAACGCGGGCCAGCAGCCGAAGGCGCGGTTCATCACCGGCATTCTATCGGGTCCCGCGGAAGGGCTGCTGGTGCCCACCGCCTCGCCGGTCGTGCTGCAGCGCCAGCGCGACCTGACCGAGGACCCAGAGGCCGATCTGGCGGCGCATCTGGAGGACTGTCGGCTGGACCCGCTGATCGACCATGCCGAGGTGCCCCCGCCGGTGCGCCGCGTGCTGGATCAGGCGCTGGACGGGGTGCGGCCCTTGCTGCAGGTACCCTTCGCCACCGGCGGTGACGAGAGCTAGGACCCTAGAACCACTGGCCGGGCTCCATCAGCCCGAGGTCCATCAGCTGCTGGCTTTGCCAGTCGAACCGCACCGAATTGGGCCAGCGGAAGGTCGGGATCGCGTGCCGCGAGCCGGGATTGGTGCGAAGCGCCTTGGCGGTGCGGAAGGAACAGACGGCAGCGGTCAGGTTGTGGTGCCAGCGGCAGGAATAGGTGTTCATCTCCTCGTCCGAGAGCGTGAAGTCGGGCAGGAGCTTCAGCCCCGGCTTGGCGCGGAAAAGCGAGATGCGGTCGATGCGGCGCCTGGCGTGGGGGATGTGTTCCTCGAACCGCCAGCGCAGCCCGCCGAAGAAGTCGAGTTGCCGGTCCTTGGGCTGCCAGTCGTTCGCGGGATCCTTCCGGGCGAGGGCGTAATAGCCCTTCCGGTCGAGCCAGGCATCGTCCAGCGCCACCCCCTCCGGATTGTGGTCCAGGTCGCCCGCATAGAGGTCGATGACATAGGTCAGCATCGCCTCACGCCGTTCCTCGGCGTGGAAGGCAAGCATCTCGCGGATGCGGCGGGTCTCGAGGAAGGGGAAGAACAGGAATTCGGCGTTGTGGCAGTAGTGCAGCCAGGTGCCCGGAAGCCGGGCGATGACGGCGTTCACGGCCTGGATCAGCGCGCCCTCGGCGAAGACATCATGGGTCACGACATGGACGCGGTCTTCGAGGTCGGGCGCGATGGCGACGCTTGCGGGCGCTAGCAGCACCACATCGCGGAAGCCGCATTTCTGCTGGTGGGCCAGCGTCTCGTCCAGCGCGACACCGTCCTCGGCCAGGACCAGCGACAGGGGGCCGCGGCCGAGATCGGCGCGCTTGCGGTCAAGGAGGTCGGCAAGGCTGGGATAGCGCATCATGGGTCCGGTCGGCGTCGCGCGGCAGGGTCGGCGATCCGGCGGGCCGATGCAAGGTGTCGCGAAGGTATCGGGATCGGTCGGCTGCGGTTGACTGCCAACACCACGGCGGAGTGAGACTGGACGAAAACCGGGAGGATGGAATGGACGAGGCTCAGACCGGCGGGTGCCTGTGCGGCAAGGTGCGCTTCGTCACGACGGGACCCTTGCGCGAAGTGATCTTCTGTCACTGCTCGCAATGCCGGAGGCAGTCAGGTCTGTATTTCGCGGCGACCAGCGTGGCGGCAGAAGCGCTGGACTTGTCGGGCGCCGAGCACATCACCTGGTTCGCGGCCTCGGACTTCGCCAGGCGGGGCTTCTGCGCCACCTGCGGGACGATCCTGTTCTGGAAGCCGAATGCGGAAGCGCGCTACGCCATCCTTGCCGGGTCCTTCGACCGGCCGGAATGCCTGCACCCGGGCTATCACATCTGCACCGCGGGGCGACCGGAGTTCTACCGGATCGACGATGGCCTGCCGCAATACGCGGGAGACGGGCCGGACGTGGCGACAGCGGCGGGGTGATCGCGGCGTTGCCGGTCGGGGCGGATGGGTGTAGATGCCCGGTCCATCCCCTGATGGTGCGACCCGCATGACCGATGTGAAGAAGCTCTACGTCAAGACCTACGGCTGCCAGATGAACGTCTACGACAGCGAGCGCATGGCGGAAGCCTTGGGCGCGAAGGGCTACGTCACGACCGATGTGGTGGAAGAGGCCGACATGGTGCTTCTGAACACCTGCCACATCCGCGAGAAGGCGTCGGAGAAGCTGTATTCCGACCTCGGGCGCCTGCGCGCGCTGAAGGCGGAAAGGCCGGGGATGAAGGTCGGCGTCGCGGGCTGCGTGGCACAGGCCGAGGGCGAGGAGATCCTGCGCCGGTCGCCGGTGGTGGACCTCGTGGTTGGCCCGCAAGCCTATCACCGCCTGCCGGCGATGATCGAGGCAGAGGGGCGGCAGGTCGACACCGACTTCCCGGTCGAGGACAAGTTCACCCTGCTGCCCGAACGTAAGGCCCTGCGCGGGCCGACGGCCTTCCTGACGGTGCAGGAAGGCTGCGACAAGTTCTGCGCCTTCTGCGTGGTGCCCTATACCCGCGGGGCCGAGGTCAGCCGCCCCGTCGCGCGCCTGCTGGACGAGGCGCGGGGGCTGGTCGCGCAGGGGGTGCGCGAGATCACGCTTCTGGGCCAGAACGTCAACGCCTATCACGGCGAGGGGCCGGGGGGCACCTGGGGATTGGCGCGGCTGGTGCGGGAACTGGCCGGGATCGAGGGGCTGGCCCGCATCCGCTATACCACCAGCCACCCGAACGACATGGACGCGAGCCTCATCGCCGCGCATGGCGATCTGCCAGAGCTGATGCCCTACCTGCACCTGCCGGTGCAGTCGGGGTCGGACCGCATCCTGAAGGCGATGAATCGCAAGCACACCGCCGAAGCCTATCTGCGGCTGATCGAACGCATCCGGGCGGCGCGGCCGGATATCCTGCTGTCATCGGATTTCATCGTGGGCTTCCCCGGCGAGACGGATACCGATTTCCAGGCGACGCTGGACCTGATCCGCGCGGTCGGCTTCGGGGCGGCCTTCAGCTTCAAATATTCCGCGCGGCCAGGCACTCCAGCAGCCGAAAAATCCCCCGTGCCCGCCGATGTGGCCGACGCAAGGCTGCAGGAGCTGCAGGCGCTGATCACCGAACAGCAGCGCGCGGCGCAGGAGGCGATGGTCGGGCGCGAGGTGCAGGTGCTGTACGAAAAGCCGGGACGGAAGCCGGGCCAGATGGTCGGCAAGTCCGATCACCTGCATGCGGTGCATGTCCAGGACCCGGAGGGCCGGATTGGACAACTGGTCCGGGTGCGCATCACCGCCTCGGCCTCCAATTCCCTGGCGGCGGAGTTGGTTGCCACCGCCGCCTGAGTCATTTTTCCGTCACAGTCGCGAGAAAAACGTCGAATCCGCCGAATTGATCTGTGGATAACCCGGCGTGGCCTGTCCAACCCGTCTCGTTGTGCGATTCGATCTGCTTTATTGCTCGACAGGGGCTGACTCGGGCCACGTGATCGGGAGTGGGGGATTGATGGCATTAGGGAGCATGCTTCGGCACGCACTGGCTGCGGCTGTGGTCTGCGGCGGCGCGATCCTCGCACCGATGGCGATGGCGCAGGACGGTCCCGCAGTCTCGGGCAAGATCGAATGGGGCCTGTGGATCGATGCCGATGGCTGCCAGCACTGGTGGGCCGACGGGGGAACCGAAGGCTACATGGTGCCACGCCGCGATCCGAAGACCGGAAAGCCCGTCTGCCTGAAGCAAACCAGCTGCCTGACCGAGAGCGCCGACACCTATTTCGCCACGGCCAGCGCCACCCTGACCGCAGCGGGCCGTGCGAAGCTGGAAGACTATTTCAGCCACACCGATGCCTTCTCTTATTCCATCGCCGGCCATACCGACAGCCGCGGCTCGGAGGAATATAACCAGGGCCTGTCCGAGGCTCGCGCCGCGGCGGTGGCTGATGTGGCGCGCTCGGTCGGCGCGGTGGTCGATAGCGTGACCGGTTATGGCGAAAGCCGGCCCGCCGCGACGAACGGGACGGCCAAGGGCATGGCGAAGAACCGCCGTGTCGAAGTGCTCTGCAAGAAAGGCTGACCGATGATGCTTGCAGATAGACTTGACGCCGACCGTCGCGGCATGGCTCCGGTGCCCGTCGCGGCACTGGGGCTTGCCCTTGCCCTGTCAGGCTGTGGCCTGTTCGAGGGGTTCGAGGGCACGCAACGCTATTCCGGGCCGGATTCGGTGATCGCGACGGCCGAGGATCACGGTCACGACTCCGGGGGACTGGTCGATGGTGAAGCCGCCATTGCCTATGATCCTGACGGTTGCCAGGTCTGGATCATCGACGACGGGATCGAGGGTTATTCCAGCCCACGCTTCGACCCCAAGACCGGGCTGCCGGTCTGCGACGACAAATATCCCCCCGGCACGGTGATCGGCGTCTACGAGACCCGCAGCGCCGGTATTCGCGACCGGGTCTCGGGCCCGGCGAAGATCAAGCCCAGGCTCTGATCCTTGACCGACAGGAAAGATGGCCCCGGCAGTGCCGGGGCCTTTTCCTTGCGCAGCTTCTGGCCGGGCGTCATGAAATTTCCATGAAGTGACGCAACAAATTGTGTCTGTCTCTGGTTTCGCTTGCCAGATGACGTATCCGGCTGCACAGTTTTATTGTGGCCCTGATAAAAGGAGACCCCGTTGGGCATCAGCGCGCTGACCCCCCCGTCCGCCGAGGATATCGTGGAAACTGTCCTCGAATTTCCTGACAACCGATTGCTGATCGATCTCTGCGGCGAATTCGACCGCAACCTCGCGCAGATCGAGCATCAGATGGGGGTGCATGTCCTGCGGCGCGGCAACCGTCTGGCGGTGATCGGCGACAAGACGGCCCGGGAACAGGCCGCGGCGGTGCTGCGCTCGCTGTATGCCCGGCTTGAATCGGGGCGCAACGTGGCGGCTGGCGACATCGACGGCGCGATGCGGATGGGCCGTCCGGTGGATGCCGACAGCGCGGAACAGATCGAGCTGTTCTCGACGGGTATGGAACTGCGCACCCGCAAGAAGCCCATCGAACCCCGGACCGAGGCGCAGAAGGCCTATGTCGCGAACCTGTTCCAGCATGAGCTTGGCTTCGGCATCGGCCCGGCGGGGACGGGGAAGACCTATCTCGCGGTGGCGGTCGGCGTGACCATGTTCATCTCGGGCGCGGTGGAGAAGATCATCCTTTCGCGCCCGGCGGTGGAGGCGGGCGAACGCCTCGGCTTCCTGCCCGGCGACATGAAGGAGAAGGTCGATCCCTACATGCAGCCGCTCTACGACGCGCTGAACGATTTCCTGCCGTCGAAACAGGTGGAAAAGCTGATCCAGGAGAAACGGATCGAGATCGCGCCGCTGGCTTTCATGCGCGGTCGGACCCTCTCGAACGCCTTCGTGGTGCTGGACGAGGCGCAGAACGCCACCTCAATGCAGATGAAGATGTTCCTGACCCGCCTGGGCGAGGGCAGCCGGATGGTGATCACCGGCGACCGGACCCAGGTCGACCTCCCGCGCGGCACGGCCTCGGGCCTTGCCGATGCCGAGCGCATTCTGAAGGGGGTGAAGGGCGTCAGCTTCAACTATTTCACCTCGAAGGACGTGGTGCGTCACCCGCTGGTCGGCCGGATCATCGAGGCCTATGAGGCCGACGAAGCGCAGGGGTGAGGGGCGGTTATCGGGCGGAGCGCTGGCGCGCGAGGCTTTTGTCTCGTCGTCGGCCTTCGCCTCCTCCTCGGGCGATGGGGGTTTCACCCCCAAACCCCCAGAGTGTTTCGGAAAGAGCAAGGGCTGGCGGGGTTGAGCCGGTCGGGGCTTCAGGCTAGGGCCGGACGCATGGAACTGGTCGAGACGGTGATCGAGGACGCGCGCTGGGAGGCCTTCGGGCTGGAGGCTCTGGCCGAGTGCACCGGGCGGGCGGTTCTCGCCGGGCTGGGCCTGCCTGTCGAGGGTTTCGCGATCAGCCTGATGGGCTGCGATGATGCGCGGATCGCGGTGCTGAACGGTGATTTCCGCGGCAAGCCACAGCCGACGAATGTGCTGAGCTGGCCCTCTGAAGAGCTGGGAGCGGACTTCGCGGGCGAGGCGCCGGAGTTGCCGGAGCCCGGCGCGGCGGACGATCCCGAATCCCTGGGCGACATCGCGATTGCCTGGGAGACCTGCGCGCGCGAGGCGGAGGAGCAGGGCAAGCCGATGGCCGACCATGTGACTCATCTGATCGTGCATGGGGTGCTGCATCTTCTGGGCTATGATCATATCGAGGACGCGGATGCCGCGCTGATGGAGACCCTGGAAGTGCGGATACTTGCCAGCCTCGGGGTTTCTGACCCATATTAGGGATCGCATCCGCATGACGGGTGGTTTTTCGGACAAAGGACCGATGGGCAGTAGCACCGACGGGTCTCCCGCAGCGCAGAGCGCGCAGGTAGAGACCGATGAACCCGCCTCTGAGGGCCAGCGCGGCTTTTTCGGCAGGCTCCTTTCCGCTTTCAGTTCCGGGTCCGACGCGACCGCTTCCGACGTGGCGCCCGGCACCGTTGCGGCCCCGCAGGGGCTGAACGCGCTGCGGCGGATGCGGGTGGACGATGTGGCGATCCCGAAGGCCGAGATCGTGGCGGTGCCCTTGGACATCGGCAAGGACGAGCTGGTCCAGGTCTTCCGCGACCACGGTTTCAGCCGGGTGCCGGTCTACAAGGGCACGCTCGACCACCCGCAGGGGCTGGTGCTCTTGAAGGACCTTGCCCTGCAGCACGGCTTCGGGGCGACGGGGCGGTTCAGCCTGAAGCGGCTTCTGCGCCCGATCCTTTACGCGCCGCCGTCGATGCCGACCGGCGTCCTTCTGCAGAAGATGCAGAAGGAGCGCGTCCACATGGCGCTGGTGATCGACGAATACGGCGGGGTCGATGGCCTCGTCACCATCGAGGACCTGATCGAGACGGTGATCGGCGAGATCGAGGACGAGCATGACGAGGACGAGGGCGCGCTCTGGAAAGAGGAGAAGCCCGGCGTGATCCTGGCGCAATCCACCGCGCCCCTGGAGGAGATCGAGGCCGCGCTGGGCATTCCCCTGCGCGCGGGCGAGGAGGACGAGGAGATCGACACGCTGGGCGGCCTCGTCTTCCTGCGCTCGGGCCGGGTACCGGCGCGGGGCGAGGTGATCGGCCATGAAAGCGGCGCCCAGTTCGAGATCGTCGATGCCGACCCGCGACGGATCAAGCGGCTGCGGGTCCGGCTGCCGGTGCCGGGTTCCGCGTGACGCATGATTGACGGCTGGCTGACCGGCTGGCGCGGCGCGGCGCTGGCGGCGGGGCTCGGGGCCATGGCCGCCCTGGGACAGGAGCCCTGGGGGCTATGGGGCGCGACGCTGGCCGCGCTGGCGGCGCTGGTCTGGCTGCTGGACCGGATGCCCGACGCCCGCGCGGCTTTCTGGACCGGGCTGCTGGCCGGGGCGGGCTATTTCGCGCTGGCGCTGAGCTGGATCGTCGAGCCCTTCCTGATCGACACCGCGGCGACAGGCTGGATGGCGCCTTTCGCCGTGGTCGGGCTGTCCTTCGGCCTCGCCCTCTTCTGGGCCGCGGCGGCGGTTCTGGCGCGGCGCTTTCCCAACCCCGCCCTGGGTTTCGTCGTCGCCTTCGTTGCGCTGGAATGGCTGCGCGGCGTGGTCTTCACCGGCTTTCCCTGGGCGATGCTGGGCCATGTCTGGATCGGCACTCCCGTCGACCAACTGGCCGCGCTGGGGGGCCCCTCGCTCCTGAGCCTCGTCACCCTGCTTGCCGCCGCTCTGCCGGCCCTCTGGCGCTGGAAGGGCGCGGCCGGATCGGCGCTGATCCTTGCCGCGGCCTTCGGCTTCGGGCTCTGGCGGCTGGACCAGCCCTTGCCGGAGCCGCGCCCGGGCAGCCTGCGGCTGGTGCAGCCCAATGCCGAGCAATCCGCGAAATGGGAGGCCGCGCGGGCGCAGGAATTCCTCGACCGTCTCTTGATGCTGACCGCAAAGGACGGCCCGGCAGACCTGACGATCTGGCCCGAGACGGCGGTGCCCTACATGCTGGAATATGCGCCGGAAGTGGCCGGGATGATCACCGCGGCCTCGGGCGGCAGGCCGGTGGCGGCGGGCATCCAGCGCGAGGAGGGCGAACGGTTCTACAACAGCCTGCGCGTGCTGGAGGGCGAGGGGGTCGAGACCGCGCGCTACGACAAGGCGCATCTGGTGCCTTTCGGGGAATACATCCCTTTCGGCGACCTGGCCTATGCCTGGTTCGGGCTCAAGGCCTTCGCCGCCCAGGCAGGCAACACCTATTCCGCCGGGCCGGGGCCGCGCGTGCTGGACCTTGGCCCCTTCGGCAAGGTGTTGCCGCTGATCTGTTACGAAGCGATCTTCCCGCGTGACGTCAACGCCGTCCCGACGCGGCCCGACTGGATGCTGCAGATCACCAACGACGCCTGGTTCGGTATCCGTACCGGACCGTTCCAGCATTTCGCGCAAGCAAGGCTGCGGGCGATCGAACAGGGGCTGCCCCTGATCCGGGTGGCGAATACCGGGGTCACCGCAGTGGTCGATGCCCATGGCCGGGTGGTGCAGGAACTGCCCTTCGGCACGATGGCGGCGCTGGACACGCAGGTCCCCGGCGCCCTGCCGCCGACACCCTGGTCCCGCTGGGGCGACGGGCCGCTGGCGCTGTTGCTGGCGGGCCTCTTCGCCGTCGCGTTCAACCCAAGGCGGCGCGCTGCCCATTGACGGGGCCTCCCCTCCCGTCTAGGCAGGCGCATCTTGAACCCCCACAACGGCTTCCTGGCGTGGCGGGATGAACCCAACGGAGCACTTTCCATGAGCCGCAAGGATTACGTCTTCACCTCGGAGTCCGTCTCCGAGGGCCACCCCGACAAGGTCTGCGACCGCATCTCGGATGCCGTCCTCGACGCCTTCCTGAAGGAAGAAGCGAATGCGCGCGTCGCCTGCGAGACCTTCGCCACCACCAACCGCGTGGTCGTGGGCGGCGAGGTCGGCCTGTCGTCGAAAGAGGCGACCAAGGCGATGATGGGCCGCATCGAAGGCATCGTCCGCGACTGCGTCAAGGACATCGGCTACGAGCAGAAGAAGTTCCACTGGGACAAGATCAAGGTCCACAACTATCTGCACGAACAGTCCGCCCACATCGCGCAGGGGGTGGACCGCGACGGGGCGGGCGACCAGGGCATCATGTTCGGCTACGCCACCCTTGAGACGCCGGAATTCATGCCTGCGCCGATCCAGTATGCCCATGCCATCCTGCGCCGCCTGGCCGAGGTGCGGAAGTCCGGCGCCGAGCCGACGCTGGGGCCGGATGCGAAAAGCCAGCTGACGCTGCGCTATGCCAATGGCAAACCGGTGGAAGTGACCTCGATCGTGCTTTCGACCCAGCACACCTCCAAGCGGCAGACCTCTAAGGTCATCCGCAAGATCGTGGAACCCTATATCCGCGAGGTGCTGCCCGAGGGCTGGATCACCCGCAAGACCGAATGGCATGTGAACCCGACCGGGACCTTCGTGATCGGCGGCCCGGACGGCGACGCGGGCCTGACGGGGCGCAAGATCATCGTCGACACCTATGGCGGGGCCGCGCCGCATGGCGGCGGGGCGTTCAGCGGCAAGGACCCGACCAAGGTCGACCGCTCGGCGGCCTATGCGGCCCGTTATCTGGCGAAGAACGTGGTCGCGGCCGGGCTGGCGGAACGCTGCACCTTGCAGCTCAGCTATGCCATCGGCGTGGCGAAGCCCCTCTCGATCTATGTCGACACCCACGGCACCAGCCAGGTCGAGGCTTCCCGCATCGAGAAGGCGGTGGCCGAGGTGATGGACCTGACGCCGCGCGGCATCCGCACCCATCTGGACCTGAACCGGCCGGTCTATGCCCGGACCTCGGCCTACGGCCATTTCGGCCGCGCGCCAGAGGCGGATGGCGGCTTCAGCTGGGAACGCACCGATCTGGTCGAGGCCCTGAAGAAGGCGGTCTGAGACCACCATCAGCGCGGGATGAAAGGGCGGCGCGGCCGCCCTTTTTTCATTCAGGCTGCCCGATGGTGCGCAGCGGTTCGGCGATTGCTGCGCGTGGTTGGTTGAGGGGTGCCCTTATCCTTGCACCAGCACGGGCTTCGCGGCCCGCCGGATCGCCTCGGTCAGCGGGCTGAGGGCCGGAGCGGCGAGACGGGTGAACTGCCAGTAGAGCGCCACATCCAGCGGAGTGTCCGGCGCAAGCTCGACCAGGGCCCCCGAGGCGAGATGCGGGGCGATCAGCGGTTCGGGGTTCATGCCCCAGGCGAGGCCGTGAAGGCAGGCATCGACAAAGGCCTGTGACGAGGCCATTCGGTGGGTGGGCAGGACCGGGCGCACCAGTCCGCGCTGGGTGGCCCAGCGGGTTTGCAGCTGGTCCTTGTCGGAAAAGGTCAGTCCGGGCGCCGTTGCAAGTGCCTCGGGCGTAAGGCCCTGCGCGAACCAGCGGGCGGCGAAGTCCGGGGATGTGGTCGCGCGGTAGCGCAACGCGCCGAGGGCGATCGTGTCGCAGCCTTGCAGCGGGCCGGGATGGGCGGTGATCGCTGCGACGACCTCGCCACGCCGGAGCCAGTCCTGGCTGACATCCTGGTCGTCGATCACCAGATCGAAGAGCAGGCCGTCAGTCGCAGCCAGCGCCGGGATGACCCAGGTGGCCAGGCTGTCGGCATTGACAGCAATCCGCAGCATGGCCGGGCCGGGGGCGGCGAGGCCGGGCAGATCGTCGGCGAGGGTGCGTTCGAGGAGGGCGACCTCGTCGTGGTGGCGGATCAGCCGCAGCCCGGGCTCGGTCGCCTGGCAAGGCTGGCCGCGCCGGATGAGAAGGGTGCCCGTCTGCTCCTCCAGCGCCTTGATCCGCTGCGAGATGGCAGAGGGGGTGACATGCAGCTCGGTCGCCGCAAGATCGAAGGCGCCCCGACGGTGGACGGCGGCAAGGGCGGCAAGCTGAGCCGGGTCGAGCATTAACGGGCCTTAATCCAAGACAGGAAGATTAACTGGATTTTGCAACCTGCCCCGGCTAGCCGTCAAGCGGGGCAGGAGAGTGGTGATGATCGAGGCGGCGGTAAACGGTTACCTTGTATCGGTGAGCCTGATCCTGGCGATCGGGGCGCAGAATGCCTTCGTGCTGCGGCAGGGTCTCAGGCGGGAGCATGTGGCGGCGGTGGTGGCGGTCTGCGCCCTGTCCGACGCGGTACTGATCGCGGCGGGGGTGGCGGGGTTCGGCGGCCTGAGCAAGGCAGTCCCCTGGTTCGGTGAGGCGATGCGCTGGCTGGGGGTGGTGTTCCTGCTGGTCTACGGGGCGCTTCGGTTCCGGGCGGCTCTGCGGGGCGGGGAGGCGTTGAAGCCGTCCGAAAACGCGGCGGCGCCCTTGGGGAAGGTGCTGGCGACCTGCCTGGTGCTGACCTGGGCCAACCCGCATGTCTACCTGGATACGGTGGTGCTGATCGGGTCGATCTCGGCCCAGCACGCGCCGCATCAAGTGGCCTTCGGGGTGGCGGCGGTCTGCGGCAGCCTGAGCTTCTTCACCGCGCTGGGGTTCGGGGCGCGGCTTCTGGCGCCGGTCTTCGCCCGCCCCGCGGCTTGGGTCTGGCTGGAGATCGGCGTGGGGGTCACGATGTGGGCCATCGCGGCGGGGCTGGCCTTCAGAGGCTGAGGGTGCCCGCGCGCGGGCAGGGCTTCACGGTATGGGAAATCAAGGGGTTGGCTGCGGGCGTTAGGAATTTGTTAGGGCCTTGATGCCAGCTTTCGGGCCATGTCCCGCTACATCCGCTCCCGCGTCCCGGTGTCTCGGTTTTCTTCACCGTCACCCTGGCCGACCGTCGGTCGCGGGTGCTGGTCGATCATGTCGGCGCGTTGCGTGAGGCCGTGCGGCAGACCATGGCAGAACGCCCGTTCCGGATCGACGCCTGGGTGGTGCTGCCGGACCACCTCCACGCGGTCTGGACGCTGCCGGAGGGGGATGCGGATTATTCGGTTCGGTGGCGGTTGATCAAGGCGCGGTTCTCGCAGGAGCTGCCGGTGGGCCGGTTGCGCAACAGCCACGAGGCGCGGCAGGAGCGCGGGGTCTGGCAACGCCGGTTCTGGGAACATCATCTCCGCGACGAGGCCGATCTCGCGGCCCATATCCGGTATTGCTGGTGGAACCCGGTCAAGCACGGGTTGGCCGACAGGCCGGAGGATTGGACATTTTCGTCGGTCCATCGAGATGTCCGGGACGGCCGGTACGGGTGGTGACGTCCCGTAGGGTGCGCGATTTCACGCACCATGGTGGGTGTGTCGTGGCGGTGTCGGGTTTGAAATGTCGCGCATGGGGGAAGGGGGATGGTGCGTGAAATCACGCACCCTACGGCTCGCTGTTATGTTGTGAACGGATGTAACCGTCGCTCAGGTTTCGGCGACGTGGGGGCTTAGCTCAACCCCCTCGACGCCCGCCATATGCAGGGCGGCAACCAAGGCGTCGGAAAAGAACAGACGTTTGAACCGGTTGTCCCACCACATCGCGCGGCCGGTGATCCGTTCGCGATGGACGGAAAGCTGTAAAGGGCCACCCATCTTTCGCTCGTAATACCACAAGTCCGGATGGGTTTCTTCCGGGAGCGGCCGTTTGATCTTGATCATTGAGTTTGCCGGATCAATCGCATCCACGCTGGTGCAGCAATTCAGTAGAAGCTGCGGTCGCGGCAGCGGTTTGCCATCGGCCTTCATCGTGATCTCGATCGGGTGGAACCGATGCACCCCTGGCTCCAAAGCCTCGACCGCGGAAACCGCGCGATCATCGACCGCGATTCCATTCACGCAGTTGACGAACCCGTGAAGCGGCATCTTTTCGTCTGTTACAACATACCGGCGGGGCACGATCTCCGGCGGCAACGGAATGCCGGCAATCATGCCCCGCGTGTTGCGAGCGCTGTTGAATGCCCGAAGGGCGGTATCATCGTCCAGGCATTCGACATTTGCCCAGTATTTGTGCCCGAGCGAACTTTCCGCTATGTATGCCAGGTTTGCTCCTTCAGTTCCTTTGGAGGTCTTAGAGATCTTACCTCGGCGCTGCGCCCATCTTCTCCAGCATCTCCGGCTCGACAAGCCCGGCGATCTGGGGATGCAGTCGGAGGTCGCCCTCCTTCACCACCTGCCGGAAGTTCGCGATCACCCGGCCTGTGGTCTTGCGGTCGGGTGCGATGACATCCAGCAGCCAGTTGATCGACCCGCTCTGCCAGTCCTCGGGCTTCAGGCGGATCGGGAAGGTCCCCGCCTTGATCTGGTCGCGGATCTTCAGGTCAACCTGCTCGCTGACCGAGGCCCAGATCGCGAAGCCCGCGACGTCGGTCAGCATCCCCGGCTCGTCCTTAGTCGGACGTGCGATGGCGATCCGGTCGCGGATCAGGGGTAGGGTGCGCGATTTCACGCACCGGGGCCGGGTTTGAAATGTTGCGCGGGTGGGGACGGGGATGGTGCGTGAAATCACGCACCCTACGGGTTGCCGGGGCGGGGTGTGGCCGCTCAGCTGGGCATCATCGGTCGTCGCGACCGGAGCGGTCGGGGTGGGCATGTCGGGGACTCCTGTCCGGGAGAAAGTGAGGGGAAGCGGGGCCGGAATGCAACTCGGAGTAGCAAGCATGGGGTGGGTCCAACCCTCCGCGCCTTGAAAAACCAAGAGCACCGCGCCCTCGACATCCGGACCTGCCAGGAGCGGTGGGGTGGCACGCAGCTTACGGTTACCCAGAACGGAAGCCTGCCCGCGACCGGCCGATCTGGCGCTAGCATCGCGCGGATGGTGGCGCTAAGGCATGAGGCGCCGGTGCGGGTAGCAAGGCGGTGTGGCAGTCGGGGGACAAGGCGATGGCAGAGGACATGCGGCACTGGACGGCGCGGGAGCGGCCTTCTGTTCCGGTGATCGAGGGGCGCTATGTGCGGCTGGAGCGGCTGGATGCAGCGCGCCATGGCGAGGGGTTGTACGAGGCCTCGGACACGGTCGACGCCGACCAGAAGTTCCGCTGGTTGCCCGAGGCCCCGCCCGCGGACCGGGAGAGTTTTGCCGCCTGGGTGGCGAAGGTGGCGGCGAGCGAGGATCCGTTGTTCTATGCGGTGATCGACAAGGCCTCGGGCAAGGTTGCCGGGCGGCAGACGCTGATGCGGATCGATGCGGCCAACGGGGTGATCGAGATCGGCAACATCTACTGGGGACCGCTGATGGCGCAGCGCCCTGCGGCGACCGAGGCGCTGTTCCTGTTCGCCCGGCATGTCTTCGACGACCTGGGCTACCGGCGGTTCGAGTGGAAGTGCAACGACGACAACCTGCCGTCGAAGAAGGCGGCGGCGCGGTTCGGCTTCACGGCGGAAGGGGTGTTCCGGCAGCATCTGGTGGTGAAGGGGCTGAACCGGGATACGGCCTGGTTCTCGATCATCGACAAGGAATGGCCGAAGCTGCGGCAGGCCTATGAGGGCTGGCTGTCGCCTGCGAATTTCGACGCCGGGGGGCGGCAGAAGCGGCGGCTGGAAGAGGTCCGCGCGGAGGTCGGGGCCTGAAGTCATGCGTGCTGTGCAGGCAAGCGACCTGGGGCGGCCCCTGGAGGGCGCGCTCTGGATGGCGGGGGCGGGGCTGTCCTTCGTGGGGGTGAACGGGATCGTCCGATACCTTGGGACGGAGCTGCCCGCGGCGCAGTCGGCCTTCATCCGGTTCGGGTTCGGGTTGATGTTCCTGCTGCCTGCTTTGTGGGCGGTGCGGGGGATGCGGTTTGCCCCCGGGGTGGGGCGGATGTTCCTGGGGCGCGGGGCGCTGCATGTGGTGGCGGTGATCCTGTGGTTCTACGCCATGGCGCGGGTGCCGGTGGCGGAGATGGCGGCGATCGCCTTCCTGGGGCCGGTCATGGTGCTGGTGATCGGCGGGCTGCTTCTGGGCGAGGGCTTGGGGGCGCGGCGGATCGCGGCGGTCTGCGTCGCGGTGGCGGGCGGGCTGATCGTGCTGCGGCCGGGGGTGCGGGAGCTGTCGCTGGGGCATCTGTCGCAGCTGGGGGCGACGGTGTTCTTTTCCATGAGCTACATCATCGCCAAGCGGCTGAGCCGGGAGGCCCCGGCCTCGGCCATCGTGGCGGTGCTGTCGCTGACGGTGACGCTGGGGCTTCTGCCGCTGGCGCTGGCGCAGTGGCAGCCGGTCAGGGTGGAGCAGGTGGCATGGCTGGCCTGCGTGGCGGCGCTGGCGACGCTGGGGCATTACGCGATGGCGCGGGCGTTCCGGGCGGCGCCGCTGGCGGTGACGCAGCCGGTGACCTTCCTGCAGCTGATCTGGGCGGCGATGCTGGGGGCGCTGGCCTTTGGCGAGCCGGTGGAGCCCTGGGTGCTGGCGGGGGGCGGGCTGATCATCCTGGCGATCAGCGCGAACACTTGGGCCGAGGCGCGGCGGGACCGGGTGGGACCGGCGGCGGCGGACGATCTTTAGGAGCGGTGCAGCCTGCGCGGACGCGTGGCGGCGCGTCCGGCGGGAGTATTTGGCAAGGAGCAACTGTGGTCTCCCGGGGGGTGTTGCGCCGGGCGGCGGGGGTGCGCGCGGGGCGGTGAGCGGGCGTTGAGGGAGATTCCCTAGGGTCCCCCGCCAAGGCGTTCCCGCGGAGGTTCCTGATGCCCGACGATACGACGATCCTGTCGCTGCCCCTGATCCTTCCGGCGCAGGCGCAGAAGCATGTCACCCATAACGAGGCGCTGGCGAAGCTGGACCTGATGGTGCAGCTGGCGGTGCTGAACCGGACGCTGACCGCTCCGCCGCCGCTGCCCACCATCGGCGACCGGCATATCGTGGCGGCAGGGGCGACGGGGGCCTGGGTCGGGCAGGCCGGGCGGATCGCGATGTTCACGCAAGCGGGGTGGCAGTTCACCCAGGCGCTGCCGGGCTGGCAGGCCTATGTGATGGCGGAAAGCCAGATGGCCTTCTTCAACGGGCTCAGCTGGATCGCGCTGTCGGACGGGCCGTTCACGGTGGGGCGGCTGGGGGTTTCGGCCACGCCGGATGCGACGAACCGGCTGGCGGTGTCGGCGCCTGCGACGCTGTTCAACCATGCGGGATCGGGGCACCAGCTGAAGCTGAACAAGGCGGTGGCGGGCGATACGGCGAGCCTGTTGTTCCAGACCGGGTTCGGCGGGCGGGCCGAGATGGGGACGGCGGGCGCGGATGATTTCAGCGTCAAGGTTTCGGCGGATGGCTCGGCCTGGTCGGTGGCGCTGGTCGCAGGTGCCGCGACGGGCGAGGTGACGCTGCCGCAGCCGGTGCATCTGGGGGGGCAGGCGGCAGACCCCGGTGCGCCGGTGGACGGGACGCTGTGGCTGAACACGGCGACGGGCGAGGTGAAGGTGCGGTCGGCCGGGGTTACCCAGGTGATCGGCGGCGGCGGAGCGGGCGTCGGCGACGGCGACAAGGGGGATATCACGGTCTCGGGGTCGGGAACGGCCTGGACCATCGACGCGGGCGCGGTGTCCCTGGGCAAGCTGGCGGACATGGCGACGGGCACGGTGCTGGGCCGCGCCTCGGCCGGGACGGGCAGCCCGGAGGCGTTGGATGCGGCGCAGGCGACGGCGCTGCTCGATACGTTCACCGGCGCGGCGAAGGGCCTGACCCCGGCTTCGGGCGGGGGTACGGCGAACTTCCTGCGGGCCGACGGCACCTGGGCTGCGCCTGCGGGTGGCGGTGGCGGTACGCCGGGTGGGGCGAGTGGCGAGCTTCAGTACAACAACGCCGGAGCCTTTGCCGGCGCGGCGGATGTCAGGATCGAGGGCGGGCAGCTGCGCCTGCCGGTGATCGCGAGCCCCACAGCCCCGGCGGCGGGCGGGGTGAAGCTTTACGGCGGCACCCTGGCGGGGATGCAGCTGCCGGAGTTCCGTGGGACCACGGGCGGCGAATGGCTGGTGCAGCCACATCTGGGCTTCGGGCAGATCAGCATCTTCGAGCCGGCCGCCGGGACCACGGTGACGAACCTGGGGCTTTCGCCGGTGGCGGTAGGGACTGCCTCGAGTTCGGGCCTGGCGACGACGACGCGGCGCGAGCGGCTGCGCCGGATCGAATATCTGGTGACGACGGCGGCGACGACGGCGGTCGCGGGCTGGCGGTCGAACGCGAACAACTATTCGGTCGGCGGAGTGAGCGCCTGGGCGGGCGGGTTCTATGCGGTGATGCATGCCGGGCCGTCGACCGGGGTCACGAACGCGAGCCATCGCTTCTTCATGGGGTTCCTGAGCAACGCCGCGACGCCGACCGACGTCAATCCTTCGACGCTCTTTCGGATGGTGGGGCTGGGCTATGACGCGACCGACACCCAGGTGCAGATCATGTCCAACGACGCGACGGGCACGGCCACCAAGATCGCGCTGGGCGCGTCGTTCCCGAAACCGAACGTCGACCGGGTCTTCACCTACCGGCTGGAGCTGTATTCTCCGCCCGGCTCGCCCCAGAGCGTGAGCTATCGCGTCACCCATCTGGAGGCCGGGGCCGTGGCCGAGGGGACGCTTACGGCCGACCTGCCCGCGACCTCGGACATGCTGCAGCCCTACTTCTATGTCAGCGTGGGTGGCGTGTCCTCGGTGGTTGGACTGGCGCTTGGCAAGATGCTGATCGGAACGGAGTATTGAGATGACACTGCACGTCCTGTTCACCAAAGACGGCATTCCCGCCTGGATCGGTCCGGACCCGCGCGAGGGCAGCGAGCCGGTCGAGGACAAGTCCGTCGCGTTCCTGGCCGG
Organism: Tabrizicola sp.; assembly: GCF_036781545.1. Classification (GTDB taxonomy): domain Bacteria; phylum Pseudomonadota; class Alphaproteobacteria; order Rhodobacterales; family Rhodobacteraceae; genus Tabrizicola. The sequence continues at coordinate 25,201 of NZ_DAIQAT010000032.1, forward strand.
GCATCGGCGGACGGCGAAAGGCAACTGGGTGGCGCGCGCGGTGCCGGAGCCGGTTCCGCCGTCGCCAGAAGAGCTGGCCGAGCGGGCAGAGGCCGACTATCGCGCCGCGCTTTCCGACCGCGACCAGGCGCTGCGCGAGGCGCTGGTGGCAGAGGCCGACCCGCTGTTCTTCCGCTGGCAGCGCGACGAGGTGCCGAAGGAGGAGTGGCTGGCCGCTGTGGCCGAGGTCAAATCCCGCTTCCCCAAGCCCCGGAAGCCCTGAGCCCTGCGGGGCCTATCCCCCCGGGGCGCGGGCCCCGTCTTCCGTCGCGCCCTGCATCGTTTGACAGCCTGTCCGGCCCTGCATAGACATGCCGCTGACCCAGATGGGAAGGCGGCACGATGCGCATCGCGATGATCGGGACGGGGTATGTCGGGCTGGTCTCGGGCGCCTGTTTTTCCGATTTCGGGCATGAAGTGGCCTGCGTCGACAAGGACCCGGCCAAGATCGAGCGGCTTCAGCGCGGCGAGGTGCCAATCTTCGAGCCGGGCCTGCAGGCGCTGATCGCCAAGAATGCGGCGGCGGGCCGGTTGTCGTTCTCGACCGATCTGGCGGCGGCGGTGGACGGGGCCGAGGCGGTGTTCATCGCCGTCGGCACGCCGACCCGGCGCGGCGATGGCCATGCGGACCTGACCTATGTGATGGCGGCTGCGGCAGAGATCGGACGGGCGCTGACCGGCTATGCGGTGGTGGTGACGAAGTCGACGGTTCCGCTCGGCACCAACCGCAAGGTGGCCGAGGCGTTGAGCGCGGCCAATCCGGCGGCGGCCTTCGATGTTGCCTCGAACCCGGAGTTCCTGCGCGAGGGGGCGGCGATCGACGACTTCATGCATCCCGACCGGGTGGTGGTAGGGGTGGAGACGGGACGGGCGCGCAAGGTGATGGCTGAATTGTATCGGCCGCTGTCGTTGCGCGAGTTTCCGATGGTCTACACCAGCCTCGAAAGCGCCGAGATGATCAAATACGCGGCCAACGCCTTCCTCGCGACCAAGATCACCTTCATCAACGAGATCGCTGCCCTGTGCGAAAAGGTCGGGGCGGATGTGAAGACGGTGGCGCGCGGCATCGGCATGGACGGGCGCATCGGCGACAAGTTCCTGCATGCGGGTCCCGGCTATGGCGGCAGCTGTTTTCCGAAAGATACCAAGGCTTTGGCGCGGATCGGGCAGGACCATGCGGCACCGATGCAGATCGTCGAGGCGGTGATCAAGGTCAACGACGAGGTGAAGCGGCGGATGATCGACAAGATCGTCGACCT
>NZ_DAIQAT010000033.1:0-26226 GCF_036781545.1 Tabrizicola sp.
TGGACATGAGGTCGAGGAGGTCGATGATGTTCAGCGGCGTCGGCACCCAGAAGGCAGTGTGGTGCAGGCGCGGGCCAGTGCCGTTGGTGAAGGCGATGTCGTGGACGCCGCCCTTGCGGTGGGTCCATGCGGCCCAGAGGCGGCCCGTCGCCTCATCCTCGGTGTATTCGGTGACGCGGAAGCCGATCTCGTTCCAGAAGGCGACGGCGGCGTCCACGTCGGGCGAGAAGCAGTTGAAATGATCGATCCGCAGCGGCTTGACGCCCTTGTAAAGCGCATAGTGCTGGTGGATCGGCGGCAGGCGGTCCATCCTTGCGTAAAGCTCCAGCGGGATGCCCTGCGGGTCGCGGGTGCGGAAGGTGCGGCCCTGGTAGGGACGTTCCACCCAATCGACCGGAAGGCCCTTGTCCGCGAAGAAGGCGGCGGCGCGGTCGAGGTGATCCTCGTCCCAGACCTTGAAGCCCAGGTCGCGCGCCTCGGCCACCGGCGCTTTCCGCAGGATGATGCAATGGTGGCCGCGTTCTTCCAGCGCGCGCAGCCAGATGGTGTCGGCGGTCTCGTCCGTCACCTGCAAGCCCAGCGTGTCGACATAGAAGGCGCGGCTGCGGGCGAGGTCGGTCACGCCGAATTCGACGTGGGACAGGCGGACGGTGTTGAAGGGGGGCGCAAGGTTCGGGGCGGGGACGGGCATCTCAGGCTCCCAGACGCTGGATCTTGTGGTTTCCAAGGGCGAAGGCGGTGTTCTTCTGTTCCATGTAGAATTCGAAGGACCAGTCCCCGCCGTCGCGCCCGATGCCCGATGCCTTCACCCCGCCGAAGGGGGTGGGCAGGTGGCGGACGTTCTCGCTGTTGACCCAGATCATCCCGGCCTCCAGCGCGTCGGAGAACCGCAGGGCGCGGGTCAGGTCATTGGTCCAGAGATAGCCAGTGAGGCCGTAGGCGGTGGCATTGGCGATCTGCATCGCCTCGGCCTCGTCCTTGAAGGTCAGCGAGGTGAGGAAGGGACCGAAGACCTCTTCCTGCGCGATGCGCATCTGCGGGGTGGCGCCGGTGAAGAGGGTGGGGTGGACGAACCAGCCCTTGTCGCCAACCCGCGAGCCGCCTGCGGCCAGCGTTGCGCCATCGGCCTGGCCGATGCCGACATAGGAGGTGACCTTGTCGAAATGGGTCTTGTGGATCAGCGGGCCGATTTCGGTGGCGGGATCAAGCGGGTGGCCGACCCTGATCCGGTTGATCCGCTCGACCAGCCGCGCATGAAACTCCTCGGCGATCGTGTCCTGCACCAGCAGGCGGCTGGACGAGGTGCAGCGTTCGCCGTTCAGCGAGTAGATCATGAAGATCACCGCATCCAGCGCGCGGTCGAGGTCGGCATCGTCGAAGACCACCACCGGGTTCTTGCCGCCCAGTTCGAAATGCACCCGCTTCAGCGTATCGGAGCCCTGTTTCATGATCAGGCTGCCGGTGCGGCTTTCGCCGACGAAACCGATGGCGCGGATCGCGGGATGTTCGGTCAGGGCTTTGCCCGCTTCCTCGCCGAAGCCGTTGACAAGGTTCAGCACGCCCGGCGGCAAGCCTGCCTCATGGCATATTTCTGCCAGCAGGCGCGCGGTGAGCGGGGAAAATTCGGCGGGTTTGTGGACGACCGTGCAGCCTGCGGCAAGGGCCGGGGCGATCTTCCAGGTCGACAGCATGAAGGGCGTGTTCCAAGGGGTGATCACCCCCACCGGGCCGATGGGTTTGCGGCTGGTGATATTCAGATGGTCGGGGGAATGCAGCGTTCTGCCGTCCCGCGCGGACGGGGCAAGGTCGGCGAAGAAGCGGAAGTTCTCCGCCCCGCGCAGGGCGGCCTTCGACATGAAGCGCCAGGCCTGCCCGGTGTCCCAGCATTCGCAGAGCGCGATCTCCTCGGCCCGCGCCTCGATCAGGTCGGCGATCCGGTGCAGCACCTGCTTGCGCTTGTCGCCCGGCAGCGCCGCCCAGGCCGGGAAGGCTGCCTTCGCCGCCTCTGCCGCGCGGTCGATATCCGCCGCAGTCCCCCGCGCCACCTCGGCGATCAGGCTTTCGTCCACCGGCGAATGGGTCTGGAACGTGCCGCCCGATCCCTCGACATCCTGGCCGCCGATCAGGTTCCTGATCCCGCCCTCCCGAAAGCGTGCCAGATGGCGGTCCAGCTTTTCCAGATGGGTCGCAAGGGTCATTCGGTGCCTCCGGGCAGGTATTTGCGGATCGAGCTGGCTTTGGGCGAAAGCTCCGGGTCGATGTCGCGCATCTCCATCGACAGCATGAAGGAGGACGTCTCCATCACTGTGGCACAATAGGCCTCGGCGGCGGCGAAGATCGCGGCGGTGGCTGCGGCCTTCGCCTCGGCTGTCCGGCCGCCGCGCAGACGGACCGAGATATCCAGATAGGCGTGGTCCGGGTTGCCGTCGGCAATCAGCACATGGTCCGCCTTGATCGCCCGGACCCGGATGCCCGCCAAGGGCAGCACCCCCGTCGCCACCGCCGCATCCCGCAACACGCGGCACAGGCCTGCGACATCGAGGCGCGTTTCAAGATTGGCGGAATAGTCGATCTGTATATGCGGCATCGCGGTCTCCCCAGGGCAGTGAGGCGGATGATACTTGCTTTGTCAAGTAATTTCGCGACGGTTGAGCCCATGCCCGAAACAGGCGATAAGCTGAAGATGACCGACGCGCCCGCCTTTCGCCAGACCCGCCGCTCGCTCCCCATCGCGCTTCTCCGCGCGCGGGAGACCGTCATGGGCCCGCTGCGCGACATGCTGGCCTCCTCTGGCGTGAACGAACAGAAGTGGCGCGTGCTGAGGGTGTTGCAGGAAAAGGGCCCCCAGGAGCTCAGCCAGGTCGCCGCCGAGGCGGTGCTGCTTCTGTCCAGCCTGACCCGGATGGTCGGTCCGATGGTCGAGGAGGGGCTCATCTCGCGCACCACCCCGCCCGAGGACCGGCGCAAGACCGTGGTGGCGATCACCCCCGCCGGGCTGGCTCTGGTCAACGCCCATGCCGGGCAAAGCGCGGCGATTCTGGGCCGGATCGAGACCGAGTTCGGCCATGACCGGCTGGAGCAGCTGCTGGACCTGCTGGAAGACCTGCAGAAGCTGGAGTTGCGCGGCGGCAATGTAGAGACGGGCCGGAAGTCCAGGCGCTGACCCTGTCCTTCGGCGGTGGGGCAAACGACCTCTTGACGAGGATTGGACCGTTCCAGTATCAAATTGGAACGATCCAAAATATAGGAAGAATCATGCGCTGGGGTCTGATCGGGGCAAGCACGATTGCCGAGGAGCACATGATAGGCGCCTTGCGCGCCGCGGGGCAGGAGATCGCGGCGGTCCAGAGCGGCTCGGCCGACCGCGCCCGCGACTATGCTTCGAAACATGGTATCCCGCTGGCGCAGTCCGACCTGCAGGCTCTGCTGGCAGAGCCGGGGATCACTGCGGTCTATATCTCCTCGACCAACGAAAAGCACCACGCGCAGGCGCTTGCGGCGATCCGGGCGGGCAAGCACGTTCTGTGCGAGAAGCCGCTGGCGATGACGGTGGCCGAGGCAGCCGATATGGTCCGTGCGGCGGAAGAGGCCGGGCTGGTCTTCGCCACCAACCACCACCTGCGCTGTTCCGGCAGCCATCGCGCCGTCCGCGACCTGATCGCCTCGGGCCGGATCGGGCGCGTGTTGTCGCTGCGGCTTTTCCATGCCGTCCACCTGCCGCCGCATCTTCAGGGTTGGCGGATCGACAACCCGGACGCGGGCGGCGGAGTGATTCCCGACATCACCGTGCATGACGCCGATGTGGCGCGCTTCCTTCTGGGCGAGGACCCGGTGACGGTGGTGGCACAGATGTCGGCGTCCGGCATGGGGCAGGGGGTCGAGGACAGCGCGATGTCGGTCTGGACCATGCCCTCGGGCGCGATGGTCCTGTCCCATGAAAGCTTCACCCATCCCTTCGCCGGATCGGGGCTAGAGGTGCATGGCACCGAAGGCTCGATCTTCGCGACCGGGGTGATGACCCAGCGCCCAGCGGGCGAGATCGCGCTGGTCACTGCCCAGGGGCGGGAGGCCGTGCCCTATTCGCCGCACAATCTTTATGAGCAGGCGGTGCAGGACTTTGTCGCCGCGGTCGAAGGCCGGGGCCGCCCCGCCGCGACCGGCGAAGACGGTGTCGCCTCGCTGGCCGTGGCGCTGGCGGTGCGCGAGGCCGCCCGCAGCGGCCTGCGCCAGACCGTCAACTACGGCGGTGCGGCATGACGAAGCTCGTCTCGCCCGCCGAAGCCGTCGCCCGCATCGCGGATGGGGCAGTCGTCACCGTTTCGTCCTCCTCGGCGCTGGGCTGCCCGGACCTTGTGCTGAAGGCGCTGGGCGACCGTTTCCGCGCCGAGGGCCATCCGCGCAACATCACAACGCTGCACCCGATCGCGGCGGGCGACATGTATGGTGTCAAGGGCATGGACTGGATCGCCGAGGACGGGCTTCTGGCCCGCGTGCTGGCGGGGTCCTACCCCTCGGGCTCGTCCAACCTGCCGATGCCGGAAATCTGGAAGATGATCGTCGAGGATCGGGTGGCCGCTTACAACGTCCCCTCGGGCATCCTCTTCGACATGCACCGCGAGGCTGCCGCGCGGCGTCCGGGCGTGCTGACCAAGGTCGGGATGTACACCTTTGCCGACCCGATCCGCGAGGGTTGTGCGATGAACGGGCGGGGGGCTTCGCAGCCCATCGTCAGCCGGGTGGAGTTCAACGGCGAGACCTGGCTCCACTTCCCCAACATCCAGCCCGACGTCTGCATCCTGCGCGCCACCACGGCGGACGAGAACGGCAACCTGACCTATGAACACGAAGGCGCCTATCTGGGCGGGCTGGAACAGGCGATTGCCGCGCGGAACAACCGCGGGCTGGTGATCGCGCAGGTCAGCCGCCTGACCGCCGCAGGCTCGCTTCGCCCGCATGACGTTCGGGTGCCCGGCCATCTGGTCGACCTGATCGTGCTGGACCCCGACCAGCGCCAGACCACCGAAACGCCCTATGATCCGGCGATTTCCGGCCAGATCATGCGGCCCTGGTCCAGCTTCACCCTGGCGGAGCACGGCGTGGAGAAGGTCATCGCCCGCCGCGCCGCGCTGGAGCTGCGCAAGGGGCAGACCGCCAACCTCGGCTTCGGCATCAGCGCCATGGTTCCCCGTATCCTCTTGGAGGAAGGCCATCCCGAGGCCGTGACCTGGGCCATCGAACAGGGCGCGGTGGGGGGGATGCCGCTGACCGGCTTCGCCTTCGGCTGCGCCTCGAACGCCTGGGGCTATATCCCCTCGCCGCAGCAGTTCATATATTTCCAGGGCGCTGGGTTCGACATGTCGTTCCTGTCCTTCCTGGAGATCGACGTGGAGGGCAACGTCAACGTCTCGAAGCTGGGGAAGAAGCCCTACCTGACGGCCGGTTGCGGCGGGTTCGTCGACATCACCGCGCATGCCCGGAAGATCGTCTTCTCCGGCTGGTTCGAGGCCGGGGCAGATGTGCGGCTCGGGGCGGGGGGCCTGACGGTCGCCGCGCCCGGCAAGTTCTGCAAGATGGTGGAGAAGGTGGAACACGTCACCTTCTCGGGCAATCGCGCTCGCGAACAGGGGCAGGAGGTGCTGTATGTCACCGAACGCTGCGTGATCCGGCTGACCGACAAGGGGCTGGTGGCGACCGAGATCATGCCGGGCATCGACCCTGCGCGGGACATCGTGGCGGCCAGCCAGGGCCGGGTGACGGTGGCAGAGAACGCCAGCACTATGCCCCTGTCCCTGCTTGCCGAAGGCCCGATGGGGTGGTGCCCATGACCCCCCAAACTCTTGGCGTCCGCCTGCATATCGCCGGGCCCGTGGCCGAACTCACGCTGGACAACCCGGCCAAGCTCAACTGCTTCACGGTGGAGATGCTGGGGCAGCTCGCCAGCCATCTGGAGGTGGTCGAAGGCCGCCCGGAAGTGCGCGCGGTCATCATCACCGGCGAGGGTGAGAAGGCCTTCTGCTCGGGCGCCGACATCAACGCCTGGGGCGGGCTTTCCCCCGCCGAATTCGCCCGGAACTGGGTGCGCGGCGGGCATCGCATCTTCGACCGTCTGGCTCGGCTGGCAAAGCCCACCATCGCGGCGCTGAACGGTCATGCTTTCGGCGGTGGGCTGGAACTGGCGGCCGCCTGCGACATCCGGGTGATCACCCCGAAAGCCACCATCGCGCTTCCCGAGGCCGGGGTGGGGATCGTCCCCGGCTGGTCTGGCTCGCAGCGGCTGGCCCGGCTGATCCCGGAAGGCATGGTCAAGGAGATGGCCCTTTTCGGCCGCCGGATCGGGGCGGAGCGGCTTTTGGCCTGCAGTTTCGTCGCCGAGATCGCCGAGGATGTCCGCAGCACCGCGCAGGAGATCGCCGAAAAGGCCGTCACCCTCTCGCCCCGCGCGACCGAGATCACCAAGGCGATGATCCATGCCGGGCAGGGCGAGGACAGCGCGGCCCTGATCGAGGCGCTGGGATCGGCCGCCATCGCCGCCAGTGCCGACCGGCAAGAGGGCGTCGTCGCCTTCCAACAGAAACGCAAAGCCGAATTTCCGGGGACCTGAGATGAATGACCTGACCCTGATCCCCGCCACCAACGCGACCCTTCCGCCGGTCTTCGAGGCTCGCCACCTGATCGACGGCCAGTGGCGGGACAGTTCCGACGGCTCCACCTCCGAGCGCCTCTCCCCCTCGCATGGCGTGGTCGTCAGCCGCGCGGCCAGAGGCGGCAAGCCCGAGGCGGAGGCCGCCATCGCCGCCGCCCGCGCGGCCTTCGACGACGGACGCTGGAGCGCGCTTTCCGGCAAGGCCCGTGCCACGGTCCTGCTGAAAGTCGCCGACCTGATCGAAGCCAACGCCGACCGCATGGCCCTGATCGAGACGCTGGAATCCGGCAAGCCGATCAGCCAGGCGCGGGGCGAGGTTTCCGGCGCCGCCGATCTCTGGCGCTATGCCGCCTCGCTGGCCCGCACGCTGCACGGCGACAGCCACAACAGCCTTGGTCAGGACATGCTGGCGGTTGTGCTGAAGGAACCCATCGGCGTGGTCTCTATCATCACGCCCTGGAACTTCCCCTTCTGGATCCTCAGCCAGAAGCTGCCCTTCGCGCTGGCGGCGGGCTGCACCTGCGTCGTCAAGCCCTCGGAGCTTACGCCCTCCACCACTGTCATGCTGGGCGATCTTCTTGCCGAAGCGGGCCTCCCCGCAGGGGTCGTCAACATCGTGCTCGGCTACGGCCAGCCGGTGGGCGCAACCCTTGCCAGCGACCCGCGCGTGGACATGATCACCTTCACCGGCTCCACCGCCGTGGGCAAGGGGATCGCGGCGGCGGCCTCGGGCACGCTGAAGAAAGTCGCGCTTGAGCTTGGCGGCAAGAACCCGCAGGTGATCTTCCCCGACGCCGATCTGGAAAGCGCCGCCGATGCCGTGGTCTTCGGGGTCTATTTCAACGTCGGCCAGTGCTGCAACTCGGGCAGCCGGATCATCGTGCACGAAGACATTGCCGAGGCCTTCACCGCCCGCGTGGTGGAGCTGTCGAAGCAGGTGGCCTTCGGCGACCCGCTCGACCCCGCCACGCAGGTCGGCGCCATCGTCAGCCCGGAACACGGCGCGAAGATCGACGGCTATGTGACGGCGGCCCGCAAGGCCGGGGCGAAAGTCGCGCTCGGCGGCGCTTCGCTGCAAGTCCCCGGCCTTGGCTCCCAGTTCTACCAGCCGACCGTAGTTACCGACGTCACCCCCGACATGCCCATCGCCCGCGAGGAGGTCTTCGGCCCGGTCCTGACCGTCCTCACCTTCCGCACACTGGACGAAGCGCTGAAACTGGTGAACGATGCCGACTATGGCCTCTCTGCCGGGGTCTGGAGCGAGAACGTTCACACCTGCCTGACCTTTGCGCGCGGTGCGCAGGCCGGCACGGTCTGGACCAACACCTGGATGGACGGCTTCCCCGAAGTGACCTTCGGGGGCGTCAAGCAATCGGGCCTTGGCCGCGAGATCGGCCGCTATGGTCTGGACGAGTTCATGGAGATCAAGTCGCTGGTGATGCGGATCGGTCGCACGCGGGCGCCTTGGGTGAAAGGTCAGGGATGAGGACCGAACTCGATCTGCGGGGCATACAGGACATGAAGTGCGTCGGCCGCCTCGCCGCGCATCGAGCGCAGCAATGTCCGCCCCATCGCGCGCCCGGCCTCCCAGAGGTCCTCGAAGACGGTGTCCACTGTCGGCCGCAGCAGATCGAAGATCGCCGAAGCGCGCTTGGCGATCACGTCCAGCTGCTCGCCGGGGGTCAGACGCAGGTCGGCCATCGCCGACAGGCAGGCGATCGCCGCGACCTCGCCGACGCAGATCACCCCGTCGGGGGCATCGGGTTCGGCAAGGCGCTGGCGCAAGAAGGCCGCTATGCCGGTCGCGGGGGTCGAGAGGGTGACGGTCTCGGTCGTCTCCCAGTCAAGGCCGCGTTCGCGGCAGGCCGCCACCAGGCCGTAGCGCAGATGCTGGGCGAAGGTGAAGCGGGCCTCGGGCAGGATCATCAATATCCGGCTGCGCCCTTTTTTCGCAAGCCGGGCCACCGCGGCGCGGGCAAAGGCCTCGTTGTCGTAGTCGACCCAGGGGTGGGGCGTGGTGAACTCGGTGCGGCCATGGCTGACGAAGGGAAAACCCTGTTCGATGAGATAGCGCACGCGGGGATCGAATGGCTCGGTCCGGTTGATCACGATGCCGTCGCCCAGCCGGTTCTCGACGATGGTGCGGACGGCGGTCATCCGGTCTGTGTGCATCACGTCGGGAAACAGCGTCACGGAATAGCCGGTGCCCTGCAATTCGTCGGTCAGGCCGCCCAGCAGATCATGGGTGAAGCCCAGAAACTCGTGGTCGAGGCTGAGCAGCAGTTGCACCACCTTGGTGCGCCCAGTGCGCAACCGCTGCGCCGCGCGGTCGGGGACATAGCCCTGCGCGCGCGCGGCCTCGGCCACCAGTTCGCGCGTCTGGGCGGCGATGCGCGGGTCCTTCGCCAGAGCGCGCGACACAGTGGTGATCGCAAGCCCCGTCGCCTGTGCCACCGTGCGCAGAGTGGCCCGCTGACGCCCCCCGGATCTGATGCCGATCTCGTCCACGATATGACTGCCGCCCCCTGCGCCCGGCGCGAATCGATTCGCTGTGCAACGATGCAAATCCGCTTGGATCACGCGCCGCTGCCCGGCCTAGGCTGCCCCGTCAACCGCCGGTTTTCAACAGGAAACATGAATCCGGCAAGAAATCTGTTGACGGCAGAAACGTTGCAACGTTTTAAATCCACTGTCCCCAGAGGGCAAATCAAAGGGAGGAAGACATGACGATCATGAAACGCGGGTTCGCGGCCGCGGCAATGTTGCTTGCCACCACCAGCCTCGTGAAGGCCGAGGATGTGGAGGTGCTGCACTGGTGGACCTCCGGCGGTGAGGCCGCCGCTCTGAACGTGCTGAAGGACAATCTGGCCGCTGGCGGCACCGGCTGGGTCGACATGCCCGTCGCCGGTGGCGGTGGCGAGGCTGCGATGACCGCGCTGCGCGCCCGTGTCACCGCAGGCGACCCGCCCACCGCGGTGCAGATGCTGGGCTTCGACATCCAGGACTGGGCCAAGGAAGGCGCGCTTGCCGACCTGACCGCGACCGCGCAGGCCGAGGGCTGGGACAAGGTCGTCCCCGCCGCGCTTCAGGCCTTCTCGACCTATGACGGCAAATGGGTCGCGGCGCCGGTCAACGTCCACTCGACCAACTGGGTCTGGATCAACAAGGCCGCGCTCGATGCCACCGGCCTTGGCGAACCCAAGACCTGGGACGAACTGGTCGCCGTGCTCGACAAGATGAAGGAAGCCGGGATCACGCCGCTTGGTCATGGCGGCCAGCCCTGGCAGGACGCCACCGTCTTCGACGGGATCGTCCTCGGCATGGGCGGTGATCTCTACAAGAAGGCGTTCATCGACCTCGACCCCGCCGCGCTGGGCGGGCCCGAGATGGCCACCGCCTTCGACCACCTGATCAAGCTGCGCTCCTACGTCGACGACAACTTCTCGGGTCGCGACTGGAACCTGGCTTCGGCCATGGTGATCAACGGCGAGGCCGGCATGCAGATGATGGGCGACTGGGCCAAGGGCGAGTTCCTGAAGGCCGGGAAGGTGCCGGGCACCGATTTCGTCTGCATCCGCTTCCCGGGCACCCAAGGCTCGGTCACGTTCAACTCCGACCAGTTCGCGATGTTCAACCAGACCGATCCCGCCAAGCAGGAAGCCCAGGTCGCGATGGCCAAGGCGATCATGGACCCGGTCTTCCAGTCGGCCTTCAACGTGGTGAAGGGCTCGGTCCCGGCGCGGACCGACGTTCCGAACGACGCCTTCGACGACTGCGGCAAGAAGGGCATGGCCGACCTGGCCGAGGCCAACACGGCCGGCACGCTCTACGGCTCGATGGCGCATGGCCATGCCGCGCCTGCTGCGGTGAAGAACGCCACCTATGACGTGATCACCGCGGCCTTCAACGGCGAATATGCCGATGGCGCCGCTGCTGCCGCGGCCCTTGCCGACGCGGTCGCCGCCGCGCAGTGACCCGACAAAGGGGGGCGGCCCTGGTCGCCCCCTACCCAAATTCCTTCGAAGGAATTTGGCAAAAGTTCTCGAAAACTTTTGCTGCCCGAGGCTGGCGGCAGGGAGGATGACATGGCCACGACCGAGGCCGATTTCCGTACGACACTGCAGGACTGGCTGCCGAAGCTGGTGCTTGCGCCCTCCTTCGCCGTGACGCTTCTCTTCGTCTACGGCTTCATTCTCTTCACAATCGTCCTTTCCTTCACCGGTTCGAAGATGTTGCCGCGCTACGACTGGGTGGGGTTCGAGAACTATCAGAAGCTCTTCGCGCTGCCCGCCTGGAACACCGCGATCGTCAACATCGCGATCTTCGCCACGCTCTACATCGTCATCTGCACCGCGATCGGGTTGATGCTGGCGATCTTCCTCGACCAGAAGATCCGGGGCGAGGGGATGCTGCGGCCGATCTACCTGTACCCGATGGCGCTGAGCTTCATCGTCACCGGCACCGCCTGGAAATGGTTTCTCGACCCCGGCATCGGCCTGCAGCGGATCATGCACCAGTGGGGCTGGGAGAGCTTCACCTTCACCTGGATCAAGGACGGCCAGATGGCGCTTTACACCATCGTCATCGCCGCCGTCTGGCAGACTTCGGGCTTCGTGATGGCGATGTTCCTGGCCGGATTGCGCGGCATCGACAATGAAATCCTGAAGGCCGCCCAGATCGACGGGGCGTCGAACTGGCAGCTCTACCGGCGGATCGTGATCCCGCTTCTCCGCCCGGCTTTCCTGTCGGCCTTCGTCATCCTCAGCCACCTCGCGATCAAGTCCTACGACCTCGTCATCGCGCTGACCGGCGGCGGCCCCGGACGGGCGACCGAGATGCCCGCGACCTTCATGTATTCCTACACCTTCACCCGGAACCAGATGGGCATCGGGGCGTCCTCTGCCGTGATCATGCTGATGACCATCGCGGCGATCATGGTGCCCTACCTCTACGCCGAGCTGAAGGAGAAGAAGGCATGAGCGCCGTCACCCAGGACACCGCCGTTTCCACCAGCCGCGCGACCCGCGTCTTCCTGTACCTGATCCTGATCCTCTTCGCGCTGTTCTACCTTTTGCCGCTCTACGTCATGGGGGTGAACTCGCTGAAGCCGCTGCCGGAAATCACCGGCGGCAACATGATGGCGCTGCCGTCCACCTGGACGCTCGACCCCTGGCGGTCGGCCTGGTCCACCGCGCAGATCGGCGTCGAGCCCACGGGGCTGCGCCCCTATTTCCTGAACTCGATCCTGATGGTGGTCCCTGCGGTCGCCATCTCCACCGTCGTCGGCGCGCTGAACGGCTACGTCCTGACCAAATGGCGCTTCCGGGGGGATACCTGGGTCTTCGGGCTGATGCTCTTTTCCTGCTTCATCCCGTTCCAGATCGTGCTGATCCCGATGGCGGTGGTCCTGGGCAAGCTCGGCCTCGCGGGCTCGGTCCCCGGGCTGATCCTCGTGCATGTCGTCTACGGCATCGGCTTCACCACGCTCTATTTCCGCAACTACTATGCCAGCTTCCCGACCGAGCTGATCCGCGCCGCGCAGATCGACGGGGCAGGGTTCTTCCGCATCTTCTGGCGCATCCTCCTGCCCGTCTCCGGCCCCATCGCGGTGGTCAGCGTGATCTGGCAGTTCACCAACATCTGGAACGACTTCCTGTTCGGCGTCTCCTTCGGCGGCACCTCGCAGCCGATGACCGTGGCGCTGAACAACCTCGTCCAGTCCTCGACCGGCGTGAAGGAATACAACGTCCATTTCGCGGGCGCGATCCTTGCCGCCCTTCCCACCCTCTTCGTCTACATCGTCGCAGGCCGCTACTTCGTGCGCGGGCTGATGGCGGGCTCTGTGAAAGGCTGACCCCATGGGCTTTCTCGATATCCGCAACGTCACCAAATCCTACGGCAACGTGCAGGTCCTGCACCGCGTCGACATCGCGGTCGAGGAGGGCGAGTTCCTGGTCCTCGTCGGCCCCTCGGGCTGCGGGAAATCCACGCTTCTGAACATGATCGCCGGGCTGGAGGCCATCACCGGCGGCGAGATCGCGATCAAGAACCGCGTGGTAAACGGCGTCCATCCGTCCAAGCGTAACATCGCCATGGTGTTCCAGTCCTACGCGCTTTACCCCAACATGACCGTCGGCCAGAACATGACCTTCGGGCTTGAGATGCACGGTGTCCCGAAGCCCGAGCGTGACAAGGCCCTCGCCTCGGTGGCGAAGCTTCTGCAGATCGACCACCTGCTTGACCGCAAGCCCGGCCAGCTCTCCGGCGGCCAGCGCCAGCGCGTCGCCATGGGCCGGGCGCTGGTCAGGAACCCCGACGTCTTCCTCTTCGACGAGCCGCTTTCCAACCTCGACGCCAAGCTTCGCGTCGACATGCGGACCGAGATCAAGAAGCTGCACCAGAACCTGAAGACCACCATCGTCTATGTCACCCACGACCAGATCGAGGCGATGACCCTCTCCACCCGCATCGCGGTGATGAACAAGGGCCATGTCCAGCAGCTCGGTGCCCCGAAGGAAATCTACGATACCCCTGCCAACGTCTTCGTCGCCACTTTCATGGGCTCGCCCGCGATGAACATCGTTCCCGCCACTGTGGTGATGGAGGGCGGCCACCCCCATGCTGCCGTCACCGGTGCCGATGGCGCGGTCCAGCACCTGCGCTTCAGCCAGCCCGGCCTTGCCGCCTGGAAGGGCAAGCCCATCCTCCTCGGCATCCGCCCCGAAGCGATCACCGACCCCGAGGGCGCCGACCGCAAGTCCGGCAACATCGTCGCGCTGAAGAACCGCGTCACCGTCACCGAGCCCGCCGGGGCCGACACTTTCGTCACCATGACCCTGTCGGGCAAGGATGTCATCGCCCGGATGCGCGCCGATGCCGCCGTCACCCCCGGCGAGAGCTTCGACTTCGCCGTGAACATGGACAAGGCCGTCGCCTTCGATCCCGCGACCGAGGACCGGATCACCGCCTGATGCAACCTGACGTCCTCATCATCGGCTCCGGCATGGGCGGGGCGACGCTGGCAGCAGCGCTCGCCCCTACCGGGCGCCGCGTCCTGATCCTCGAACGCGGTGAGCGGCTCGCCGATTGCCCCGAGGCCCGCGATCCCGCCGCCATCTTCCAGCGCGGCCACTTCAAGCCGAACGAGACCTGGCGCGACATCTCCGGCGCGCCCCTCCACCCCGGCAACTACGCCTATGTCGGCGGCAACACCAAGTTTTACGGCGCCGTCCTCCTGCGCTACCGTGCCGAGGATTTCGCGCCGCTTCGCCACATTGACGGCACCACCCCCGGCTGGCCGATCGGCTACGACACCCTCGAACCCTTCTACGCCCGCGCTGAAACGCTTTACCGCGTCCGCGGCGATGTCGCGAACGATCCCAGCGAGCCGCCCCATTCCGCCCCCTATCCCTTCCCGCCGGTTCCGGACGAGCCCGACATCGCCGCGCTCCGCCAGGCATTTTCCGCCCAGGGGCTCCACGTTTCCGCCCTGCCTCTGGGTGTCGACATCGACGCCTGGCTGAAACGCGCGTCCACCGGCTGGGATGCCTTTCCCTGCACCACCGGCGCCAAGTCCGACGCGGAAAGCTGTGGCCTGGCCGAGGCGCTGAAGCACCCCAACGTCACCCTGCAAACCGGCACAAAGGTCATCCGCATCCTCGCGCAAGGCCGTCGCGTCACCGGGGTGGAGGTCGAAAGGGCAGGGACACGCGAAACCCTTTCCGCCCCCATCGTCGTTCTCTCGGCGGGCGCGATCCTCTCCTCGGCCCTCCTCCTCGCTTCGGCCAACGACGATCATCCGGCCGGCCTTGCCAACCGTTCCGATCAGGTCGGGCGCAACTTCATGAACCACAACCTGACCGGCATGGTCGCCTACAATCCCTTCCGCCGGAACCGCACCACCTATGAGAAGACCATCCAGGTCAACGACTTCTACCTGACCGGCGGCCCGAATGGCGAACCACTGGGCAACATCCAGATGCTCGGTCGCATCACCGGCCCGATCCTCGCGGGCGAATCCGGCCTGCCGCTCTGGCTTTCCCGCCATATTGCCGACCGGTCGATCCACATCATGGCCATGTCCGAAGACCTGCCCGACCCCAACTCCCGCGTGCTGTGGCGGAACGGCGAGGTCGTGCTGGACTGGAAGAAAACCAACACCCGCGCCCACGATCTGCTGGTCGGGCGTCTCAAGCAGGCCATGCGCAGGGCGGGCTGGCCCATTACCCTGTCGCGCGGCTTCCCGAAGTCGAAGCCCAGCCACCAATGCGGCACCAACTGCATGGGGGCCGACCCCGCCGCGTCGGTGGTGGACGCGAACCTCAAGGCCCACGATCTCGACAACTTCTACATCTGCGACGCCTCTGTCCTGCCGACCTCTGCCGCGGTGAACCCCTCGCTCACCATCGCCGCCCTGGCGCTGCGGGCGGGCGAGCATATCGCGAAAGCCCTGCCATGACGGCGCCCCTCGCCCTCGTCACAGGCGGCCAGCAGGGCATCGGCCTTGGCATCGCCCGGGCGCTTGCCGCACAGGGCTTTCGCCTCGCCATCGCGTCGCTGCCCGATTCTTCGGACGCGACCGTCCGCGAGGCCCTCGCCACTCTCGGCCCCGGTGCCCGCTACTACCGCCACGACCTCTCCGACCTGGCGGCCATCCCCGTGCTGATTGGAACGATCGAAAACGATCTGGGCCCGATCGACGCGCTGATCCAGAACGCCGGTGTGGCCGCAAAGGTGCGCGGCGACCTGCTGGAGATCACGCCGGAAAACTTCGACTGGATCATGGGCATCAACCTGAAGGGCGCCTTCTTCCTGGCCCAGCAGGTCGCGAAACGGATGCTGGCGACCCCCAGCCCGCACTACCGCTCGATCACCTTCGTGACCTCCGTATCGGCACAAATGGCCAGCCCTGAGCGTGCCGACTATTGCATCTCCAAGGCCGCCGCTTCGATGGCGGCGCGGACCCTCGCCGTCCGCCTTGCCCCTCAGGGCATCGGCGTCTTCGAACTGCGCCCCGGCATCATCGAGACCGGCATGACCGCAGGCGTGAAGGACAAGTATGACGCCCGCATCGCCGACGGCCTCGTCCCCGCCGGGCGCTGGGGCCAGCCCGCCGACATCGGCCAGGCGGTGATCCCCCTCGTCACCGGCCAGATGGCCTTCGCCACCGGCGCGGTGATCCCCGTCGACGGCGGGCTCTCCATCGAAAGACTGTGATCCATGACCGAAGGCTATGACTATATCATCATCGGCGGCGGCTCCGCAGGCTGCGTCCTCGCCGCCCGCCTGACCGAGGACCCGACGGCCAGGGTCCTTCTCCTCGAAGCCGGGGGCCGCGACCGCCACCCCTTCTACCACCTCCCCGCGGGCTTCGCGAAGATGACCAAGGGCATCGGCTCCTGGGGCTGGCAGACCGTGCCCCAGCGCCACATGCGCGGAATGCAGATCCGCTACACCCAGGCCAGAGTGATCGGCGGCGGCTCCTCGATCAACGCCCAGCTCTACACCCGCGGCAATGCGCTGGATTACGAGGACTGGCGCCAGATGGGCTGCACCGGCTGGGGCTACGAGGATGTGCTGCCCTACTTCCGCAAGTCCGAGATCAACGACACCCACACCGACCGCTTCCACGGCACCGAAGGCCCCCTCGGCGTCAGCCAGCCCCGCGCGCCCCTGCCGATCTGCGAAGCCTTCTTCGCCGCCGGAGCCGAAATCGGCATCCCGCGCAACCGCGACTTCACCGGCGCGGCGCAGGACGGCCTCGGCTATTACCAGCTGACCCAGCGCTGGTACCGCCGCTCGTCCACAGCCACCGCTTTCCTGAAGCCCGCCCTGAACCGCCCCAATCTGGCCCTGAAAACCGGCCAGCAGGTCCTGCGCATCGTCACCGAAAAGGGCAGGGCGACCGGCGTCGAAACCGCCGAAGGCACGTTCCGCGCCACGACCGAGGTCATCCTCGCCTCCGGCGCCATCGGCTCGCCGCGGCTCCTGCAACTCTCCGGCATCGGACCCGCAGACGACCTGCAACGCCTCGGCATTCCCGTTGTCCTCGACCGCCCGCAGGTGGGCAGCAACCTGCAGGACCACCTCGACCTCTTCGTGATCGCCGAATGCACCGGCCCCCATACCTATGACCGCTATGCCAAGCCGCACTGGTCGGCGCTCGCGGGCCTGCAATACCTGCTGACGCGGAAAGGCCCCGTCGCCTCCTCGCTCTTCGAGACCGGCGGCTTCTGGTATGCCGACCCTTCCGCCCGCTCGCCCGACATCCAGTTCCACCTCGGCCTCGGCTCCGGGATCGAGGCCGGGGTCGCCGCCATGCCGCAGGGCGGCGTCACCCTCAACTCCGCCTTCCTGCGCCCAAGGTCGCGTGGCACCGTCCGCCTCGCGTCGAGCGACCCGAAGGCTGCCCCCCTGATCGACCCGAACTACTGGCAAGACCCCTACGACCGCGAGATGTCGATCAAGGGCCTGAAACTCGCGCAGGAGATCATGCGCCAGCCCGCCCTGAAGCCCTTCGTCCTTGCCGAACGCCTGCCAGGCCCCGAGGTTCGCACGGACGAGGACTACATCGCCTACGCCTGCCGCAACGCCAAGACCGACCACCACCCCGCCGGCACCTGCCGCATGGGTGCCGACCCCGAAGCCGTGGTCGACCCGACACTCCGCTTCAACGGCATCGAAAACCTCCGCGTCGCCGATGCCTCGATCATGCCCACCGTCGTCTCCTCCAACACCAATGCCCCGACGATCATGATCGCCGAGAAAGTCGCCGACCTGATCAAGGAAGCCCGCAGTTGATCCGCCACATCGTCCTGCTGAAAGCCCGGCCCGAAGTCGGCGAAGCCCAGATCGCCGCCATCTTCGCCGATCTCCACGCCATCAAGGCCAAGCTCCCCGGCATCCTCGCCATCCACGCCGGTCGCAGCGAAAGCCCCGAGCAGATCGAGCGCGGTTACCTGCACGGCTTCACCGTCGATTTCACCGGTTGGCAGGCCCTTGCCGTCTACCAGTCC
Organism: Tabrizicola sp.; assembly: GCF_036781545.1. Lineage (GTDB taxonomy): Bacteria > Pseudomonadota > Alphaproteobacteria > Rhodobacterales > Rhodobacteraceae > Tabrizicola. Next base: position 17,659 of record NZ_DAIQAT010000033.1, read on the forward strand.
CACCCCGACCACCAGCGCGTGGGCGCCGCCCTTGTCGCGGCCGCACAGGGCGGGATCGACGGCATCCTCGTCTTCGACCTGCCGATCCCATGACCATTTTCTGTCTTCAAATATCCTCCGGGGGTTTGGGGGGCGAAGCGCCCCCAACGACCGAGGAGAAGCGCGCAGGCGCGCCGACGAGACAGAAGGCCTGCGCGCCAGCGCTCTGTTCAAAACCCGCCCGAGAGGCTTGCCCATGCTGACGCTGCCCACCGAAGACGCCCGCGTCGAACCCTACCGCCTCACCGGTACTCCGCTCACGCCGCGCGCGCCCAAAGTCCCCCTGACCCGCACCGCCTTCGCCGCTGCCCATGTCGTCTCCGACCCCCTGCGCGAGCGGAGCCCCTGGGACGGCCGCCCCGCCGTCGACTGGGACGCGACGCTGGCTTTCCGCAGACAGCTCTGGAATCAGGGCCTCGGCCTTGCCGAAGCCATGGATACCGCGCAGCGGGGCATGGGTGTCGACTGGCCGACCGCGCTGGAGCTGATCCAGCGCACGATGCGCGCCGCGAAGGCCCATCCGCTCACCCCCCGTGTCGCCTGCGGGGCGGGGACCGATCACAAGGCCGCCGCCGAACTTGCCACCTCCGACGCGATCCTCGCCGCCTACACCACCCAGGCCGAGGCCATCGAAGCCGCGGGGGGGCAGCTGATCCTGATGGCCTCCCGCGCCTTTACCGCGATCAATGCCACCCCCGAGATCTATCATCACGTCTACCGCCGCCTGATCGACCAGGCCGCACAGCCCGTCATCCTGCACTGGCTGGGCGACATGTTCGACCCCGCCCTCACCGGCTACTGGGGCAGCACGGATGTTGCCGAAGCCTCCGATTTCGTGCTGGATCTGATCCGGGAAAACCCGGCCAAGGTCGACGGCATCAAGATTTCCCTCCTCGACCAGGCCCATGAGGAACAGTTCCGCGCCCGCCTCCCCGCAGGCGTCCGTCTCTACACCGGCGACGACTTCAACTACGCGCCCTTGATCGAGGGCGACGGCACGCACCATTCCCACGCGCTCCTCGGCATCTTCGCGGCCATCGCCCCCGCTGCGTCGCAGGCGCTGGAGGCTCTGGCGCAAGGCGACAGCGCAACCTATCACCGCCTCCTCGCCCCCACCGTCCCCCTCAGCCGCGAAATCTTCCGCGCGCCAACCCGCTTCTACAAGGCGGGCATCGCCTTCCTCTCCTGGCTGAACGGCCACCAGACCCATTTCATCATGCCCGCAGGGTTCCAGTCCTCGCGCGACATCACCCATTACGCCCAGGTGTTCCGGCTGGCGGACAAGGCGGGCTTGCTTTCCCGTCCCGATCTGGCAGAAGCGCGGATGACCACCCTCCTTTCCCTGCACGGCATCGACCAGAGCTGATGGACAAAAGGCCGACGATCATCGACGTGGCGACGCTGGCGGGCGTCTCCAAATCGACCGTCAGCCTTGTCCTGCAACAAAGCCCGCTGGTGAAACAGGAAACCCGCGACGACGTGCGCCGGGCCATGGCCGACCTCGGCTATGTCTACAACCGCGCCGCCGCCAACCTGCGTTCCGCCAACGCGGGCCTGATCGGCCTTGTCATCAACGACCTCAGGAACCCGTTCTTCACCGAATTCGCCACCTCGTTGCAGATGGCGCTGTCCGCGCGCGGCTATGCCACCGTGCTGGCCAACACCGATGAAGACCCCGCGCTGCAGGCCCAGGTCGTCGGCGCGATGCTGGAACACGGCGTCTCCGCCCTGATCGTCTCTCCGGCCTATGGCGAAGAGGCCGCGACCTTCGACGCCATTGCCCGCGCCAATGTCCCCGCGCTGCAGGTCCTGCGCCAGGTCGCCGACAACGCCCGCTTCCCCTTCGCCGCGCCGGACTATCCGACCGGAAGCCGCCTTGCCACCGAACACCTGCTGCAACAGGGCGCGCAGCGCATCGCCTTTGTCGGGGGCCTCGAAGGCCGCGCCGTCACGCAACTTCGCATGTCGGGCTACCTCGCCACCCTCGCCGCCCAGGGCCTGACACCCCTCCACCTTCCCGGCCGCCCCGGCCGCGCCTTCGGGCGCGAGGCCGCCCGCCGCCTCGCCGCCGACCATCCCGCCGTGGATGCCGTCCTCTGCTTCAACGACCTCACCGCGCTCGGCCTCCTCACCGGCTGTGCCGAGCTTGGCCGCCCGGTCGGAACCGCGCTCAGGATCGTCGGCTTCGATGATATCGAGGATTGCGCCCAGGCCTTTCCCACCCTCTCCTCCGTCCGCTGCGACATCGCCGGATTCGGGCGACAGATGGCGGAAACGGTGCTGAAATGGCTGGAAGAAGACCATCGCCCCCCGCCGGAAACCATTACACCGGTGACATTGATCCCCCGTGCGTCGAGCCAGCCCCGATGATCCCAGACCCCGCCGCCTTCCTGCGCCAGCTCTTCGACCGTGCCGTCGAGGTCGCCGACCCGATGCGCTCGCTGGCCCGCTTCCTGCCCGAAAGGCCCAAGGGCCGCCTGCTAGTGATCGGCGCCGGGAAAGCCTCCGCCCGTATGGCCGAGGCGGTCGAGGCCGAATGGGGGCCTTGCGAAGGTCTCGTCATCACCCGCTACGGCTACGCCCGCCCCTGCCGAGGGATCGAGATTGTCGAGGCCGCCCATCCGGTCCCCGACCAGGCCGGGGTCGACGCGACGCGGCGGATGCTCGCGCTCCCGCAAGGGCTCAAGGAAGACGACACCGTTCTCGCCCTCATCTCCGGCGGCGCCTCCGCGCTGCTCTGCGCTCCGGCGGACGGCATGACGCTTGCCGAGAAGCAGGCGGTCAACGCAGCCCTTCTGGCCAGCGGTGCGCCGATCTCGGCGATGAACACCGTGCGCAAGCATCTGTCCCGGGTGAAGGGGGGCCAACTCGCCGCCGCCGCCTTCCCGGCCCGGATGCTCGCCCTGATGATCTCCGACGTGCCGGGAGACGACCCCGCCTTCATCGGCTCCGGCCCCACCGTCGGCGACGCCACCACGCCGGACGACGCCCGCGCTCTGCTGAGCCGCTGGTCCATCCCCGTCCCGCCTTCCGCCCAGGCGGCCCTCGCGCAGTCCGGCGTCGTCGCGCCTGCAGACCCGCGCCTTTCCCGCACCGAAAACGTGATCTACGCGGCCCCCGCCCAATCCCTCGCCGCTGCGGCCGACCTGGCTGCCCCGCATTGCGAGATTCGCACCCTCGGCGACCGCCTGGAAGGCGAAGCCCGCGAGGTCGCCCGCGACCAGGCCGCCATGGCCGTCGAGATCGCCGCCAGCCTGACGCCCGACGACCGCCCCGTGCTCCTCCTCTCCGGTGGCGAGCTGACCGTGACCCGGCAGGGCGACGGGGTAGGGGGTCCGAATGCCGAATTCTGCCTCGCCCTCGCGCTCGCCCTGAGTGGCCATCCGCAGATCCACGCCCTCGCCTGCGACACCGATGGCGTCGATGGCGCCGCCGAGGTTGCGGGCGCGGTGATCGGCCCCGACACGCTCAGGACCCCAGGCGCCGCCGAGGCGCTCGCCCGCAACGACGCCCACAGCTTCTTCGCCCGCGCAGGCGCTCAGGTCGTGACCGGCCCCACCCTCACCAATGTCAACGACTTCCGCGCGATCCTGATCCTGCCGCCCGGCTGACCCCTCCCCGCACTCCGCTCGGATCTGGTGCGGCGAATCCTGATCGACACGGAACGGCGCGGCCGCCATACAAAGGACCTGACCGAAAGCGACGGCAGCAGGCCGGTGCCCGGCGGCATCGCCGAGGAAATCCACCTGCCGGTGAGGCCATGTTGCGTGCAGGCGGGGACACGAGATGCTGAAAGAGATGGACACCCGCCAGTTGCGCGTGCTGCGGGCCTTGCTGGAAGAGTGCAGCGTCACCCAGGCCGCGCGCAAACTGGACCTGTCGCAGCCCAATGTCAGCCTGACCCTGCGCAAGCTGCGCGACATCATCGGCGATCCGATCCTTGTGCGCAGCGGCTCGAAACTGGTTCCGACCGAACGCGGCCAAACCCTTCTGGCCCAGGTGCGCGCCGTGCTGGACGGAATAGACCGGATCGTCGGCACGTCGCCGACTTTCGATCCCAGATCGTCGACCGCCCCGTTTCGCATCGCTTCGGCCGATTGCATGGAGGCGATCTTCCTGCCGCCGCTGGTGCAGCATCTTCAGCAGCAGGTTCCGGGCGCATCGGTGATCGTGCGGGGTATCGACGCCAGCTTCGACTATGCCGAAGCGCTGGAACGCGATCAGCTGGATGTTGTCATCTGCAACTGGCCCGGTTCGCCCGGCCATCTGAAGACGGCGCATCTGATGACGGAAGACATCGTCTGCCTGATGGGCACGCAGCATCCGCTGGCCGGGCGCGGCAGGGTGAGTATCGAGGACTATATGGCCTCGGACCATATTGCCCCCGTGGCGCGGTCGCGGGCCGATCCGGGCCCGATAGACCTTCAACTCGCCGAGCGGGGGCTGCGCCGGAAGATCCGGACCATGGTGGCCGAATTCAACCTGATTCCGCACATGCTGCTGGGCTCCGACCTGATCTTTACCTCAAGTGCCCGTTTTGCAGCCTATTTTAGTTCGCTTATGCCACTTCATTGGACGCCCGCTCCATCCGAGTTCGGAACGCTGAAGTTCTTCCTGCTCTGGCATGAGAGGGCACATTCGGATGCCCGAAATATCTGGCTGCGCGGGCAAATTTCCGCTGTTGCGCGATCTCTGGAAGCCAGCCGGACGCTGCGGGAATAACTATAAGCATTTTGATATAGACTTCTTACCCCGCCGCTGTCTTTCCGACTTCGGTCGCGATGCTAGCCTTGGGTAATGGGCAAGATGACCTGCCCTCTGCCGGCCTCATCCCAGGCGGCGGACCTTTGTCTGATCGGAACGCCCATGTCGCATTCAACGCTGAATTCCTCCCTTGAATCCACCGCAGAAGAGCGGGCTGGCCGCTGGGCGGGCCGCAATTCCGACAAGGACCGGCTGCGCGCCGAAATCTGGGAGAATCTGGAAGTCAGCGGGATGAACATCGGCCCGGTCTGGAGCCGGATCTCCAACTGGGTTGGTGCAGAGGACGCGGCCAAGCGGCTTTCGGATCTCGAGATATGGAAACGGGCCAAGGTGGTGAAATGCAACCCCGATCCCCCGCAGATCCCTGTCCGCCTGCGCGCGCTTTACGACGGCAAGAAACTCTACATGCCGGTCCCCGAATTCGGCACCGGAGAGCTGCCCTGGGTCCTCCTGGACCCGGTGAAGCTGGAGCGTGATGGCGTGCAGTTCGAACTGGCCGCCACCTCGCAGGGGGCGGTCAATGTCGGCCAGAAGCTGGGCTTCGAGGATATGGAACCGCTGGACATCGCGGTCTGCGGCTGTGTCGCGGTGACCCGCGCCGGCGGGCGCACCGGCAAGGGCGGCGGTTTCGCCGATCTTGAACTGGGCCTCTTCCGCGATCTCGGCAAGATCACCGACGAGACGCCGATTGTCACCACCGTCCATTCCAGCATGGTGGTCGAGGACGACCGCCTGCCGGTGATGGCGCATGACTCGCTGCTGAACTGGATCGTCACCGAGAAGGAAGTGATCGAGACCCGGCCCAGCGGCAAGCAGCCGGGCGGCGTGGTCTGGGATCTGGTGCAGCCGGACCAACTGGCTGACATCTGGTTCCTTCCGGCGCTGAAAGAGAAGATCCTGGCCGCAAAAGCCGGAAAGGCCCCGGCCTGACGGCAAGGGGAGGAGCGTGACATCGGGGATCGCGGCGAAATCCGCGCTTCCCGGCCCGGCAGGGAAAGGAGACCCCGCCGCAAGACCTGCCTCAACCGACCGCCAGACAATGGCGGCATTCCCAACAGATGGAGCTCACATGTCCGCATTTTCCCTGTCCCGCCGCAATCTTCTGCAAACCGGTGCTGCGGCGCTTGCCGCCTCGGTCTTGCCTGCAGGTCTTGCCCGCGCCCAGAACCCGGTCACTATCGGCGCGATCTACGTCGGTCCGCGTGACGATTATGGCTGGAACCAGTCCCACGCCGCCGCGATGAACATCCTGCGCGGTGTCGAAGGCGTGACCGTCGTCGAAGAGGAAAACGTCCCCGAGACCAACGCCGTCACCCAGACGATGGAATCGATGATCAACCTGGAAGGGGCGAACCTGATCCTCGCCACGTCGTTCGGCTATTACACGCCCTTCGTGGTCGAGGCGGCGATGAAGTATCCCGCCGTACAGTTCCGCCATTGCGCCCCCCTGTGGAATGCCGAGACCGATCCGAAGAACGCGGGATCCTATTTCAGCTATCTGAACCAGGCGCATTATGTGAACGGCGTCGCGGCGGGCCTGTCCTCCGCCACGGGGAAGCTGGGCTTTGTGGCAGCCAAACCGGTGCAGACCGTCCTTTCGAACTGCAACTCATTCCTTCTGGGCGCGCGGTCGGTCAATCCGAATGCCACGGTGCAGGTGATCTTCACCGGCGAATGGTCGATGCCCGTGCGCGAAGCCGAGGCGACCAACGCGCTCATCGACGCGGGCTGCGATGTGATCGGCTGCCATGTCGACAGCCCAAAGGTCGTGATCGAGACCGCCGAGGGCCGGGGCGTGAAGACCTGCGGGCACAATGCCGACTGCTCGCCGCTGGCGCCGAAGGGCTTCATCACCGGGGCGGAAAGCAAGTGGGAAACCACCTACAGGATCTATGCCGCCGCCCTAGCCGCCGGTGAAGCCCCGCCGAACCTGATCGCGGGCGGCTATCACAACGACATGCTGCGCAACACCGCCTTTGGTGCGGGTGCCACGCCGGAAGCCGTCGCCGCCGCCACTGCCGCCATCGAGGCGCTGAAGCAGGGGCAGCCGATCTATGTCGGCGAGCTGAAGGACAACAAGGGCAACATCGTCATCGCCGCCACGCTGGACAATTACGCGCCCGAGCTGGAATCGATGGACTATCTGCTGGATGGCGTGATCGGATCGACCAACTGACCGGATGGGCGACGGGCGGGTATTCTTCCCGTTGACCCGCTCCGCGCTCTTGCCTCCGGGTCCGGCTTCCGGGCCGGACCCGGCCTTGTCAGATGTTGCGATCCCGGCGCGGCCGGCAGAAGGATGACCGAAGCCCCATGTCCTCAGCTTCCCCCTCGCGCGCAGTGACCGGCTCCGGGCGGCACCTGCGCAACCCGCGCCTGATCGAGGCCGCCGTGATCCCGCTGGCCGCGCTGCTTGCCGCGGTGATCCTGTTCTCGGTCTTCCTGCTGGCCTTGGGCAAATCGCCCGTCACCTTCTTCTCGCTGGTCTGGACCGGAGGCTTCTCATCCTGGTTCTCGATCCAGAATGCGCTGCAACGGGCCGCGCCGCTGATCCTGACCGGCCTCGCCTTCGCCATCCCCGCCCGCATCGGCCTGACCCTTCTGGGGGCCGAGGGCGCGCTGGTTCTGGGCGGCTTCACCGCCGCCGTGGTGGCGATCCCCTTCCTCGGCATGCTCCCCGCCCCGCTGATCATGCTGGTGATGGTGCTCTCCGCCGTCATCATCGGGGCCCTCTGGGTCGGCCTTGCCGGCTGGCTGAAGCACTATCGCGGGGTCAACGAGACCATCTCGTCGCTCCTCCTCACCTATATCGCCATCGCCATCGTCAGCTTCCTGATCGAAGGCCCGTTCCGCGACCCGCGCTCGGCCAACAAGCCGTCGACCCTGCCGCTTGGCCCCGACCTGCGGGTGGGCGAGATCTGGGGCACCTCGGTCCACTGGGGGCTGGCGGCCGGGCTGGTGCTGGCGGTCGTCCTCTGGGTGCTGATGGAACGCACAAGCTTCGGTTTCGCCGCGCGGATGACCGGCGGCAACCTGCGGGCCGCACAGGGCCAGGGCCTGCCGGTCGGCCGTCTGATGATCGCCTGCTGCGCCATCGCCGGGGCCTGCGCCGGGCTGGCGGGCTTTTTCGAGATGGCGGCGATCCACGGCCAGGCCAATGCCTCGCTGGCCGCCGGCTACGGCTTCACCGGCATCCTTGTCGCCTTCCTGGCCCGGCAGAACGGCCTTGCCGTGGTGCCGGTCGCCATCCTCTTCGGCGCGCTCGATGCCTCGGGCGGGCTGTTGCAGCGGCGGATGGAGATGCCGGACGCCACCATGCTGGTCTTGCAGGGGATGATCTTCATCGTGCTCCTGGTCAGCGACACCTTCTACGGCCGCCTGCCTTTCCTCGACTACAACCGCAGCGGAGACCGGACATGACCCAGGCCGAGCTGATGATCGTCGTCTACGCCCTGATCGGCGGGGCGATCCGGGTCTCGACCCCGTTCCTGTTCGTGGCGCTGGGCGAATGCCTGACCGAGAAATCGGGCCGCATCAACCTTGGCCTCGAGGGCAGCCTGATCCTTGGCGCGATGGTCGGCTACGCCACCTCGTTCCAGAGCGGATCGCCCTGGGTCGGCGTTCTGGCGGCAGGGATCGCGGGCACCTGCATGGGCGCCGCGCACGGCTGGATCTGCAAGCTGCCCAAGGTCAACGACATCGCCGTCGGTCTGGCCTTCATGAGCCTTGGCACCGGCCTCGCCTTCTTCTTCGGCAAGCCCTACA
>NZ_DAIQAT010000034.1:0-25951 GCF_036781545.1 Tabrizicola sp.
TGCAGCAGGTGATAGCTGAACTCGCGCCAGGCCAGTTCCCGCAGGAAACTCTCGGCCCCCGCCCGCCCCTCGTCCCGCGCCCGCAACCCTGCATGCCAGACCTCGCGGATGCCGATCTCGCCATAGGTCAGGTTCTCCGACAGGCCCGAGGTGCCCGCAGTTCCCGGAAAATCCCGCATCTCGGCATAACGGTCGACCGGCCCGGCAAGGAATGCCCCCAGCCGTTCCCGCGCCGCCGCCTCGCCCACCGTCTGGTAGCGGGCCACGACCTCCGCCCCCCGGTTCATCGCCGCGCCCAGCCGCCAGTCCTCCAGCCGGTCGCCCGCAGGCCAGTGCTCCACCCCCCGCAACCGCTTGGGAGCCGCTGCCGGAGCCGCCACCGGCATCCCCCGCATCGCCTTCCAATAGGGCGTGAACACCCGGTAGAACCCGCCCTGCCCGGTCTCCACCGCCCAGGGTTCGTGCAGAAGATGCCCCGCGAAACTCCGCGCCTCGACCCCCGCCGCCTTCAGCGCCGCCTTGACCGAAGTGTCCCGCGCCACCCTCGCCGGATCATAGAGCCGCGACCACCAGACCCCCCTGGCACCGGTCTCCGCGATCAGCTTGCGAAATACCTCCAGCGCCGACCCGCGCCGCAGCAGCAGACGGACGCCCAGTCCCTCCAGCGCCCGGGCAAAGGCGTCGACCGCCAACCCCAGCCGCCACCTCGCCGCCGCGCCCAAAGCCTCGGCTTCCGCGTCCAGCACGAAGACCGGCAGCACCGCCCGCCCATCGGCCACAGCCGCAGCCAGCATCGGCTGATCCCCCAGCCGCAGGTCGCGGCGAAACCACAGGATCAAAGGTCTGTCACTCATGCCCCGGTCCTTCCCACGCAGAGCTTACGCCCGGCACAGGCAACCGGATCAGAAAGGCTTTGCTCTTTTCCAAATGCTCTCGGGGGTTTGGGGGTGGAACACTCCCGACGCCGTCCCTTGCGCACTCTCCGCGCAAGGGACAAACGCAAAGGCTTGCGCGCCCGCGCTCCTTTAAGCTGACCTCAAAGCACCCGGTCCAGCGCCGCGATCAACCGGCCGACGTCCTCGGCCGAGGTGTAATGCACCGCCGACATCCGCAGCACACCCTTCTCGCGGTCGATCCCCAGGGCCTCCAGCGGCCGCACCGCATAGAAATCCCCCGCCCAGCAGGCGATCCCGTCGCGCCCCAACTCCTCCGACACCGGCTCGGCCACGCGGTCCAGTTCCACCGCCACCGTCGGCGCCCGCCGCGCCGCGTCCCGGGGGCCCAGCAGCCGCACATCGTTCCGCTGCCCCAGATAGTCGAGCAAAGGCTGGATCACCGTCCCTTCCTGCGCCCGCATCAGGTCATGCACCCCCCGGTTCCGCGCCGCCGGATCGCCCGTCACCCCATGCCGCGCCGCCAGCGCATCAATGTAATCCGCCATCCCCGCACAGGCCGCCACCTGCGCATGATCCGGCCCCGCCGGGGTGTGCCGCTTGTACAGGACCCCATGGTTGAAGAAATGCCCCTGCCCCGGCAGCTCCATCCCGAAACCCTCGCGGATCACCATGATCCCCTGATGCGGCCCGAAGGTCTTGTAGGCCGAGAACAGGTACACATCGCAGCCCAGCGCCGGAATGTCGGGGAAGCCGTGCGGCGCATAGCTCACCCCATCCACCACCGTCCGCGCCCCCGCAGCCTTCGCCAGCGCGCAGATCGCCGCCACGTCGTTGATCTCGGCGATGACGTTCGAACAATGCGGAAAGCAGACCAGCTTCACCCTCCCGTCCGCCAGCAACGCCCCCAGCGACTCCGGCTCCAGCGACCCCGTCTCCGGGTTCAGCTTCCACTCCCGGACCTCGATCCCCTCCTCGGCCAGCCGCCGCCAGACGCCCGAATTCGCCTCGTGGTCCTGGTTCGTCACCACCACCGCGCCCTTGCCGCCTGCCAGCCACTTCCGCACCGCCTGCGCCAGCACATAGGTATTCGCCGACGTCGACGGCCCGAAGGACACCTCCTCGCGTGCGACCCCCATCATCGCCGCCAGCCGGGTCCGCGCCTCGTCCATCTCGGCGCCCCCGGCCTGCGCTCCCGGATAAGGCCCATAGGGCTGCACCTTGCGGTCGCGGTAGAACCGGGTCAGCCGGTCCACCACCTGCATGCAGGGGTAGCTGCCCCCGGCATTCTCGAAGAACGCGTGGGACGACAGCACCGGCGAGGCAAAGGCCGGGAATTGCGAACGGACGAAGTCGAGATCAAGCGCCACCTGACGGCTCCATGTTGGGGCCGCGGTTGCCGGACCCCCGCACGCGACAGGCGGGAGGTTCCCGGTCCGCGGCAGGTCTTCCAGCCAGACCCGGGGATGTCTCCCCCCGGGCCAGTGCCGGGATCGCCCCGGCATCGCCCGCAAGGCTAGCCGCCCGGCCCCGCAGCCGCAACCCCGTCCTCCATCTGCCCGATCCATCCCCGCCGCGCCAGGCCGGAGAAGTTCCGCCGCTTTCTTCCGCATCCGCCGCGCAGTCCCGAACTTTCCCCTTGTCCTTTCTGTCCGACCCGACCACCTTTCTGCCATGGACGCGCCAAACGGGCCGCGCCTTCGACCGATCACAAAAGAGCACGCGGGGGCCGACTTGCCCGCCGCATGTCACGCAGAGGAGCACTCATGACCCGCATCTCCCTTTTCCCGCTCAGCGCCGCCTCGGTGCTGGCGCTCTCCGTCGCTGCCCATGCCGCCGACCCCGACCTCACCGTGCTCGACTGGGCAGGCTGGGAAATCGACGGGATGCTGCAACCCTATGTCGACAAATATGGCCAGAAGCCCAGCTACGTCTTCTTCGCCGACGATGACGAGGCCTTCCAGAAAGTATCCTCCGGCTTCAAGGCCGACGTCGTCCACCCCTGCGCCGCTGCCGTGCCGCGCTACAGGGACGCGGGCCTGATCGAGCCCTGGGATGTCTCGAAGATCCCGGAATTCACCAATATTCCCGAACGGCTGACCAAGCCCTTCACCGATGACCAGGGCGTCTGGTTCGTGCCGACGGACTATGCCTATACCGCCATCGCCTACAACTCAGAGACGGTCCCGGCCGAGGACGTGGCCACGATCCAGGTCTTCGCCTCGGACAAGTATGCCGGCCGCATCGCACTTCCCGACAATACCGACGACGTCTGGTCGCTCGCCTTCATGGCCACCGGCGTCACCTCCTGGGACAATGTGACCGACGAACAGTTCCAGGCCGCCGCCGACTGGCTGCGCAAGGTGCATCCGAACGTCCGCGCCTACTGGTCCGACCCGTCCGAACTCAGCCAGCTGATGGCCTCGGGCGAGGTGCAGGTCGCCTGGTCCTGGAACGACCCGGTCGCGATCCTGACCGCCGAGAAGTTCCCCGTCGGCTTCAACCGCGCCCCGGCCGAGGGCGCCTCGACCTGGTATTGCGGCTTCGTCAACATCAAGAACGGCCCCGGAAGCGAAGACAAGGCCTATGACTTCATCAACTCGCTGCTGGCCCATTCCTCGGCCCAGCCGCTCTTGGATGCGATCGGCTATTCGCTGTCGAACGATGCCGCCATGGCCGAAATCCCGGCCGAGGCGCTGAAGGCCGCCTATGTCGACCCGGTGACGACCCCCCTCTTCGTGCAATCGCCCCCCACCAACGAATTGCGCGAAAAGATGATCGAGGAATTCGAGTCGATCAAATCGGGGTTCTGACGCGACGGCTCCTGCCCAGGGTGCGTGCCCAGCACGCACCCGCCTCCTCCCATGGCGCAAACCCTTTCGGGCAACGGGCCGGGCCTATACGACCCACTGGTCCTATCCCCCCAGATCTTTCGATATTCTTGACGCTTTCAGCCAATTATTTGATCTGACCGGTTTCCTATTCCCGCTTACGGGGGACAGCTTCCCTCGCTTCCACCGTCACCGAATGCACGATTCGCATGTTTGAAATCATCTGCCTGAGCTTCGCCTTCTTCTTCGGCCTCGCAGTCCGCCTGATCGGCCTGCCGCCCCTGGTGGGCTTCCTGGCCGCCGGTTTCGCGGTCAATGCCGCCGCACCGGGGCTTGGCCTGCCGGAAGAGACGGCGGAAATCCTCGACCATGTCTCCCACATCGGTGTTCTCCTCCTCCTCTTCAGCGTCGGCCTGAAACTTCGCCTTGGCCAACTTGCCCAGCCCCAGGTCTTCGGCACCGCGCTGATCCACTCGGGCATCACCACCGCCGTCTTCGGCTTCGGCCTCGTCGTCGCCCTCGGCCTCGCCTGGCCGACCGCGCTCCTCCTCGGCGTGGTCCTTTCCTTTTCCTCCACGGTCTTCTCCGCCAAGGTGCTGGAAGCCAAGCGCGACATCGGCGCCTTCTACGGTCGCACCGCCATCGGCATCCTGGTCGTGCAGGACATCATCGCGCTGGCAGTCCTTGCGCTCTACAGCGGGCAGGCTCCCTCGCCCTGGGCGCTGGCGGTGCTTGCCACCCTGCCCCTCGTGCGCCCGGTCCTGCACCGGCTCCTGGACGTGGCGGGCCATGACGAACTGATCGTCCTTGCCGGGATGCTGCTTGCTCTTGTGCTCGGCGGGGCGGAATTCGAGGCGGTGGGCCTTTCGGCCGAACTGGGCGCGCTGATCATGGGCCTCCTCCTGTCCACCCACCCCCGCGCGAAGGAGCTGTCCGACGCGCTCTGGGGCCTGAAGGAAATCTTCCTCGTCGGCTTCTTCCTGCAGATCGGCATGTCCGGCCTGCCCGGCCTCGGCGACATGATGATCGCACTCGCCCTGGTCCTGATCCTGCCGCTGAAGGGTGCGCTCTTCTTCCTTCTGCTGATCCTCTTCCGGCTCAGGGCACGGACCGCCTTCCTCACCGCGGCGAACCTGACGGTCTACAGCGAATTCAGCCTGATCGTCGCCGCCCGGGTTCTGCCCGACTGGCTGGTGCCGCTGGCGCTTGCGCTCAGCCTGTCCTTCCTGCTCGCCGCGCCGCTGGACCGGCTGGCCGACCGCATCTTCGAGAAGATCGAGCCCCGGCTGCAAAGATTCGAGACCCGGCGCGTTCACCGCGACGAACTGCCGACCGACCTCGGCGCGGCACAGGTGCTGATCCTCGGCATGGGCCGCACCGGGACCGCCGCCTATGATGAGTTGGCGGGCCATTTCGCCCGTATCGCCGGGATCGACGCCGACACCTACCGCGTCGCGGGCCATGCCGCGGCGGGCCGCAACGTGCTCTTGGCGGATGTCGAGGACGCGGGCTTCTGGCGCGGCCTGCGCATGTCGAACGTCGAGGGCGTGATCCTGGCGATGGACAACGTCGCGGCCAAGATCAGCGCCGCGCGGGCCCTGCGGGCCAAGGGCTTCACCGGCCCGATCATCGCGCATGCGCTTTATGAGGAGCATGTGCTGCTCCTCAAGGCCGCCGGGGCGACGCATATCTACCAGACGATGAACCAGGCCGGGATCGGTCTGGCCGAGCAGGCCGAGCGCGCGATCGAGCACGACCGCCGCCCCGCCGCCTTCATCGCGGTCTAGCAGGCGACACCGGTCGCCATCCTTTCCGGATCGTGAACGCCCGCGGCCAAGCCCTTGATTTCCCTGACCCCCAAGAACTCGCCGCGCGCGGGCAGCCCACCTTGCGCCCCCCGCCCCCGCCCCCTATATTGACCCCTGTCGGGGGCAACCCCGACTATGGCGATAAACGCACCTGTAATAATCGGCTCGGACCCGGGGGCGGTACCCGGCGGCTCCACCAATACCCCCGTTCGTTGCGGGAAGATGGGGCCGAAATAGGATCGACGAACGACCAAAGAGGCCAGCTTTCGCTCGGTGAGGTACCACCGTTATCGGTCCATGATCACAGTTGCCAACGACAACCGTGCTCCGGTGGCGCTGGCCGCGTAAGCGGCTCGCAATACCAAACCTAAGCCCTTGCGGGTAGCACCGTAAGGCGGGGTTCGCAGGTACCTGGCAACAGAAACCTGCACCTTCCCTACATGGCTTCTCGACTATCGTCTCCTCGTCGCTTGCGAGGAGCGACGCAGTCACCGCTGAGCCACTTGCCAGACTCCGCCCCCGGCCCCATCCTGCTCCATGCTCCGCGCGGCTCTCTTCCTCTGCCTGACCATCCAGCCCGCCCGCGCCTGCGAGACGGCGCTGCTTCTGTCCATCGACGTCTCCGGCTCCATCGACGCGGGCGACTACCGGCTCCAGGTCGAAGGCCTCGCCGCCGCCCTGTCGGACCCCGAGGTCGCCGAGGCGCTGGTTGCGGGCCAGGTCGCTCTGGCCGTCGTCCAGTGGTCGGGCGTCGAGGAGCAGGCCCTGGTCCTGCCATGGCAGCGGATGCTCTCCGACCCCGACACCGCCCGCTTCGCCGCCCGCGCCGCCGCCATCCCCCGCGCCTTCCAGGGCTCGGACACCGCCGTCGGCCAGGCGATCCGCTTCGCCACCGCCCAGTTCGCCGCCGTCCCGGATTGCGCGCGCCGCGTGATCGACATCTCCGGCGACGGGCAGGAAAACGCGGGCTTCACCGATGCCCGCGCCCGGGCCGAGGCCATCGCCGCCGGCCTCACGATCAACGCCATCGCCATCGAAGAGCCCGGCCCTGCCATCCCGATCACCACCTATTACCGCAACTGGATCATCACCCCCGGCGGCTTCACCGTCACCGCGCGGGGCCTGCAGGACTATGCCGAAACCCTGCGCCGGAAGCTCCTGCGTGAACTGGCGAAGCCCGTCGGCTGACCGTCATGTCCCCGTCACAACCTGCCGCCATATCTCTTCCGCTTCCTTCGCCCAGACCTGCGGCACCCTTCCCCCCATGCCCCCCAATCCCGGTCTTTCCGACCTGACCTTCACCTTTGCCCGGATCGGCTGCCTCTCTTTCGGCGGCCCGGCGGCGCAGATCGCGCTGATGCACCGGATCATTCTGGACGAGAAGCGCTGGGTCCCGGAACCCGACTACTTGCGCGCGCTCTCGTTCTGCATGCTCCTGCCCGGACCGGAGGCGATGCAACTGGCCACCTGGATCGGCTGGCGCATGCACGGAAGCATCGGCGGCCTGATCGCCGGGGGGCTCTTCGTCCTTCCCGGCGCGCTGGTCGTCCTGGCTCTGTCCCTCATCTACGCGGCCTTCGGTGAGCTGCCCCTCGTCGCCGCCCTTTTCACCGGAGTCCAGGCCGCCGTCATCGCCATCGTGGTCGAGGCGCTAATCCGGGTCTCGAAGCGCGCCCTGAAATCGCGCGAGGCCTATGCCATCGCCACCCTCGCCTTCCTCGGCCTCTTCGCACTGACACTACCCTTTCCCGTCATCATTCTTGCGGCGGGCCTCTGGGGCTTCTTCCGCACCCCCACGGGTACAACGGAGGCCCCAGCCGAGCCCGCCGTTCTGTCTCATGTCCATGTCCTGAAGGCCACCACCATCTGGCTGGCGGTCTGGCTCCTGCCGCTGGGCCTTCTGATCCTGTCCGCCCCTGCGCGCCTGGGCGAGATCGGCCTCTTCTTTTCGAAACTCGCCATCCTCACCTTCGGCGGCGCCTATGCCGTGCTGGCCTGGATGACGCAGGACGTGGTGCAGGCGAAAGGTTGGCTCACGCTTCCGCAGATGATCGACGGGCTGGGGCTGGCGGAAACCACGCCCGGCCCGCTGATTCTGGTCACCGAATTCGTCGGCTTCATGGCCGCGCATCAGACCGGCGGCTGGACTCTCGGCCTTGCCGGAGCCGCCGTTGCGCTCTGGATGACCTTCGCGCCCGCCTTCCTCTTCGCCTTCGCGGGCGCCCCCTTCATCGAACGCCTGACCCACATGCCCCGCCTTTCCGGCGCGCTGGCTGCCATCACCGCCGCTGTCGTGGGGGTGATCGCCAACCTCTCGCTGTGGTTTGCCCTGCACGTCCTGTTCGCCAGCGTCCCCGAGATCGCCATCGGTCCCCTGCGCCTGGCCCTGCCCGATCCCGGCAGTCTGCGCCCCCTGCCCCTGATGATCGCAGCCTTCGCGGCATGGGGCCTTCTGGTCCGGTGCCTGCCGCTTTTGGTTGTTTTGATGCTCTCCGCACTCGCCTCATCGGCAGCGGCGGTTCTTTGACGAAGCCGCGCCGACCGGGTGCATCCACCCCTTCCCTTGGCCTCCGAATCCCCTATGCTGCACCCCAACCGGAAAGGACGGCTCATGGCGCGCAGTATCGACTATGGCAATCTCATGCACCGCGCGATGCGGGGGTTGATCCAGTCGGTTCTGACCGAAGTCGCCGAACATGGCCTGCCCGGCGCGCATCATTTCTTCATCACCTTCGACACCACGCACCCCGACGTGCAGATCGCCGACTGGCTCAAGGAACGCTATCCGACCGAGATGACCGTCGTCATCCAGCACTGGTTCGAAAACCTGCATGTGGACGACGAAGGCTTCTCCATCACGCTGAATTTCGGCAACAACCCCGAGCCGATGGTGATCCCCTTCGACGCGCTGCGCACCTTCGTCGACCCGTCGGTCGAATTCGGCCTGCGTTTCGAGACGCAGGAACAGGACGAAGACGAGGACGACGAGGATATCGAGGTCGAGGTCGAGGACGAACCCGCGCGCCAGGATGCCGAGATCGTCTCGCTGGACCAGTTCCGCAAACACTGATGAGCGACCTCGCCCTCTTCCGACGCCGGCTGCTGAAGAACCCGCGGCAGGTGTCGGCGATCGCACCCTCCTCCCGCATCCTGGCCCGCGCCATGACTCTGGGGCTCGGCCCGAAAAGCGGGCGGGTGGTGGAATTCGGCCCCGGCACCGGGCGCTTCACCGAGGCGATCCTGGCCCGCGGCGTCCCGCCCGGGAACCTGACGCTCTTCGAACTGGACGAGGAATTCGTTGTCTACCTGCGGCACAAGTTTCCCGGCGTGACCGTGCATCAACTCCCCGCGCAAGAGGCGGCGCGGCTGGTCCCGCCCGATGTCGGCACGGTGATCTCCGGCCTGCCGCTGCTGTCGATGCCGCCCGAGGTGCGCGAGGGCATCGTCGCGGCGGCCTTCGCGATCCTCGCCCCGCGCGGGCGCTATGTGCAGTTCACCTATGGCCCCCGCCCGCCGCTGCCGCCGGAAACCATCGCTGCGCTTGGCCTTACGGTGAACAAGGGCAACAAGGTCTGGGCCAATCTTCCCCCCGCCACCGTCTACCGCTTCCGCCGGGCCTGACGCCTGCGAAAGGTCGTCAGATCTCCTTCCGCATTAGCCGGTCCAGCGAATAATGCGCCCCGCCATAGGCCGCGAAGAGCGCCGTGGCCCCCGCCCAGAACAGCGAGTTGGTCTCGGCCTTCATCTGCACCAGCGCCAGGAATTCATGCCCGCCATCGGCCAGCAACTGCTGCTGCCCCTCTGCCGTCAGATATTGCAGGTTGGCCTTCAGGAACTCGATGCCTTCCGGGGTCAGGAAGGCCTCGCCATAGGGATGGCTGACGTGGAACCACCATGTCACCATCAGCATCACCGCATTGGCCAGCGCGACCGGGCGGGTGAAGAGCCCCAGCACGATCAGCGCCCCGCCGATGAAGTTCAGCACCGCAAGCAGCGGCGAGAAGACCCAGCCGGGATGGAAGCCCAGCGACTCGACGAAGCCGGTCATTGCCATGGGCGCGGTGATCTTGGGCCAGCCCTCGACCATCAGATAGCCGCCGACCACCACGCGCAACACCAGCCAGCCCACCGGCTGGGCAAAGCTATGGTAGACCGGTGCGAGGAAGGGCATGACCAGCCTTTCGCGCGGCGAAGCGGTCATTTCGGGCATGTCGGTCATTCGCATCTCCTTTCGGGTTTCAGACGCGAGGCGCGGGCGGGCTGCGCGTCAGGATTGTTGTAGCACAACTTTCCGGTGCAGAACCCGGCTCCCACCTGCGGCAATCCGCACAGTATGCGACGGTATGCCGATTGATTTCACCGCCCCCCGGCGGTAGACGGGCGGCAACCGCTTGCAGGAGGCATCCATGACCGCGACCCGTACCGAGACCGACAGCTTCGGCCCGCTGGAGGTTCCCTCCGACAAGTACTGGGGCGCGCAGACGCAGCGGTCGATCATCAACTTCCCCATCGGCTGGGAACGCCAGCCCGTTCCGATCATCCGCGCGCTCGGGGTGATCAAGAAAGCCTGCGCGCTGGTCAACATGGCGCAGGGCGATATTTCGGCCGAACTGGGCAATGCCGTCGTCGCCGCTGCGGACGAGGTGATCGCGGGCCGCTTCGACGACAACTTCCCGCTGGTGGTCTGGCAGACCGGCTCGGGCACCCAGTCAAACATGAACGCGAACGAGGTGATCAGCAACCGCGCGATCGAGATGCTGGGCGGCGTGAAGGGCTCGAAGAAGCCGGTGCACCCGAACGACCATGTGAACATGGGCCAGTCCTCGAACGACACCTTCCCCACCGCGATGCATGTCGCGATCGGGATGCACACCCGCGACGTGCTGATTCCGGGGCTGGAGAAGCTGGCGGCGGCCTTGTGGGCCAAGTCGCGTGAATTCAAGGACATCATCAAGATCGGCCGCACCCATACCCAGGACGCGACGCCGCTGACTCTGGGCCAGGAATTCTCCGGCTATGCGACGCAGGTCGACAAGGGCATCGCGCGGGTGAAGATGTGCCTGCCGGACATCTATGAGCTTGCGCAAGGCGGCACCGCGGTCGGTACCGGCCTCAACACCAGGATCGGCTTCGACAAGCGTGTGGCGGCTGAAATCGCGAATATCACCGGCCTGCCCTTCGTCACCGCCCCGAACAAGTTCGAGGCGCTGGCCGCGCATGACGCGATGGTGATGTTCTCGGGCGCGTTGAAGACCGTCGCGGCGGCACTCTACAAGATCGCCAACGACCTGCGGCTTCTGGGTTCCGGCCCGCGCTCGGGCCTGGGCGAATTGATCCTGCCGGAGAACGAGCCCGGCTCTTCGATCATGCCCGGCAAGGTGAACCCGACCCAGGCCGAGGCGCTGACCATGGTCTGCGCCCAGGTGATGGGCAATGACGCGGCGGTGGGCTTTGCCGGGTCGCAAGGGCATTTCGAGTTGAACGTCTACAACCCGATGATGTCCTACAACGTGCTGCAATCGATCCAGCTTCTGGGCGATGCGGCGGCAAGCTTCACCGGCAACATGGTGGTGGGAACGCAGGCCAACGTGGCGCGGATCGGGAAGCTGATGCAGGAAAGCCTGATGCTGGTGACGGCGCTGGCGCCGACCATCGGCTACGACAACGCGACCAAGGTCGCGAAGACCGCGCACAAGAACGGCACGACACTGCGGGAAGAGGCCATCGCGCTCGGCTTCGTGGATGGCGAGACCTTCGACCGCATCGTCCGCCCCGAGGATATGGTCGGCCCGAAAGGCTGATGGCCGAGATCGTCAACCTGCGGCAGGCGAAGAAGCAGGCGGCCCGCAAGGCCGCCCGCGCCGAGGCCGACGCCAATGCCGCGAAGCATGGCCGGACGAAGGCGGAGCGGGATCTGGAGAAGGCCCGGGTCGAGAAGGCCATACGGCAGTTGGACGGGCACCTGCGGGACACGGATTAACTGCCGGTTAACCGTTGCGCGCGAGGATCGCGGGCAGGAGGTGCCGCCATGCTGCCCATGACAGACCATATGTCACCCGAACGCTGGGTGACGCAGATGTTCTCGGCCCGTACCGCTGCCGAAGGCGGCATTGTCCGGCGCCGGGTTGCGGATGTGGAACGTCTGGTCGGGCGGGACCGCTTCATCCGCGAAATCGCCCGCCGGGGCTTTCGTGCCGTAGAAAACGGTGGCCATTTCATCGTTTTCTGCAACGCAGAGCCCGTGAAAATCGTGGTGTAGACCCAAGTTTCTTCCAAGAAACTTCCAAATTTCTTCGAAGAAATTTGCCAAAATCCTTCCAAGGATTTTGCTCCGCCACACCACGCGGGCTATTCTCTCGCCATGACCACCCGTCCCGCCAAGCATTCGCTCACCCTGCACGGCCACCGCACCAGCGTCTCCCTCGAACCGGAGTTCTGGGACGCTTTCCGCGCCATCGCCGCCGAGAAATCCACGCCGCTCAATGCCCTGGCCGCCGAAATCGACGCCGGACGTCGCGGAGAGGAAGGCCTCGCCTCGGCGATCCGGGTCTTCTGCCTGAACCACTATCGGAGACCCTGATGCGCGCCGCCGTCCTTCGTGCCTACCGTGAGCCCCTGTCGCTGGAAACCGTGCCCGATCCGGCCTGCGAACCCGATGGGGTGGTGCTGAAAACCCTCGCCTGCGGCATCTGCCGCAGCGACTGGCACGGCTGGGTCGGCGAGCATCCGAAGGTCAAACCCGGCGACATCCCGGGCCACGAATACTGCGGCGAGGTGGTCGAGGCTGGCCCCCTCGCCAGATGGAAACCCGGCGACCGGGTCATCGCCCCCTTCATCCTCGCCTGCGGCGATTGCCCGGAATGCCGGTCGGGCCAGACCACCACCTGCCGCAGCCAGCGGGTGCCGGGCTTCGGGGATCGCGGCGCCTATGCCGAATATGTCTCGGTCCCCCATGCCCATAACCTGACCCGCCTGCCGGAAAGCCTGTCGCCCGCGCTGGCCGCAGGCCTCGGCTGTCGCGTCACCACCGCGTTCCACGCCCTCACCGGGCGCGCCGCGCTGCAAGCCGGGGAATGGCTCGCCGTCCATGGCACCGGCGGCATCGGGCTTTCCTGCCTCCTCATCGGCAAGGCGCTCGGCGCGCGCGTCGTCGTGGTCGATGTGGTGCCCGAAAAGCTGGCCCACGCCCTTTCCCTCGGCGCCGAAGCCGCTTTCGACGCCCGCGAGGGCGACGTGGCCGCCCGGATCGTCGACCTCACCAACGGCGGCGCGCATGTCAGCGTCGAGGCGCTGGGGATCGAGCCCACCGCAAACGCATCCCTCCGCTGCCTTCGCCCGCTCGGTCGCCATGTGCAGGTCGGCCTGCCCGTCGGCCATACCGCGCAAATGCAGATCGACATGAACACGCTCTACATGCGGCAACTGTCGGTCTTCGGCACCCGGGGAATGCCCGCCTGGCGCTACCCGACGCTCCTCAGCCTGATCGAGACCGGCCGGATCGACGTCAGCCCCATCGTCGCCCGCAGCGTGGCCCTGTCGCAGGCGACCGAGGAATTGCGCGCCTTCGACGGCCCCACCGCCCCCGGCGTCGCGGTGATCACCGATTTCGCCGCTTAACCGGCGACGCGGCCCAGCGTCACCGCCAGATCGCCATAGCCGGTCAGCCGCCGCTCATAGGCCAACCCCAGCCGTCGGGCACAGTCCTGCGCCTTGGCGTCCAGCGCCGGATCGTCCAGCTGCGCCTGATAGACCAGCTTGGTGTAATTGCCGAAATACATGTCCCGCAGCTCCGGGTGCCGGTCGAGTCCCATCGGCTTCCAGACGAAGGCATCGAACTGGCGGACCAGGAAATCGGTCAGGTAGAAGGCGGTGAACTCGTCATCCGCCACAGCGGCGAACTTCGCATTGCCCTCGAAGAAGGAATAGCAATGCGGTCCCTCGACCATCTCGACGCCCAGCCTGTCGCAGGCGGCCTTGAGCTGCCCCCCCGTCCCGCAATCGGCATAGACGACGAAGACCGTCTGATACTCGCCCCGCGCCTTCGCCACCGCCTCTTCGACCGCCGGGATGATCTTCTCGGGCCAGAGATGCAGTTTCGCCGGCAGGCATTGCAGGTCCATATGCGTCCAGCCATTCGCCGCCTTCAGGGCGAGGATCTCATGCGCCAGGGCCCCGCAGGCGATGAGCAGGATGCGGCCCGCATGGGCAGGCTGCAGACCGGTCTCGGAAAGGGTGACGTCGTCCATGGTCCGCCTTACCGGCTGACGCGGGTCCAGGTCAGGATCACGCTGGCAGAGAGCGCCGCGAAGGCCAGAGCCGCGAAGGGAACCCCGGTCCAGAGGGCAAGCCAGATCGTCAGGCCTGCGGTCACGATCACCAGGGCGATCAATCCAAGAAAGTGTGTCAAGGGCATGTCACGTCTCCCTGACCTTCAATCTGCGCTTCGGGGGCGCTTCATTCAAGCCCCCCCGACTCACTTGGGCGTGGGTCAGCCGCCCATCTGGTTGTGCTTGCGGGCGACGAACTGCTTCGCCGTCTCCACCGCCACGGCCGCATCGCGGCAATAGGCGTCGGCGCCAATGGCCTTGCCGAATTCCTCGTTCAGGGGGGCGCCGCCGACCAGGACGATATAATCCTCGCGCAGACCCTTTTCCTTCATCGTGTCGATCACGACCTTCATATAGGGCATCGTGGTCGTCAGCAGGGCCGACATGCCCAAGATGTCGGGCTGTTCGGCCTCCAGCGCCTCAAGGTACTTTTCGACCGAGTTGTTGATCCCGAGGTCCTTCACCTCGAAGCCGGCACCTTCCATCATCATCGCGACAAGGTTCTTGCCGATGTCGTGGATGTCGCCCTTGACCGTGCCGATCACCATCTTGCCCATGCGCGGCGCGCCGGTTTCGGCCAGCAGCGGCTTCAGGATCGCCATGCCCGCCTTCATCGCGTTGGCGGCCAGAAGAACCTCGGGCACGAACAGGATGCCGTCGCGGAAGTCGGCGCCGACGATGGTCATCCCGGCGACCAGCGCCTTGGTCAGCACGTCATAGGGGGTCCAGCCGCGCTCCAGCAGGATCTCGACGCCCTCTTCGATCTCTTCCTTCAGACCGTCGTAAAGGTCGTCGTGCATCTGCAGCACAAGCTCGTCATCCGACAGCTCGGACAGGATGATATCGTCTTCGTCGGCCATGGCTGCGCTCCAAGCGGTGGGTCTGACATGGTGATGATCCGAAACCACCCTCGCCACTAGGCGGCAAGCGACATCCACGGCATGAAAGCCGACAGGTAGCCATTGCCCGGCGGAAAGCGCTGGCAAATGTTCTTGTTTTGTTCTAGTCTTTCGCGATGACCGACAAGACAGGCATCCTGCCCGGCCAGCGCCTCCGTGCGCGGGGGGTCGACAGCAATCGCGCCGGGCGGTTCGAGGCCACCGGGCGCGAGGCTTTCGACGACGGCTGGGACCTGCCCGAGGAAGACCGCCTGGTCGCGACCGAGGTCCGGCTGGAACGCCCCCGCTCGGCGCTGACCTACAACCGCTCGCCCGACCTGCCCTTCGACCGCTCGATCAACCCCTACCGCGGCTGCGAACATGGCTGCATCTACTGCTACGCCCGCCCCACCCATGCCTTCCTGAACCTCTCCCCCGGCCTCGATTTCGAGACGCGGCTGATCGCCCGCCCCGGCATAGCCGGGGTCCTGGACAAAGAGCTGCGCCGCCCGGCCTACAGCGTCGCGCCCGTTGCCATCGGCACCAACACCGACCCCTACCAGCCGGTCGAGCGCGCGCATGGGATCATGCGCGAGGTGCTGCAGGTGCTGCAGGCCTTCCGCCACCCGGTCTGGATCACCACCCGCGGCACCACGATCGAACGCGACATCGACCTGATCGCCGCGATGGCGGCAGAGGGGCTGGCGTCGGTGTCGATCTCGGTGACGACGCTGGACGAAACCATCGCCCGCAAGATGGAGCCCCGTGCCCCGGCCCCGCAGCGGCGGCTGCAGATGATCCGGCGCCTGTCGCAGGCCGGGGTGCCGGTCCGCATCCAGGTCTCGCCGCTGATCCCGGCGCTGACCGACCATGAGCTGGAGGCGGTGATGGAGGCAGGCCGCGACGCGGGCGCCCGGGCCGCGAACACCATCCCCCTGCGCCTGCCGCTGGAGGTTGCGCCGCTGTTCCGCGACTGGCTGGCCGCCACTTTCCCCGACCGCGCCGCGCGCGTCATGGGCCGGGTGCGCGAACTGCACGGCGGGCGCGACTACGACTCCGAATGGGGCAAGCGGATGCGCGGCGAGGGCCCTTGGGCCGAGCTGATCCGCCGCCGCGCCCACCTCGCCCGCAAGCGGCTTGGACTGGGCGAGGGATTGCCCGCCCTGCGGACCGACCTCTTCCAGCCGCCGCCAACGGCAGGCGACCAGCTGGCCCTGTTCTGACCGGCTGACCTGCGGGCGGCGCTCAGCCGCGGCCGATGCGGCCCAGATGGGTGTCCTGGAATCCCGAGTCCAGCTTCAGCCCATAGCCCAGCATCCGGTCAAATCCGGAATGGGCCAGCCAAAGCGCGCCGAGCGCGACAAGCCAGGGCAGACCCGAAACCATCCCGATTGCCAGAACTCCAGCGCCGAAGCCGTAGATATGCACGGCGTTGTAGACCGCAGCCCCGACCCTTGGCCCGGCGAGATAGGCAAGGAAGGACAGGTCCGGCGCAAAGAAGACCGGCAGGGCAACCCACCAGTCGGCTCCCGTGGTCGCCGTCACCACCAGCCCGGCCAGAAAGACCAGCGCCCCCTCGCTCCGCTGCCAGAGGACGGCGCCCGCCATCAGCCCCTCCGGCCGCGACGCTCCCGCCGTCCGGCGCCTGCATCGTCGCCCGTTCCGTCCGAGGCCGAGGAGAAGCCGCCAAGCTTCGCCTGGATCGTGTCCAGCGCGGGCCGGTTGCCCTTGGGCCGGCTCTCCAGCGCCACCCGCATCGCGCGCAGGTGTTCCGGCATCGTGCCGCAGCAGCCGCCGATGATCCTGACCCCTGCATCCCGCGCCAGCACCGCATATTCCGCCATCAGCTCGGGCGTCCCGTCATAGTGGATATGCCCGTCGTGATACTTCGGGATGCCGGCATTGCCCTTGGCGATGATCGGGCGCTCGGTCCCGGTCGCGGCGAAGCCCAGCACCGTGCGCATCAGATCGGACGCGCCCACCCCGCAGTTCGCCCCGAAGGCGATGGGCGGGTTGACCAGGCGTTCCACCATTTCGGCCATCGCCGCCGAGGTCGTGCCCATCATCGTCCGCCCCGCCGTGTCGAAGCTCATCGTGCCGCACCAGGGCATGTCCGCGCGCAGCGCCGCATCCGCCGCCGCACGGTATTCCTCGGGCGCCGAGATCGTCTCGACCCAAAGGACATCCGCGCCGCCTTCCTTCAGCGCCTCGGCCTGCTCATGGAACATCTCCACCGCCAGCGCATGGGTCAGGCTGCCCATCGGCTCGAAAATCTCGCCCGTCGGCCCCATCGAGCCCGCGACGACCACCGGACGCCCCGCCTTGTCGGCGATCTCGCGCCCCAGCGCCGCGCCGACCCGGTTCAGCTCGGCCACCCGGCCCTGCGCATTGTGCAGCTTCAGCCGCGCCGCGTTGCCGCCGAAGGTGTTGGTCAGGAACAGGTCAGACCCCGCCGCCACCGCATCGCCGTAAAGCTTGCGGATGTTCTCGGGCTTCTCGATGTTCCAGAACTCGGGCGGTTCGCCCGACGACAGCCCCATGTTGAACAGGTTGGTCCCCGTCGCCCCATCGGCCATCAGCCAGTCGCGCGCGTCGAGCATACGGGTCAGTGCATCGGTCATCGTCGGGTTCCTTCAGGCCGCCTGTCCTCCTCGTCTGCCATGGGTTGCATCGAGAGGCAAATTCATATTCCGCAACTCGTGTTGTGGTCCGGCTCATCTTCGCCGACGGGCAAGGCGCGCAGGACCCGGCGCCGGATCACCCACCCGCTCGGCGGGGGCGCCAGCCGCGACGAGGCACAAAGAAAAACGCGGCCCCACCGGGACCGCGCGCTTCATTCTCGACCGGCCGGATCGGCGCTCAGTTTTCCGTCAGAAGCTGTGCCTTGGCGACCGGCATCAGTTCCTTCATCTTCGCGCGCACCTCGTCGGCGCTGGCCTTGCCCGCGAGGTCGGCCACCACCTTGCGCACGACATCCTCGTCGCCCGCTTCCTCGAAATCGGCGCTGACCACTTCCATCGCATAGGCCGCCGCCGCATCGTCGGCCTTGCCCAGCAGACCGGCTGCCCAAAGGCCAACCAGCTTGTTGCGCCGCGCCTCGGCCCGGAACTGCATCTCGCTGTCATGGGCGAACTTGGCCTCGAAGGCATTCTCGCGGTCGTCGAACGTGGTCATGGGCTCCCCCGGAGTGCTGGCGTTTCCTCCCATATGCCTCTCCGGCCCCCCCACCGCAAGCCCCCTTGGCCGCGCCGGGCGCGCTCGCGCCTTGCGGGTGTGGCCCCCTTGGACTATAGGCCAAGGAAAGCGGTTTGAAGGCGGAAGCCCATCGCCGCCCCCCTGATCGAGTGAACCATGGCACGGCGCAAGAAGGTCTACGAAGGCAAGGCCAAGATCCTGTACGAAGGCCCCGAGCCCGGCACGCTGATCCAGTATTTCAAGGACGACAACGCCCCCAGCGTCGCCGCCCCCGCCGTGCGCGAGGGCAAGGGCGTGCTGAACAACCGGCTGTCGGAATTCTTCATGGCGGGCCTGAACCAGATCGGTGTGCCCACCCATTTCATCCGCCGCATCAACATGCGCGAGCAGCTGGTGCGGATGGCCGAGATCATCCCGCTCGAAGTCGTCGTGCGCAACTTCGCCGCCGGGCCGCTGTCGGCGCGGCTGGGCATACCCGAGGGTACGCAACTGCCCCGCCCGATCGTCGAATACTACTTCAAGGACGACAAGCTGCAGCTGCCGCTCGTGGCCGAAGAGCACATCGTCGCCTTCAACTGGGCCAGCCAGCAGGACCTCGACGACATCGTGGCGCTGTCCCTGCGGGTCAACGACTTCCTGTCCGGCGTGATGATGGGCGTGGGCATCCGCCTCGCCGATTTCCGCATCGAGGTCGGCCGGATCTGGGAGGGCGACTTCATGCGCCTGATCGTCGCCGACGAGATCAGCCCCGACAGCTGCCGCCTCTGGGACATGCGCCAACCCGAACGCCCCGACGGCACCATTCCCGACCCGCAGCCGATGGCCGATGTCTACACCGAACTGGCCCGGCGCCTGGGCGTCCTGCCCTCGAACGTCACCCACACGACGAAGCCGACGCTGATCAACTGAGGCGCGCCCTTGCCCCCCGCCCGGCCCTTCGCTAAGGACGGGCAGACCCATCCCGGAGGCCCCGATGAAAGCCCGCGTCACCGTCATGCTGAAGTCCGGCGTCCTCGATCCGCAGGGCGAGGCGGTGCGCCACGCGCTCGGCTCGCTGGGCTTTCAGGGCGTCAGCGGCGTGCGGCAGGGCAAGGTGATCGAGCTGGACCTGGACGAGACCGACCGCGCGAAGGCCGAGGCGGATGTCAAGGCGATGTGCGAAAAGCTCCTCGCCAACACCGTCATCGAAAGCTACCGGGTCGAGCTGGCCTGACCGGGCGGTGCGTGATTTCACGCACCGCTCCGCGGCGTCACCCGCAGCCATATCCCGTCCTTCGCCCGCACCGTCAGATGCGCCACCGGCACCGGCACCCGGCTCTCCACCGCCTCGAACCGGAACGCCCGCAGCAGATGCGCCAGCATCAGCGTGCCCTCCAGCATCGCGAACCCCGCCCCCGGGCAAACCCGCGCCCCGCGTGAGAACGGCAGATATCCCCCCTGCGGCACCTCGCCCGCCCAGCGGTCCGGGTCGAATTCATCCGGCCTCTCCCACAGCCGCTCATGCCGGTGCAGGTGCCAGGGGCTGATCACCACCTGCGCCCCCCGCTTCACCGCCCTGCCCCGGAACTCTTCCGGCCCCGCGGCCTCGCGCACCAGCATCGGCACCGGGGGATACAGCCGCAGCGCCTCGCGGAACACATCGCGCGTATACCGCAGCGACCCCATCACCCCGAACTCCGGCCGTAGAGCCGCCGCCTCCGCCGCCACCCTTTCCTGCGCCTCGGGATGCGTCGCCAGCAGATACAAAGCCCAACCCAAAACCGAGGCGCTGGTCTCGTGCCCGGCCAGGAAGAAGATCGCCACCTGGTCGACCATCTCTGCCGCGCCGAAGGGCGTTCCCGTCACCGGGTCAGGCGTCGTCATGATCTTCGTCGCCAGATCGGCGGGAGCCACACCAGACGCAATCGCCGCCGCCCGCTCTGCCGTCAGCCCCTCGATCAGCCGCCGGATCGCCCTCGCCGACCGCCGCGTCGCCCGCCGGTGCAGCCGGGGCACCCAGCGCGGCAAAGGCAGGAAGGCCCCGAGATTCAGGATCGGGGCCGAGCGCTGATAGGCGCGGAACTCATGGAACACCGCCTGCGCCACCTGATCCTCGATGGGAATCGAGAACAAAGTGCGGAAGATCACATCCGCCGCCGCATGGCTGGCCGCCAGTTCCACCTCCATCTCGCCCGGTTCCATCCGCGCGACGGCCGCCGCACTGGCCGCCCAGATCGCCGGGAAGGCCTCCTTCAGCCGCCCGCCCTCGAAGGCCGGGTCGATGATCCGGCGCTGGCGCAGCCACTCCTCGCCATTGGTCACGAACACCGACCGGCCGAGCAAAGGCCGCAGCCCCTCCGTCACCCGGTCCGATTTCGGGAAATCCGCCGGCCGCTCGTCCAGCACGCGCCGCACCAGCGCCGGGTCGTTGCACAGGTAGCTCTCGAAGAAGGGCGTGCGGAACTCCGCCATCCAGGCCCGGTACAGCCGCGCCGGTTGCGCCGACAGGATGTCCCGCCGGAAGGCCCGCAGATGCCCCCAGAGCGAGACCTTGTCGGCCCGCGGCTCCGGCTTCGGGGGCAACACCGCGCTCATGCCATGTCCCGGAACGGCGACAGCGGCGTGGTGATCCGGCTGGCCGAAGGCTTCCGCCCCCGGAACCTGTCCGCCAATGTCAAAGGCCCCGCCGTGATGCGGAAATAATCATAGTCGCCCGGCCCGCCGCTCAGGTTGTCGAAGGCGCAGAGATACTGGAAATGCAGCCGGAAATACCGCCGCCTCAACGCCCGCCACGTCTCAGGGCTCAAGGTCTGCGTGAAGGCCGCCGACAGGATCAAGGGCCAGCGCTGCCCCTCCGGCGCCACCCCGCTGACCGCCACCGGATCGCACAGTGCGAAGCTGCACCCATCCCCCGGCGCGGTCACATCGACCCAGGTCAGCTCCTCCCGCGTCGAGAGATACGCCAGATCGCCCCGCAGCCGCGCCGCCCCCGGCAGGTAAGACACCATCGGCACCGCCTGCCCCAGGCTCAGGAACCCCAGCGCCGGCCCCCCCGGCACCCCCTCGCGGATCAGGTCGGCCAGCACCGAGACCCCCAGATGCACGCCCGAGGAATGGCCGACGACCAGCACCTCGTCCACTCCCGACGCCAAGGCTGCCCGCACCCGCGCGCGAAAGGCCGCCAGCCGCGCCTCCAGCACCGCCGGATAAGCGCCCCCTTCGACCGTGGTGAAGGCATAGTCATGCATCAGGTAATAGACGAACAGCCGGTGGTCGATGCGCCGGAATCCCTCCAGCACCGCCCAGCCCGACGCCAGCGCCAGCAGCCATCCCAGCCCCCAGGGCAAAGCCCGCGTCAGCCAGAGGACCAACCCGCCCGCCGCCAGCGCCACCAGCCCCTGCACGACCAGCAGCACCGCCGGATACAGCGCCGCGATCATCGGCCCCTTGCGCAGCCGGATCAGCCGCTTCAACGCGCCCGAGCGCAGATACAGCCAGGCCGTCCGCGCCAGCTGCGCATAGGTTCCGGCGATTCCCCGTCCCATCGAGCCCTTCACAAGATCCGACCAGACCAGCACCTCGACCTCGGCCTCCACCGCCCGCCCGTCGATCTCTGCCGCGACACGCCAGCCATAGGTCTCTCCCGCGCGGGGCTGGATCGCCAGCCGATAGCCCGAGATTGCGGCCTGCGCCGCCCCTTCCGTCCGGTAAAGCTCGCGGTAGCGCCGGGGCGGGAAAGGGTCATAGCCGGGGATATACAGCACATGGCGCCGGAAGACGCCCGCCCCTTGCCCGATATCTTTTGCAGACCCCACGCCCATCCCGCCACTCTGACCGCCACAGCTTAACCGCTGCTGGCAAAGAGGGAAGTCTCAGCCCGGAACCGGCACGCCCAGGAAGTCGTAGGTCTCCAGCATCCAGTAGCTGAAATCGGTGAAGATTCCCGTGACCAGCATCAGCCCGACCAGAAGCAGAAGCCCGCCCATCAGCCGCTCGATCAGCTTCATGTGCCGCTTGAGCTTGCCCATCAGATGCATTGATTTCTCGATGAAAATCGCAGCGATCAAAAAGGGTAGCCCCAGGCCCAGCGCATAGATGCCCAGAAGCAGCGTCCCGCGCGCCGTGCTGCCCTCCTGCATCGCCAGCGACAGGATCGCACCCAGTTGCGGCCCGATGCAGGGCGTCCAGCCGAAGGCGAAGGCGAGGCCCAGCACATAGGCCCCGAAGGCCGACCCGCCCCGGTCCCCCGCATCCACCCGCATCTCGCGCTGCAACAGCGGGATGGTGAAGACGCCCAGGAAGTGCAGCCCGAAGATGATGATCACCGCACCGGAAATCCGCGCCAGCAGCAACTGGTTCGCCAGCACGAAGCCCCCGAAGGCCGAGGCGGCGAAGCCGAGAAGCAGGAAGATCGTCGACAGGCCCAGCACGAAGAAAAGCGCGGGCAGGATCACCCGGTGCCGCGCCACGCCGCCCTTCATTTCGCCCATCGAAATCCCGCCCATATAGGCAAGGTAGGGCGGCACGATGGGCAGGACGCAGGGCGACAGGAAGGACAGCACCCCCGCCACCAGCGCGACCAGCATCGCGGGCAGAAGGGCAGCGTCGATGATCTCGATTCCGAACATGCTTCGCCCCAGATAGCGGCTTTCCCCCGCGGCGTCACGAGGACAGCGCGTCACATCCCCGTGGCAGCGCTGCAACCTTGCCGCACCCGCCCCGCCCCGCTACACACCGCCGCATGGCCGCCTGGGATATCGAGATCGACTGCGAGGGGCTCCTCTGCCCCCTCCCCGTGCTTCGCGCGCGCAAGCGTCTGCTGGCGCTCGCCCCCGGCACCGTGGTCTGCGTTCGGGCGACCGATGCGATGGCGCTGGTCGACCTGCCGCATTTCTGCGCCGGGGCCGGGCATGACTACCTCGGCTCGGAAACCGAGGGCGCGGTGACGCTGCATCTCATCCGCCGCGGTCCCGCCCCGGAATGAAACGGGGCGACCGGTGTCCCGGCCGCCCCCCTATCCCTTGAGGACGAGGCCTCAGCGCCCCAGCGACCACCAGCCCTTGCGCTTGGGCTTCGCGGGCTCATCCACCGCCGGGTCCGCGGCAACAGCTTCCGCCGGATCGGCGACCACCGTTTCGGCAACCGGAGCCATCCCCGGATCGGGCGCCAGCACCGGGGCCTCGGGCGCGGCCTCGACAACCGCTTCCGTCACCGCCGCAGCCTTCGCCCGCGACCCGCGCGTCCGCGCAGGCTTGGCCACCGGCTCCGCCGCAGCCTCCGGCGCCGCTTCGGCGACACCTTCAGCCACAGGCGCAGCCGCCTTCGCCCGGCTCGCCCGCTTCTTCGGCGCAGGTTTCGCCTCCGCAACGGCCTCTGCGACCGGCTCGGCCACGACCTCGGCAACCGCCTCGACCACCGGAGCAGCCTCAGCCGCCGCCTCGGCCTTCGCGCCCCTCGGCTTGCGGACCCGCTTCGGCTTCGCCGCAGGCGCTTCCTCCGCGACGACCACGGTCTCGACCGCCTCCGTCACGCCCTCCACAGCCTCGCCCGGCTCCTCCTCGCCGTCTTCGCCATCCTCGTCAGCACCGGCCTCGGTCCCCGGCGCAGCATCGTCACGCGGCCCGCCGCGCCGCCGACGCCGACGCCGGCGCTTCTTCCGCCCCGGCTGGCCATCTCCGTCGCCCCCCGCAGGAGCCGCCGCTTCGGACGCTTCCGACACCTCCTCGACTTCTTCCTCGATCAGGTCGTCGACGATATCCTCGTCTTCCTCCTCCTCGACCGGCGCCCCCATCAGCCCGGCATGGCCCGAGACCACCGGCGTCTCCGGCACCGCGCGCAAAGCGGTCTTGAACTTCTCGATGGCATAGTCGGGCGACACCATCATCGGGTCCGCCTCGATCCGCACCGACATCCCGTAGCGCGCCTCGATCAGCGCCACATGCTCGCGCTTCGCGTTGAAGAGATAGTTGACGATCCCGACCGGCGCCTTCAGCAGCACCTCGCGCGACCGCTTCCGCGTGCCCTCTTCCTCCAGCGCCCGCAGCACCGTCAGCGCCATCGAATCATCCGACCGGATCAACCCGGTGCCATGGCAATGCGGGCAGGCCTGCGTCGTCGATTCCAGCATCCCCGGCCGCAGCCGCTGGCGGCTCATCTCCAGCAGGCCGAACCCGGAAATCCGACCGACCTGGATCCGCGCGCGATCCGTCTTCAGCTTGTCCTTCAGCCGCTTCTCGACCGTGGCGTTGTTGCGCCGCTCTTCCATGTCGATGAAGTCGATGACGATCAGGCCCGCAAGGTCGCGCAGCCGCAGCTGGCGGGCGATCTCTTCCGCCGCCTCGACGTTGGTCTTCAGCGCGGTCTCCTCGATGGAGCCTTCCTTCGTCGCCCGGCCGGAGTTCACGTCGATCGCCACCAGCGCCTCGGTCACGCCGATCACGATGTAGCCACCGGATTTCAGCTGCACCACCGGGTTGAACATGCCCGACAGATAGCCCTCGACCTGATAGCGGGCGAAAAGCGGCGTCTGATCCTGATAGCGCACCACCTGCTTGGCATGGCTCGGCATGATCATCCGCATGAAGTCCTTGGCGGTGCGGTAGCCGCCCTCGCCCTCGACCAGCACCTCCTCGATCTCGCGGCTGTACAAATCGCGGATCGACCGCTTGATCAGGTCGCCTTCCTCATAGATCTTCGCCGGAGCGATAGACTTCAGCGTCAGCTCGCGGATCTGCTCCCAGAGCCGCATCAGATATTCGTAGTCGCGCTTGATCTCGGGCTTGGTGCGCTTGGCCCCCGCCGTGCGCACGATCAGGCCCGCGCCTTCCGGCACTTCCAGCTCACCCGCGATCTCTTTCAGCTTCTTGCGGTCCACCGCATTGGTGATCTTGCGGGAAATCCCACCGCCGCGCGCGGTGTTCGGCATCAGCACGCAATAGCGGCCCGCGAGGCTCAGATAGGTGGTCAGCGCCGCGCCCTTGTTGCCGCGCTCTTCCTTGACCACCTGGACCAGCATGATCTGCCGGACCTTGACCACTTCCTGGATCTTGTAACGCCGGGCCCGCGGGCGGCGCGGCTGGGCGATTTCCTCGGCCACGTCCTCTTCGGCGATGGATTCGATCTCTTCGTCAGTCTCGCTGGCATGATCCACCGCACGGTAGCGACCGCCCGCCTCATGCTCGATCTGTTCGTTGTGGTGGTCATGGTCATCGGCGTGATCATGGGCATGGTCATGCTCAGGACCCGCCTCATCCTGCGGCTCGGCCGCCGAGGCCGCCTGCACCAGCGGGCCATCCGTCCCCTCGTCCTCGCCGAGGTCGACCACATCCATCCCGGACGGCCCCTCGAGGACGGCATCCTCCACTTTCACCTGCTCGGCCTTCGCGGCGGGGCGCGGCGGGCGGCGGCGCGAACGGCGGTTCTCTTCCTCTTCCTCGGCGCGGGCCATCGCCCGCTCTTCCTCGATCAGCGCCTTACGGTCGGCGACCGGGATCTGGTAATAGTCCGGGTGGATTTCGGCGAAGGCCAGGAAGCCATGGCGGTTGCCGCCATATTCCACGAAGGCCGCCTGAAGCGAGGGTTCGACCCGCGTCACCTTGGCCAGATAGATGTTTCCGGCCAGCTGGCGCTTGTTTACGGTCTCGAAGTCGAATTCTTCGACCTTGTTTCCGTCGACCACGACCACCCGGGTTTCCTCGGAATGGGTGGCGTCGATAAGCATTTTCTTTGACATGTTTGTCCACTGCGCCCCGGGCGCAACGGGTCGCCTGGCGGACCAGACGGGGAAACGAAACGAACGGGGCGGCTTGTCTGGGCGCGGGCTGCGGGCAGGTGCGACGGCCTGCGACCCGAAGGGCCGACCGGTCCGATACGCAAGGTGCTCTGAAGCCTCATCGCGGTTACAAATTGAAGGGCCGGACGGCCCCTCACCTCTGAAAGCCAACAAATCCAAAGACTTGCAGGCAATGTGCACGGTCTTGCGACCGATCCGGCTCCTTCAAAGGGACACGTTTTCGCGCGCCCGGCAGCAAAGGAGAGAAT
>NZ_DAIQAT010000035.1:0-25437 GCF_036781545.1 Tabrizicola sp.
GGCGGCAGGAAGACGAAGGCCACGACCGAGAAGATCTTGATCACGTCCGACTGCCGGATGTTGATCACCCCCAGCGTCGCATCCAGCAGGAAGCGCACCTTCTCCGCCTGCGCTGCCGCCACCTCGCGCAGGCTGCGCAGGTCCTGAAGCTGCGCCAGCGCAAGCGGCATCTGCCGCGCGTGCAGGCAGGGGCCGTCCGCCGCCTCGGGGGCCGAGGTCAGGTAGGTCAAGAGCCGCAGGATCGTCGCCAGGCTTTCGTTGACCTTGCCGTTCATCGCCTCGGCCCGGCCGATCCGTTGCAGGACCACGCTCAGCGTCTCCGCCTTGCCCTGGGGCCGATGCGCCGCGAAGATCTCCTTCGCCAGCGCCTCGTGCTGCCGGGTCTCGCCCTCCAGGATGTCGGCCAGCCGGTCGACGATGGCCTCCAGAAGGCCCAGCAGCGCGTCAAGCCCGGTCTCCAGCGCCGTGTCGTGCCGGGCGGCCCAGTCGGCGAAATAGGTCAGGGACCGTGGATGGTGGTAATGCACCGTCACCAGCCGGTCGGGCAGCACGGCGAAGGTGACGGGGCTGATCTCGGCCTCGCTTGCGTCGGGGCTGGCGATGACCTGCGCGGTCAGGAACAGCACCCCGTCCTCGCGGTAGATGCGGGACGAGACCTCGATCTCCTGCATGTCCTCGCGCGTCGGGATATCCAGGCCAAGCGCGGCCTCGACCGCGTCTTCCTCGGCCTGGGTGGGGGCTTCCAGGTCGATCCAGATCGCGGCGCGCAGCGGGTGGTCCGACAGGTCCAGCCGTTCCAGCCGCTCGCCCTTCGTTGCGAATGCCGTGATCATCTGCCGCCCTCCTGGCCCGGGGGCACGTTAGCGGCGGGGGCGGGAAAGCAAAAGGCCCCGGCGATGCGGGGCCTTGCCATTCTCAAAGCGGTGCCGGTTCCGGGTCCGGCCCGGCCTTCTTCGCCCGGGTCTTCGTCTTCGGGATCGCCGTGACCGAGGCCGAGCCCCCGCCCGAGGGCGGCGCATCGGCGCTGTCGTCCCCGCCCAGCGGCTCGCCCGCGATCACCTTCCGGATCTCGTCGCCGGTCAGCGTCTCGTATTCCAGAAGGCCCTTGGCCAGCCGCTCCCATTCCTCGTTCTTCTCGATCAGGATACGGCGGGCGGTCTCATAGCCCTCGTCGATCAGGCGCTTCACCTCCTGCTCGATCAGGCGCTTGGTCTCGGCGGAAACCGAGAAGCCCCCGGTGCTGCCGGAATAGCCCTCGGCGGCCTCGGCATAGTCGATGTTGCCGACAACCTCGGACATCCCCCAGCGCAGAACCATCGCGCGGGCCAGGGCCGAGGCCTGCTGGATATCGCCCGACGGCCCATTGGAAACCGAGTTCTCGCCCCATTTCAGGATTTCCGCGGCCTTGCCCGCCATGGTCATCGCGATCCGTTGCTCGCACTGGTCCTTGTGCCAGTTCAGCCGGTCCATTTCCGGCAGGCTCATCACCATGCCCAGCGCGCCGCCGCGCGGGATGATCGTCGCCTTGTAGACCGGGTCGCATTTCGGCAGGGTCATCCCCACGATGGCATGGCCGGATTCGTGGTAGGCGGTCATCTCCTTCTGGTCCTGGGTCAGGACCATCGACCGCCGCTCGGCCCCCATCATCACCTTGTCCTTGGCCGATTCGAAGTCGATCATCGTCACGAACCGCCGCCCGGCCCGCGCCGCCATCAGCGCGGCCTCGTTCACCAGGTTCATCAGGTCAGCCCCGCTGAACCCCGGCGAACCCCGCGCGATGGTGCGCAGGTCCACATCCGGCCCCAGCGGCACCTTGCGGGCGTGGACCGACAGGATCTTCTCGCGCCCCTTGATATCGGGGTTCGGCACATGGATCTGGCGGTCGAACCGGCCGGGCCGCAGCAGCGCCGGGTCCAGCACGTCCTTGCGGTTGGTGGCGGCGATGATGATCACACCCTCGTTCGCCTCGAACCCGTCCATTTCCACCAAGAGCTGGTTCAGCGTCTGCTCGCGCTCGTCATTGCCGCCGCCGATGCCCACGCCACGGGCCCGACCCACCGCGTCGATCTCGTCGATGAAGACGATGCAGGGCGCGTTCTTCTTAGCCTGCTCGAACATGTCGCGCACACGGGAAGCCCCCACGCCCACGAACATCTCCACGAAGTCCGACCCCGAGATGGTGAAGAACGGCACCCCGGCCTCGCCCGCGATCGCGCGCGCCAGCAACGTCTTACCGGTGCCGGGAGGGCCGACCAGCAGCGCCCCCTTCGGAATCTTGCCGCCCAGCCGCGAGAACTTCTGCGGGTTCCGCAGGAACTCGACGATCTCTTCCAGCTCTTCCTTGGCCTCGTCGATGCCCGCCACGTCGTCGAACGTCACCCGGCCATTCTTTTCGGTCAGCAGTTTCGCCTTCGACTTGCCAAAGCCCATCGCGCCGCCGCGCCCGCCGCCCTGCATCCGGTTCATGAAATAGATCCAGACGCCGATCAGCAGCAGGAAGGGCAGGAAGCTCAGCAGGACCGAAACGAAGCCGGACTGCGCCTGCGGCTCGGCCTCGACCTCGACCCCCTTGGCGATCAGGTCGCGCGAGAGGTTGTCGGTCACCGCATCCCCCGGCGGCTTGATCGTCACGTAGGAATTACCGTCCTTGCCGACGACCACGACCCGTTCGCCGTCCAGCACGACCTTCGAGACCTGACCCGCGTCCACCCGCTCCACGAAGTCGGAATAGGTCAGCGAGCGCGACGACATCGTCGTCTGGTTGCCGGAAAACAACTGGAACAGCGCCATCACAAGGATCAGCAGCACGACCCAGAAGGCGATATTGCGTGCATTACCCAATGCAGGGATCTCCTCAATGCGCCCATGGCCCCAAAGCAGGGCCGCAGCGACTTTGGCCTAAGATAAACCTTTGGGCCTCAGGTTCAATGCACTAACGGGAAAAGGTGAAGGGGCGGCAAAGTCGCACCTGCCAACCGGCGGAAAGCCCCGCCGCGGGGGCGGCCAGCAGCCGGTCGCCATCCCAGACCCCAGGGCTGACCAGCAGCACCTCGCGCAGCAGCCCCGCCTTGCGCCAGTCCTTCACTTGGCCCAGACCCTCCGCCCCCAGCGCCCGCACCTCGCCCTCCGGCCCCTCGACCATCCAGCGCCCGTCCCAAAGCTGCCCCACCGGCACCGGCCCGCCCACCGCGCGGGGTTCGCGCATCAGCCAGCCCTTGCGGAAGCGGCATCCCGCCAGCGTCGCATCCCGCCCCGCCGCCATCGCCCCGACCAGCCGCTCCACCTCGGCGGCGCGCGGCGCATAACCGGCGCCTGACAGCCACAACAGTCCCGCCACCACGACCTGCCGCTGCACCTCGGCGGGCTCGCCGAAGAACGCCGGATCGAACCGCAGCGCCCCGGCTTCCTCGGCCACATACCGCGAGGCCGCGCCCGCGACCTGCACCACCAGGGCCTCCTGCGCGGCTGCCAGATTGGCCGCCACCTCCGCCAGCCGCTCCGCCGTGATCCCCAGGGGCGCCAGCGCCGCCAGCGCCTTCCGCGCGCGCACCCGCGTGAACCGCTCGTCCTCGTTCGTCGGATCGTCCACCCAGCCGATCCCCTGCCCGCGCAACCACTCCCGCAACTCCGCGCGCCCGGCGCCGAGAAGGGGACGATGGACCCGAACATCCCCTGCATCGAACCCGCGACGCATCCCGGAAAGTCCCGCGAACCCCGCCGCCCGGGCCAGCCCCATCAGCACCGTCTCGGCCTGGTCATCCCGCGTATGGCCAAGCGCCACCCCCCCGATGCCCCGCTCGCGCGCCCAGTCGAGGATCAACCCCATCCGCGCCCGCCGCGCCCGATCCATCAGGTTGCCGCTGACCGGCCCATGCTCCCAGACCCGCACCTCATGCCGCACGCCCAGCGCACGGCACCCCTCCGCCACCGCCGCCGCCTCCGCCGCACTCTCTGGCCGCAGGCGATGGTCCACCGTCACCGCCTCGACGCGAAGCCCCGCGCGCAAGCACAGATGCAAAAGGGCGGTGGAATCCCCACCGCCCGAAAGCGCCACGCCGATCACTTTGTCCGCTGGCAAGCCGTCCCGGATCAGCCCGACCAGCCGATCCGCATCTACCGGCACCCCAGCCCCTGCATCGCCACCACCGACTGCGTCGCCGCCATGCTGGCCGGAAACCGCGAGCCGACTTCGGCCAGCGTCACGCAGGCCTCGGGCACCTGGCCCAGGGCACCCAGGCCCTCGCCCAGCTTCAGCAGCGCATCCGGCGCGATCGGGCCGTCGGGCTTGGCCGAGAACGCATCCAGATAGGCCCGCGCCGCATTCGCGGTATCGCCGGTCTTGGACAGGGCCTCGCCGCGCAGGTACAGCGCCTCGGGGACTAGCGGCCCGCCAGGATAGGATTGGGCATAGGTCGCAAAGAGCGCCGCAGCACCGGGAAAGTCACCCTGACCGAGCACCTCCTTGGCCCGGTCAAAGTCTTCCTTCTCGCTGACGGCCAGCTCCGCCCCGCCGGTCGTATCCACCGCAGGCGCGGCCCCCGATCCCGTCACCGCCGGGGCGACGGCCCCGCCGGTATCCCCGCCCAGCGTGGGCGTCGCGCCCATATTGGCCGGATCGCAACCCTTGGTCGCCTCGCACAGACGGTATTCGATGTCGCCGATCCGGTTGGTGCCGTCCGCCACCACCCGGTTCAGCTTCAGCTCGACCTCCTCGGTGCGCGCCGTCAACCGCGCCAGCTCGGCCTCGATCGTATCCATCCGGGTCAGGGCATCGCCGCCCGCCGCCCCGCTGGTCGCCGCGCCGGTCGAGACCAGCTCGGCCTTCAGCGCGTTGAACTCGGCGGCGAGCTGGCCCAGCTCGTTGCGGATGTCGGCCAGCGTCTCGGCCTGGGCAGGACCCAGCAGCGGCAGAAGACTGAGGACGAGCGAAAGGCCAAGCCGCCGCATCGGCTCAGACCCCGGCGCCGGCCGACAGCACCGTCACCGCGCGACGGTTCTTGGCATAGCAGGCCTCTTCCGAGCAGACTTCCAGCGGGCGCTCCTTGCCATAGCTGATCGTCCGCAACCGGCTGGCCGCGACGCCCTGGCTGATCAGGAAGTTCTGCACCGCGGCCGCGCGCCGCGCGCCCAGGGCGAGGTTGTATTCCCGCGTGCCCTGTTCGTCGGCGTGGCCCTCGATGATCGCGGCATAGCCGCTGTTCTGGTTCAGCCAGCTCGCCTGCGCGCTCAGGATGCTGCGGGCCTCCGGCGACAGCGTCGACTGGTCCACCGCAAACAGCACCCGGTCACCGACCCGCTGGTTGAAATAGGCGATCGAGGTCGGGTTGTTCGGATCGCCCAGCCCCGTGGTGTCGATCCCCCCGCCAGCGCCACCGGCTCCCCCGGCCCCGCCCGCGCCACCGGCGCCGTACCGGTCGGGGTTGTTGCAGGCCGCAAGGCCCAGGACGGCGATCAGAAGCAGCGACTTCGCAGCAAGGGTCATCGGGGACATCCTTCTTGTTGGCTCGATTGCGGTCACGTTAGCAGCTTTGCGCCGCCGAGGGAATCGGCGGCCCAATGAATTTGTCGTTCACAAATCAGGGCAAAAGCGGCGACCAGGCCGGGTCGCTTGCCGGGCCGTCGGTCGGGATCTGCTTCAGGTTCCGGCCGGTGATATCCACCGACCACAGGCTCGCCTGCCCGCCGCCGCCGCTGGTCTCGCGCGTGAACATCAGCACCCGGCCGTTCGGCGCCCAGGTCGGGCCCTCGTCCAGGAAGCTGGCAGTCAACAGGCGCTCTTCCGACCCGTCGGTGCGCATCACGCCGATGTGGAAGCGGCCCTCGTTCTGCTTGGTGAAGGCGATGTAGTCGCCACGCGGGCTCCAGACCGGGGTGCCATAGCGCCCCTTGCCGCTGGAGATCCGCGTCCCCTCGCCGCCGCCAGCGGGCATCACATAGATCTGCTGCGCGCCGGAACGGTCGCTCTCGAACACGATCTGCCTGCCGTCCGGGCTGAAGCTGGGCGCCGTCTCGATCGACGGCGCATTGGTCAGCTGCGTCAACTGGCCCGAGGACAGGTTCAGCGCATAGATATCCGTGTTCCCGCCCCGCTCCAGGCTGAACACCGCGGTCCCGCCATCGGGGCTGAAGCGCGGCGCGAAGGTCATCGTGCCCGGCTGCTCTTCCAGCGTCCGCCGCTTCATCGACCCCACATCCATCAGCGTGATCCGGGGGAAGCCCGTCTCATAGCTGGTGTAAAGCAGCCGGTCCCCGGCGGGCGAGAAGCGCGGCGCCAGCACGATGGAGTTGCTGTCGGTCAGATAGGCGACATTCGCCCCGTCGTAGTCCATCACCGCCAGCCGCTTCAGCCGCGCGTTCTTCGGCCCGCTCTCGCTGACAAAGACCACCCGGCTGTCGAAATAGCCGCCCTCGCCGGTGATCTTGGAATAAACGACGTCGGCCACCTTGTGCGCCATGCGCCGCCAGCCCTGGGTGGTGCCCGCGAACTGCAAGGCCGCCCCGTCCAGCACCTGGCCGTTGAACACGTCATAGGCGCGGAACTTCACCGTGATCCGGTCGCCCGCGACGCTGACCGCCCCCGTCACCAGCACCTGCGCGTTGATCGCCTTCCAGTCCTCGAAGGCCACCCCGCCGTCGAAACTGGTGATCCGGCTGATATGGGCATCCTCGCCGATGTTGCGGAAGAACCCGGTGCCCTCCAGGTCCGAGATCACCACCTTGCTGATCTGGCGGGCGTAATCCCCCGCGCCGCCCTCGTCGACGAAGGTCGGCACCGCGATGGGCATCGGCTCGATCACCGCCGAGCCGATCACGATCCGCGGCGGTTCCTGCGCCAGCACCGGGGCCGCCGTCAGCGTGCAAAGGCCAAGGGCCAGCGCCAGCACTGCGCGAAAGGTTGCTCTCATGGGTCTCATCATCGGCCTCATGCTCCGTTCTTTTGTTTGTCCTTGCCCGCCTGCCCGGCAGGAGAAAAGGGGAAATCGCGCGTTCGGTTCCCGGTCATCTCGCCCTCATCCCATTCGCATCGAAGACCAGGTCGAGCACGCGCCAGGTGTCATACTTGTCCGGAGGCAGCGGAAGTCCGCCGTCCGCATGGGCCCGGTTCACCGCGCGGCGGGCGGTCTCATACAGCTTGTCGATCCCGGTCTGGTTCGGCCCGTTCGATTCGATCAGCTGGAAATCCACCGGCTTGCCATCCGACGAGAAGCTGACCCGCACCACGATCATCGAGCTCATCGCGTCCGTCGACGAAGCCCCCAGGTTCCACTTCCGCGCAATGGCGCTGGAGATGTTGCCCATCTCGCCCCCGGTCAGCGGCGGCCCCTTCGGCCGGTCCTGCCCGCCGCTGTTCCCCGTCTCGGCGACCGGCTCCTCCGCCGCCTCGCCCAGAAGCGCGTCGATGGCATCCTGCGTCGCTGAATCGTCCACCGGCTGCACGTTCAGCTGCGCCGATTCCCGCCGCGGCTCCTCGGCGGCCGGTTCAGGCTGCGGCTTTGGACGCGACGGCTTGGCCCGCGGGCGCAGCGAGGTGGTCATCCCGGTCTCTGCCGTCTGGTCCCGGTTCGCCTCGGTCAGGGTCACGTCGCCGGTATCCTCGGGCACCGTCGCCTCGGTGGGCTGCTGCTCCACCACCTCGGTCGCCGCCGGGTCCTCGCTGACCGCGGGTTCGGGCGTGTCCGAGGTCTCCGCCTCGCTCTCCGGCTGCACCGGATCGGGCGCGATGATCGTCGCAGCTTCCGGCGCAGGCTGGATTTCCGTCGATTCCGACTCGATCAGCTGCTCTTCGTCCGCCTGCACCGCGTCCGAGGGCGCCGGCTCCGGCGTGGGATCTGGTTCGGGCTCCGGCGCCGGTTCAGGTTCGGGGACAGGTTCCGGCTCGGGCGCAGGCTCCGGCTCCACCGCCGGTTCCGGCTCGGGCTCGGGCCGCGACCGCGGCTTGACCGGCGCGGGTTCTTCCGACGGCGTGGGGGTCGAGGCCGCCTGCAACGCATCGAACTCCGCGCTGGTCAGCGTCGAGACCGACATGACGATGGGCTCCGGCGCCGCATCCGCAGAGAACAGCCAGTCGCCGACCAGCACCCAGAGGATCACCCCCAGGTGCCCGACCGCCGAGATCACCGTTCCCGTCTGGAAGCGCGTCTCCATCCGCCTCAGCCGCCATTGCCTTCACTGTTGGACGCAGCTCCCGCCCCGAAGCTTGGCCCCGCACCGTCGGTGACAAGGCCGATCTCGTTGAACCCGCCCGCATTGAGCGCGCCCATGACCTGCGCCACCCGCTCATAGGGAATGGCCCCATCCGCCCGCAGGAAGATCTTCTTCGATTTCCGCTCCGCCGCGATCGCCGTCAACTTCGGGATCATCTCGGTATCGGCCACCTCCGTCGTCTGGATCGTCAGCCGCCCGTCCGAGGTGATCGTCACTGTCAGCGGCTCCTCCTGCTCCGTCGGCAAGGCCGTCGCCGCCGTCTTCGGCAGTTCCACCGGCACGCCCACCGTCAGCATCGGCGCCGCCACCATGAAGATGATCAACAGCACCAGCATCACGTCGACCATCGGCGTGATGTTGATCTCGCTCATCGCGGCCGACCGCCCGCCGCGCCGGCGACGCCGCCCGCCGCCTGCCGATCCCGAGACACCCATGCCCATGGCTTACGAGTCCAGCTGGCGCGACAGGATCGTCGCGAATTCGTCGGCAAAACTTTCATAGCCGCCCAGCACCCGGTCGATGTCGGCGGACAGCTTGTTGTAGAACACCGCCGCCGGAATGGCCGCGACCAGACCGACGCCGGTGGCCAGCAGCGCCTCGGCGATACCGGGGGCCACCACCGCAAGGCTGGTGTTCTGGCTGATGGCGATCTGCTCGAAGCTGTGCTTGATCCCCCAGACCGTGCCGAAAAGGCCGATGAAGGTTGCCGTCGACCCCGTCGTCGCCAGGAAACTCAGGCCCCGGTTCAGGAACTCGCTCTCCCGCGCGATGGCCACGTTCATCGC
The DNA here is from genome assembly GCF_036781545.1 of Tabrizicola sp. Classification (GTDB taxonomy): domain Bacteria; phylum Pseudomonadota; class Alphaproteobacteria; order Rhodobacterales; family Rhodobacteraceae; genus Tabrizicola. The sequence continues at coordinate 8,991 of NZ_DAIQAT010000035.1, forward strand.
CCGATCGATCCGGCTCTGCGCCCCCGCGATCAGCCCGCCGTCCTGCTTGTGGCTCCGCCGCCATTCCAGCATCCCGGCCGCGAAGATCTTTTCCGACTGCCCCTGCGGGTCCGGCCCGATCTTCTCGTAAAGCTCGTCCAGCGGCTCGCCCGACCAGAAGGCCCGGTCGAAGATCGCCGCCTCGCCCCGCGCCTTCCGCAACAGGATGTGCTTCTGGATGATGATCGCCCAGCTCCAGAAGGACATGACCATCAGCATCAGCATGACGATCTTCACCGTCAGCGTTGCGCGGGCAAAAAGGGCGAACATGGAGAAATCGATCTCCTGCGCCATCGCAAGGGTGTTGGGTTCCATACGCCTGCTCTTGTTGATCGGGCCGTTTCCTGGCTCCGTTAGCGTTGATTCTAGCAAGAGTGCAGGGGGATTGCCAACACAACTCTGTGGCAGGCAGGGTTTCGCTGGCCAATGACGGGATTTGTCATCCCCCGCGCGGCCCCGATCCCGCCCCGACCAGAGTTCCGCCTCCTGCACTTCCTGTTGGCCAAAACTCCCTTCGCAGACAGCCCCGGCGCAGCGCCCCCGGTTCCGGCCTCGCCTTTCATCTTTGCCTAAATATCCCCGCCGGAGGTGCAACTTGCTGGCGCCACCGGTTCGAGCCGGCAAGTTGCGGCCCTCTCCCCCAGGCACCCCCCAAGGCCTTTCATACTGGCGCAAATATCCCCGCCGGAGGCATCCCGGCCAAAGCCCGGCGCAACCGCTTCCGCTCCGGTGCACCACTGATGCCCGTCCCCTCCCGCCGCGGGGGAGGGGACGGAGAGCGAGCACCCGCTCAACCCCTCAATGCAAGGGTCCCGACAGCTTCCCCCTCACCTCCGCCGGCAGCCGGGCCGCATGACCTTCCTCGGTCAGGCAGACCAGCGTCACAAGGGCCACGAACACCCGCTCGCCCCCGCGCGTGACCACCTGCTCCAGCACGATCCGCGCCCCGCCCAGCGACTGTATCGTGGTCTCCACCAGCAGATCGTCGCCGAACTTCGCGGGGCGCAGGAAATCTGCCTCCACCCGGCGCACCGCGAAGACGATCCCCTCCCGGGCCTTCAGGACCATCTGGTCCACGCCCAGCGACGCGACCCATTCCGTCCGCGCCCGTTCGATGAACTTCAGGTAGTTGGCGTAATAGACGATCCCCGCCAGATCGGTGTCCTCGTAATAGACGCGGGTGCGGAACTGGTGCGGGGTCATGCGGTCTCCTGTATTTGCCGGACCTTAAGCGGTTTCCTGGTCACAGCGAAACCCCTCGGCCCCACCCTCGCCCTCGTGGGGATGGGGGCGAGGGGCGCCACAGGCCCTCCCCCCAAGACGTTAAGAAATTCTGAACGCCCGCAGCCAAGCCATTGAAATCCCTGCCTGCACCAGACTGCCCACGCGCGGGCAGCTCACCCCACCCGCGCCGCCAGCCGCAGCGCGTGCGAGGCATCCCGCGCCACCGCAGGCAGGACCGGATCATAGCTCGCCCGGATCACCGCTCCGATCTCCGGCCGCAGGATCACCCCCTCGCCCACCCGCGCCAGGGGCGAGGTCCCGTCGAAGGCCCGGTCCGACCAGAGCAGGATCACCTGCACCGCCTGGGCCAAAGCCAGCGTCTCCGCCGCCATCCCCGCCAGCGCCGCATCCATCTTCAGGAAGACGAAGGCCGCCTTGATCGCCCCCTCCCGGTCGAAGCGGAACAGCCGGTACTGGTTCGCCCCCGCCGCCTCCAGCCGCGCGACCAGGGCAGGCAGTTCCGGCACCAGCCGCCCGAGGTCGCGCACCTCCAGCAGCTCCGCCCAGTCCCGGAAGCAGAACAGCATCAGGTTCGCCCCCAGCTCGGGGTCGGTCTCCGCCATCCGGTGCCCCGCCAGAGCTACCACCGCCTCGAACGCCCCCTTGAAGACCGCAAGGCTCGCGTCCTCCACGCCGAAGACCACCGGCACGATCGGCCGTCCCCAGCGGGCAAACAGATACTCCCCGCCGCCCCGCGTGAACAAAGCCTCGATCTCGCCCGGCCCCATGCCCGCCTCCCTCATTGCTCTTTTCAAAATACTCTGGGGGTTTGGGGGTGAAACCCCCATCGCCCGAGGAGGAGGCGAAGCCCGACGACGAGACAAAAAGCTTGCGCGCAGCGCTCGTCTCACTTGCCCCCGAACAGGTCCGCCTGTCCGGGTTTCGCGGGATCGGGCACTCTCGGCGCCTCCAGCCCCAGATGCCGCCAGGCCTTGGTCCCCAGCATCCGCCCCCGCGGCGTCCGCAGGATCAGCCCCTGCTGCAAAAGGTAAGGCTCGATCACCTCCTCGATCGCATCCCTCGGCTCGCTCAAAGCCGCGGCGATGGTTTCCACCCCCACCGGCCCGCCCCCGTAGTTCTCGGCCAGCAAGGCCAGATACCGCCGGTCCGCCCCGTCCAGCCCCAGATGGTCGACCTGCAGCCGCGTCAGCGCCCGGTCCGCCAGTTCGCGCGAAATCCGTCCTCCCGCCTCGACCAGCGCGAAGTCGGCGACCCGGCGCAGCAAGCGCCCCGCGATCCGCGGCGTTCCCCGCGCCCGGCGGGCGATCTCGCGGCAGCCCTCCGGCTCCGCCGCCAGCCCCATCAGCCGCGCCCCGCGCGCGACGATCTCGTAAAGCTCCGCCTCGGAATAGAACTCCAGCCGCGTCGGAATCCCGAACCGGTCGCGCAGCGGCGTCGTCAGCAGGCCCAGCCGCGTGGTCGCCCCGACCAGCGTGAAGGGCTGCAGGTCGATCCGCACCGTCCGCGCCGCCGGCCCCTCGCCGATCACCAGATCCAGCGCGAAATCTTCCAGCGCGGGATACAACACCTCCTCCACCACGGGCGACAGCCGGTGGATCTCGTCGATGAAGAGCACATCGCGCGGCTCCAGATTGGTCAGGATCGCCGCAAGATCGCCGGGCTTGGCCAGGACCGGGCCAGAGGTCATGCGGAACCCTACCCCCAGCTCCCGCGCCATGATCTGCGCCAGCGTGGTCTTGCCCAGACCGGGAGGCCCGTGGAACAAAGTATGGTCCATCGCCTCGCCCCGCATCCGGGCGCTTTCGATGAACACCGCCAGGTTCGCCCGCGCCTCGGCCTGGCCGATGAACTCGCCCAGCATCTGCGGCCGCAGCGCGCGGTCGGTATCCTCGGGCAGCCGTTCGGGGCGAAGGGCGGGATCGGAACTCATTTCGGCGCCAGCAGCTTCAGCGCCGCCCGAATCAGTGCGGCCGCGTCACCGTCCGGCTGGTCCCCCGCCACCACGGCCACCGCCTGCGCGGCATCGCCCTGACCATAGCCCAGGTTCACCAGCGCCGACAGCGCATCGGCCGAGGCCACCGCCCGCCGCGCGGCGCCCTCGTCCAGCTTCGCGGGCCTGCGCGGCGGCGCGGGCGCAGCCTCCTCGATCACGACATCCTCCGCCCCGGCCTGCGCGCTCAGCCCCGCGCCATGCGCCATCACGCCGGGCGCCTTGGCCTTCAGCTCCAGGATCACCCGCTGCGCCAGTTTGGGCCCGACCCCCGGCGCCGACTGCACCGCCCGCGCATCGCCCAGCGTGATCGCCCGGCCCACTCCCTCGGCCCCCAAAGTGCCGAGGATCGCCATCGCCGCCTTGGCCCCCACGCCCTGCACGGTCATCAGAAGCTTGTGCCACTCCTTCTCCAGCATGGAGGGAAAGCCGAATAGCTGCAGCAGGTCCTCGCGCACCAGAAGGTCGGTGTAGAGACTGACCGCCTCGCCGACCGACGGCATCCCCGCCAGGGTCCGCTCGCTGACATGGACGATATAGCCGACCCCGCGCACGTCGATCAGCACATGGTCCGGCCCCCGCCAGTCGAGCCGTCCGGAAATCCTGCCGATCATTCCGCGGCCCTCAACGCCGCCTGCAACCGGCCCGAGGATTGCACATGATGCGCATGGCAGATCGCCACCGCCAGCGCATCCGCCGCATCCGGCCCCGCGACCTTCACCCCCGGCAGGTGCAGTTTCACCATATGGTCCACCTGCACCTTCGCCGCATGACCCACGCCCACCACCGTCTTCTTCACCGCATTCGGCGCATATTCCCCGACCGTCAGCCCGAACTGCGCCGGCACCAGAAGCGCGATGCCCCGCGCCTGGCCCAGCTTCAGCGTCGCCACCGCATCCTTGTTGACGAACGTGTGCTCCACCGCCGCAGCCTCCGGCGCCCAGGCCCGCAGCACCTCGGTCAGCTGCGCGTGGAGCGAGAGAAGCCGCATCGCCAGATCGCCATCCCCCGCATCGGAATGACAGATGCCATTGGCCACATGGGCCAGCCGCGAGCCCGCCACGTCGATCACGCCCCAGCCCAGGTTTCTCAGCCCCGGATCAATTCCGATGACCCGCATCTTGTCCCCGTTGTCCTGCCTGCCACAAGGGCTAGCACGAAAAGGGAACATCCGCCAATGGCTTTCGCGGACTCCGACCCGAACTGCCCGTTCATTTTGCACTTGCAAAATACGACGGGGCAGATCAGAAAAGCGACGCGCCCCGGAATGATCGCCGGAACATACTGTAAAGTTTGACAAAATTTTGCCACACGCCATGCAGCTTCTGCATGGCGGGAATGCCATTCCTTACCTTGCTTTGCATCTGCAGCAAGACTATTTGGCGGAGGGCAAGGGAATAAGCCCTTGCTTTGAGCAGAATGAAAACAAGGATGAACGCCATGGCCGCTGTCGAGACGACCCGCCCGGCGCCCCTCGGCGCCATCACCACCTACCGTGCCCTCAACTCCCTGTCGAACGTCGCTGTGGCGTTTGCCGCCTGGAACGATGCGCGCGTCACCCGCAAGGCGCTGAGCAAGCTCTCGGATCGCGAGCTGGACGATATCGGCCTGTGCCGGGGTGACATCGAATTCATCGGCCGCTGACCGGCCCGCCCGCAAGGGCGACATGAAACGAGAAATGGGGCCGCATCAGCCGATGCGGCCCTTCTTCAATGAATGGTCGTCACTCAACAGTCTTGGATCAACGGGGAAGAACGGCCTGCAGTTGCCCGGACAGCCAGAGGGTGGCCGGATCGGCTTCCATCAGCCAGGCGCCGACAGGATCGAAACCCTGACCGGCGGCCAGCGCACTGACGCGGCTTTCATAGGTCTGGGCGCCCACGAAATAGTGGATCACACCCTTCACCCCGACCCCCACCGCAAGGGCCAGCACCAGGGGCTTCGCCAGTTTCAGCAGGCGCAGCCCGCTGCGGCCTGACGCCTTGCGTCCGACCGTGCCCGCAGCCTCGAAGCCGTAGCCCTTGGCGTGCGATTTCTCGATCCGCGAAACGCGGCTGTAAAAGTCGTTAAGATTTGGATCAACCCACATCACATTCCACCCAGGTTAGCAGCCCTGATGAGAGAATTTTTGCCGCACAGATATGGCGAAATTGCGGCGTGTTCCGCCAGCCTGGCTCCCGAGCCCGATTCTGCCCGGTATTGTCCACGCTTTCACGACTTTTGTAGCACCAGCGTAGACCATTCGCCAATATCGTCACGACTGTTGAGCGTCAGCCCTGACGCGACGTAAGCGGCCACGACCGAATCTGCTTGCACAGCGAGTAATCCCGACAGGATGGCTCTACCACCGGTTGCAAGCGCCGCGGCAATCCCGGGGGCAAGCTCGATCAAAGGGCCCTTCAGGATGTTGGCGAAGACCAGATCCCAGGGTCCGGCGGCCCTGATTCTGTCATGATCCAGCCCCGCGGCCTCCAGGCATTCGACCCGGCCGTCCAGCCCGTTGATCGCGACATTGGCCTCGGCCACGTCCACCGCGACCCGGTCGATGTCGCTGGCGATGACCAGCGCTTGCGGAAGGGTCGCCGCCGCCGCCATCGCCAGCACCGCCGTCCCGCAGCCGATGTCCGCCACGCGGCCGGGCCGCCAGCCCGCCGTCAGCAGCCGGTCGAAGGCCAGAAGACAACCCAGCGTCGTACCGTGGTGGCCGGTCCCGAAGGCGACGGTCGCCTCGATCTGCAAGGGCACCCGGCCCGACGGCACCTTGTCCGCGTCATGGCTGCCAAAGACGAAGAACCGCCCGGCATCGACCGGGCTCAACTCGCGCCGCACATGGGCGACCCAGTCCACCTCCGGCAGTTCCGACAGGGCGAAGGGCTTCGCGCCGAAGGCCGTCGCCAGCACCTCCAGCATCACCGCATCCGGCTGTTCCAGGAAATAGCCGCCGACCTCCCACAGACCCGAGCCGTCCTCGATCTCGAAGACGCCGACGCCGGTGGGTTCGGGCGCCATCCGCTCCATCGCGGCGGCAAGCCCCTGTGCGGCATCCTCGCCGGGCAGCGTGGTCAGGGCGGAATAGGTGGGCATGGGCGTTCTCCAGGGTTCGGGGGCCGGATAGACCCCGCCCCCGCCCCGGTCAAGCGCGCACGCCGGTCCCGATCGGGCAGGTCACGCCGGTGCCGCCCACCCCGCAATAGCCGTCGGGGTTCTTCTCCAGATACTGCTGGTGATAATCCTCGGCGAAGTAGAACTCCGGCGCGGGCAGGATCTCGGTGGTGATCGCCCCCCGCCCCGCCGCCGTCAGCGCCTGCTGATAGACCGCCTTGGATGCCTGGGCAGCCTCCGCCTGTTCCGGCGTATAGGTGTAGATCCCGGACCGATAGGTCGATCCCACGTCATTGCCCTGCCGCATCCCCTGCGTCGGATCGTGGCCCTCCCAGAAGATCTTGAGCAGACCCTCGTAGCTGATCACCGCCGGGTCATAGATCACCCGCACCACCTCGTTATGGCCGGTCAGCTGGGTGCAGGTCTCCCGGTAGGTCGGGTTCGGGGTATATCCGCCCGCATAGCCCACCATGGTCAGCCAGACGCCGGGGGTCTGCCAGAACTTGCGTTCCACCCCCCAGAAACAGCCCATCCCGAACATCGCCTCGGCCATGCCCTCGGGCACCGGAGACTTCAGGGGGATGCCCGACAGGAAATGCACCTCGGCGGTCGGCAACGGCTCCGCCCGCCCCGGCAGGGCCTGATCCGGCGAGACCATATCCATCGACTTGCGCGTGAAGAACATCTGCGACCTCCATTGTCTGACCGGGAATATAGCGCGCGAAACGCCGAACCCAATGCGGGTTTCAGCCGGATCACCACGCCTTGACCTGTCCTCGGTTGCCTGGCCCCCGGTCCCCGCGCAGAATGTCCCGAAAGGGGGCCAGCCAATGACAGACAAGATCGACGTCCAGAACGTCGGCCAGCCCGGCAAGACCTATCGCGTCGACGCCGCCAAATACGCCGAGATGTGCAAGGCCGTCCTTGCCATTGTGCCGACCGAGCCGCCGGGCATGACCCCCGCCGAGATCATTGCAGCGGTCAAGCCGCACCTGACCGAAGCGCTTTTCCCCGGCGGCGAGACGGCAGGCTGGTGGGTCAAATGCGTGCAGCTGGATCTGGAGGCGAAGGGGATCCTGAAGCGGGGGACGAAGGGGCCGGTGCGGGTCTGGAGAACATCGTAGGGTGCGCTTACAGCGCACCATCCGCCGGTGCGGTGTAGCGCACCCTACGATACCACCCTACGCCCGGAATAGTCGCGACCAGCGACCCGGGCAGCGCCCGACCGCCCCCTCGGGCGGGCGCTTCTGCACCGTGAGCCCGCAGAACTTCGGTGGGAGGGGTTGAACCATAAAACGCACAGACCCACGGTCGCTGCGCCCACCCGGCGGTCAGGCGTTGCCTTCCTACTTCTTGTGGTTCGTGAAGAACGTCCGAAGCTTTTCTTGGCCGTCTCTTGTATCCATTGCAGCAATACCGAGAAACATGCTTGCCTCAGATGAAAATCTGATCTGAACTCCAAAGCTATCGGAAAACGCTATCTGCTTTGCTTCACCCTCCGATATCCTTGCCAAAATATTCGTATAAATACCTTCCTCCTTCCGTTCTACACGGGAGCTAATGTCCAGCCTCTTGCTTTCCCCATTGAGCACGACCTCTACCAGCGAAAAGCCCAGGAGCTCTCCTGCTCTACCCTGTGTCTCGATAACTGCCCAGAATACGAAACCTACCTCATTGTTGAAGCCAAGCATCACCTTGTGGTGCCCATAGAGTGAGTCTCGTTCCCCCTTCACATACGAAAGTCCGTTCTTTCCTTCTATGCTCCAATTTACGTCAGTCTGCCCTCCAGTGACAACGCCAATTCTCTCCAAATCCTCACACCTTACAAGTCGCATTTGATCACTTGGCGTGGCGGCCGAAAGCAAGAGGAACTGTGGCGAAATTCCCATGTCGTCAATGTACTCAAACATTTTGGCAGATAATGTTTGCGATTGAGCCAAATAGTTTCGCGGAACCTCCTCTCCTTGCGCTTGAGGAAAATCAAATTGGTGAACTCCGAATTCAGACCTGTCGTCGAAGTACCTGAGTCGCCCGCCCAAGAACATAAGAGTTGCTGCGCTTAGGCATTGGCCAGGTAACTTCTTTCGATGCATTAGCGGCATGCTGTTTTGGCTTTGGAAGTCAAGTTGATACTGTCCAACATCCGTTGCAAACCATGAACTACGAATGAGGCGACCAATCCCAATAGCTGCGTCCACATCGCCACCACTTGAGTCAATGTAAACGACACAGCGCGGCGGCGGCTCTGCTGACTTCAAGAATAGTTTAAAACTCTGATCGTCGCCGGGCCGAATCTTTCCAATAGCATTGATACAGAAGTATCCGCCAAGCATCTTCTCCAGCTCAGTCTGCGGGGGTGTGTAGTGAAACTGCATCTTACCTGTTCGCCCGTTTACAAATTAGAGAAAACTCTGCGGATCAATATCTACCGCCAGCCGCAAATCCCTCGGTACCTTGACCCCCGCCAGCCACTCCGCCAAAGCCGCCTGCAACGGCGCGCCCTTCTCCGCCTTCACCAAGAGCCGCACCCGGTGCCGCCCCCGGACCCTCGCGATAGGTGCAGGCGCAGGCCCCCAGATCTCTGCCCCGATCCGCTTCAACGGCCCGTCGCGCCGGGCCAGCTCGGCCCCGAAGTCGAACACCTGCGCCACATCGGTCGAGGACAGGATGATCCCCGCCATCCTTCCATAGGGCGGCACGCCTGCGGCCCGGCGCTCCGCCGCCTCCACCGCCCAGAACGCCTCCTCGTCGCCGCCCAGGATGGCCCGGATCACCGGATGCTCCGGCTGGTGTGTCTGCAACCAGGCCTCGCCCTTCCGCTCTGCCGTCCGGCCCGCGCGGCCCGCGACCTGCCGCATCAGCTGGAACGTCCGCTCGGCGGCCCGCAGGTCCGACCCCTGCAGCCCGAGGTCGGCGTCGATCACCCCCACCAGCGTCAGCAGGGGAAAGTTGTGCCCCTTGGCCACGATCTGCGTGCCGATGATGATGTCCGCCCCGCCCGCCGAAATCTCGGCGATCTTCTCCTTCAGGGCGCGGGCCGAGCCGAACAGGTCCGATGACAGCACCGCCACCCGGGCCGCCGGGAACCGCGCCGCCACCTCCTCCGCCAGCCGCTCCACCCCCGGCCCGACCGCCGCCATCCGCCCTTCCACCCCGCAGGCGGGGCAAGCCAGGGGCACCGGCTTCGTCGCCCCGCACTGGTGGCAGACCAGCCGCTTCTGGAACCGGTGCTCCACCATCCGGGCGTCGCAGTGGTCGCAGCCCACCTGATGCCCGCAGGCCCGGCAGAGCGTCACCGGCGCGAAGCCCCGCCGGTTCAGGAACAGAAGCGCCTGCTCGCCCCGCGCGACCACGGCCTCCACCTTCGCGGCCAAAGTCGGCGAGATCCACCGGTCCCCCGGCAGCTTCTCGGCCCGCATGTCGATGGCCCGCATCTCCGGCAGCTCGGCCGCCCCGAAGCGGGACCCCAGGTCCAGCCGCCGGTACTTCCCCGCCTCGACATTGGCCCAGGTCTCCAGCGACGGCGTGGCCGAGGCCAGCACCACCGGGCAGCCCACGATCGCCGCCCGCAGGACCGCCATGTCGCGGGCGTTGTACAAGACCCCGTCCTCTTGCTTGTAGGAGGTGTCGTGCTCCTCATCCACCACCACCAGCCCCAGGTCGCGGAACGGCAGGAACAGGGCCGAGCGCGCGCCGACCACCAGCCCCGCCTCGCCTTCCGAGACCATGCGCCACAGCCGCCGCCGCTCGGTCATCGTCACGCCGGAATGCCATTCCGCCGGCTTCGCCCCGAACCGCGCCTCGACCCGCGTCAGGAACTCCGCCGTGAGGGCGATCTCCGGCAGCAGCACCAAGGCCTGCCGGCCGCTACGCAGGCATTCCGCCACCGCCTCCAGATAGACCTCGGTCTTTCCCGATCCCGTCACCCCCTTCAGCAGCGTCGCCGCATAGGCCCCCCGCGCCACATCGGCGACCAGAGCATCCCCGGCCTCCACCTGGTCGCCCGCCAGCCGCATCCCCCGGTCGGCCTTCAGCCGCGGATAGGGCGTGTCGCGCGGCGCGTCCTCCTCGGCCACAACCCCCAGCTTCACCAGCCCCTTGACCACCGACGCCCCGCAGCCCGCCGCCTCCACCAGCTCGCCCAAAGTCACCGGCAGGCCCCCGAACTCCCGCAGGGCCTCCACCACCCGGTGCCGCGCCTCGGTCAGCTGGTTCGGCACCGGCCCCGCCAGCCGGTAGACCCGCCGCGTGGAGGGAGGATCGCCCAGGCCCGGCGTCCGCGTCGCCAGCCGCAGCATCGCCGGCAGCGGCGTCAGCGTGTATTCCGCCGCCCGGGCCAGGAACGCCCGCAGCTCGGCCCGCATCGGCCGGGCCTCCAGCACGCGCCCCACCGGCCTGATCCGCGCCAGGTCGAACGTCCCCTCGCCCGGCCCCCAGACCACGCCCAGCACCCGCCGCGGCCCCAGCGGCACCTCGACGAAATCCCCGTCGCCACAGCCCCCCTCGGGCGCGCGATAGTCCAGCACCCGGCCCAACGGCTCGGTGGTAAGAACCCCGACCAGATCCCCCGCCTGATAGACCCGATCCGCCAACCCTTTGCCTTTCCCTGCCCGGCCGTTTGCGGTAAACCCCGGCCCGAGAGCATTCAACCCCCGCGTTGCGCCCCCCGCAACCATCCGAGGAGGACCCCCATGAAATTCTTCATCGACACCGCCGATGTCGACGCCATCCGCGAGCTGCACGACCTGGGCATGGTCGACGGCGTCACTACCAACCCCTCGCTGATCCTGAAATCCGGCCGCAACATCGCCGAGGTGACGAAGGAAATCTGCAGCTTCGTCGAAGGGCCGGTCTCCGCCGAAGTCGTGGCGCTGAAGGCCGAGGACATGATCTCCGAAGGCCGCCACCTCGCCGCCATCGCCCCGAACATCGCGGTGAAGGTGCCGCTGACCTGGGACGGGCTCAAGGCCTGCAAGGTGCTGTCGGGCGAGGGCTTCATGGTCAACGTCACCCTCTGCTTCTCGGCCAACCAGGCGCTGATCGCCGCCAAGGCCGGGGCCACCTTCATCTCGCCCTTCATCGGGCGGCTCGACGACATCAACCTCGACGGGCTGGACCTGATCGGCGACATCCGCACGATCTATGACAATTACGACTTCAAGACCCAGATCCTCGCCGCCTCGATCCGCACCGCCAACCATGTGAAAGACTGCGCGATGATCGGCGCCGATGTCGTGACGGCGCCCCCGGCGGTGATCAAGGCGCTGGCGAGCCATGTGCTGACCGACAAGGGCCTGGACCAGTTCACCAAGGACTGGGCGAAGACGGGTCAGAAGATCATCTGACGGCGAACCCGCTGGCATCCCGCCCGGCTGTCACCCGCACCGGCTGTCATCGCAGCACCTGCTGTCACCCGCACCACTGTCATCCCCGCGAAAGCGGGGACCCAGCTCCGACGCCACACCCTGGATCCCCGCCTCCCCGGGGATGACAGGCAGGCCGGGTTTCACCCGAATTCCTCCACCTCGCAGGGTTAGAGCCCGCTCCGCAGTACCGCGTAGGGTGGGTTTCAACCCACCACGACCCCAGCCCGGATTGGCGGGTGGCCACCCACCCCACAGCTTGCTGTCACCCCGCCCGGCTGTCACCCGCACCGGCTGTCATCCCCGCGAAAGCGGGGAGCCAGCTCCGACGCCGCACCCTGGATCCCCGCCTCCGCGAGGATGACAGGTCGGTCGGGGTTCACCCCGACTCCCCAGCGACACAAGGGCCGCGCCCTCCCTCGGGCGGGCGCAGCACCGGTCGGGCGAGGCACTTTATGGTGCCAACCCTCCCACCGCCGTTCTGCGCGTGACCTCGCAAAAGCGCCCTCCCGGGGGGAGGGAGGGCGCGGCCCGGCGGCTACAGCGCACCAACCCCCACGCTATGATGGACACCCACCCCCATCCACACTATCTTTCCCCAATGAACAGCGTCCCGCCCACCCCGTTGATCCCGGAGGAAGAGCTTCGCCTAGCCGAAGCCCGCCTAGCCGCCTTTGACCGGGACGGCGTTGGAGACACGCTGGAAGCGGTTCGCATGTGGTCCGCAGCGCGCATGTTGTCCAGCGCCAGCAGTCTCGGCGACAAGGTGAATGAGTAGCGAGGGTCACGACCCACGGGTAGTTGCTAATTTCGTGCTAACAACACGGAACTTGATTCGTATGCGCACCACCCAAATTGAGTTGCAGAAGCTTCTCTACTTCTGTCACGAATCTTATCTCATCCAGAACAGAAAGGGCCTTGTGTCCGGCTACTTTGAGGCGTGGACGCACGGTCCGGTTCATCCTGATGTTTACCAAGCTTTTAAACACTTCAAGGGGTTGCCCATCACCGACCCAGCATTTCATCGGGAAGTATTCACTGGTCGAGTGAGAGAGCTCGCGAATCTCTCTGATCCAAGAGCGTGTCGGCATGTAGCGGAGACGGTGACAAGGTTAAGCGGCCTGTCCGCCCGCCAACTCGTTGATCTTTCACACATTGAAGGTGGCCCCTGGCACTCTATCGTTGAGAGTGCCAAGAAGGGGGTTGCTTTGGGCCTACGCATAACGGATGATGTTATACTAAAGCATCGAACCCACAGCATGTTGATGCGGGGAGAGCATCAGAGCGCGCGGTCGGGCGGTGTACCTGACAACGGAGCTCTGACCGATGAAGAAGTACCAATTACCGCAGGACGACCTGGCTAACATCTGCACTATGCCGATGAGAGATCAGAGGCCTATGCTCGAACGGAAGCGCTCGTTCGTGCCGCCACATTCCCTAAATCCAGTTCGGAACGAAATCTTGGCTTTGCATGGCGTCCGGTTGACGCTTTTTCCAGATGCCACGGTCGAGGATGCCGCTGCAATAAAGGCCTTCCTTGCGTCTATGCGGCGCGAACAAGACAAGCTGCCCAACAAGCTTCGCGCGGAAGCGATTGTGGAGTTTCGGCGCACGTTTATCCAAAGCGCCATCGAGTATCCTTTCCGAGCGCATCGCATTACGATCGACAACTCGGTGAGTTTGACCCACTCCCTCGCAGTCGAATCCGGCGGCAAGGGCTACATTCCGTACTATGATCTGCGCAAGTCAGGCAAGTTGACCGAGAGAGCGCGCGATTTCGTTTTTTCAATGAACTTCCATCTAATTGTGGACGCGCTTGCCGAGTTTCGAGAGTTCGGCCTGATCGTTTTGAATTACTGGGAAGAGAGCGCATATGTAAAAGGTCTAACGCCGTACTTCTTCACTGGGCGCCCGCGCTACTCATACGAAGAACTTACCGACATGATTGCGAGAACACACGAGCTTTGGGTGGAGGTCCAGGAAGAGAGACATCACCGTGAAGCCTCGCGTGATGCTGGGCCGCTCTTTCGTCAAGGCAGGCCATAGTGGACAAGGGGCGTGTTTCCCCCTCACCGCACCAGCGGCCCCGTAAACACCTGCTCCTCCCCCTCCGCCACCCGCTTCTGCATCCTGTCCTGAGCCCAGGCGCGCAGGGTCTCCAACCCCTCGCCCTCCTCCACCTCGTCCATGACCTTCGCCACATCGCCAAAGGCGGGCTTCTCCCCCGCATGGGCCTCCTCCCGCTCCCGGTAATGCGCGATGGTCTCCGCCCCCCGGATCACCCCGGCCAGCCGGGCGTGCATGTAGCTCTTCAGGACATCGTTGATCCGCGGCCCATAGCCCTCGCCCATCGAGCGGAAGAACTTCAGCACATCCGCCTCCAGCGCCAGCGTGACCTTCACCTTCGCCGCCCTTGGCGTGGCGGTGGCGATCCGGTGCCACTCCTCGGGGATGCGGCCGGTCAGTTCGATGGTGTTGTGCAGGTCCCATTCCAGGCGGCGCATCACGTCCATCATATAGGTCATCTGGGCGCGCTGGCGGGGGGTCTGTTTCTTCAGATCGGGCATGGGCGGGGCTCCTTTGCCCGCATCCTCGCGCCCGAAGGTTAACGGCAGCCGAGGCCTGCGCGCGTATGGACGGTTTCCATACCAGGGTCCTACGCCGTCCGGATGCAGTGTTGCATCCCTGCCCGCCCCCTCTGCCCTCTGCTGTCAACCCTGTCGCCAAGCCCTTCGCGGCCCGGCTATACTGCCCGGACCGCATGACCGAAACCGCCCGAGCCAGCCTGATGATCGAACCCGACCTGCGCGACCTGATCCTTGCCGAGCCCGAGCGGCTTCTGGAAGACCGCGACGTGATGAACGCCCTCGTCGCCGCCAATGAACGCGCCATGGGGGCGAATATCGTCGACCTGCGCGGCATCGCCATGCAGCGGCTGGAGACAAGGCTCGACCGGCTGGAAGACACGCATAGGTCAGTTATTGCAGCGGCTTACGAGAATCTGGCCGGGACAAATCAGGTGCACCGCGCCGTGCTGCAGCTGCTGGAGCCGACGAATTTCGAGGCCTTCATGAAGGCGCTGACGACCGAGGTCGCCCAGACCCTGCGGGTCGACTTTGTGCGCCTGGTGCTGGAGACGCTGCAGGAGGACAGCAGCACCGACCCGACCCTCCGACGCCTTGGCGAGGTGCTGCAGGTCGCACCGGCGGGCTTCGTCGGCAATTACCTGACCAACGGCCGCAACGGCCCCGGCCGCCCCGTCGTCCTGCGCTCGATCACCGGACTGGCCGCCACCCTCTACGGCGACCGCGCCGAGGATTTCCAGTCCGAAGCGCTGATGAAACTCGACCTCGGCCCGAACCGCCTGCCCGCCATGCTGGTCTTCGCCTCCGAGGACCCGAACCAGTTCAAGTCGACCCACGGCACCGATCTTCTCGCCTTCTTCGCCGGGGTCTTCGAACGGACGATGCGCCGGTGGCTGGGCTGAGCGATCCCTTCCTCGCGCCCGCACTAGGGGCGGCGCTTTCGCAATGGCTTCAACAGCTTGCGGCGCTTGAAGGGGCGGCGGCGAACACGATCGAGGCCTATCGCCGTGATGTCGCCCGCTACCTGAAATTCCTTTCCGCCCATCGCGGCGGGGCCGAGGGGCTGGCCACCGTCGCCCGCACCACGCAGTCCGACCTTCGCGCCTGGATGGCGGCGGAACGCGCCCATCTCTCGCCCCGCTCGCTGGCCCGGGCGCTTTCGGCGGTGAAGGGTTTCACCGCCTGGGCCGCCGACCGCAGCGGCACCGACGCCACCACCGTCCTCTCCGCCCGCGGCCCGAAGCACCGCCGGAAACTGCCCCGGCCCCTCTCCGAAGACGCCGCCGCCACGATGCTGGACGAGATCGGCGGCGACGCCCGCGAGGACTGGATCGCCGCCCGCGACACCGCCATCGCGACGCTGCTCTATGGCCTGGGCCTCCGCATCTCGGAGGCCCTGTCGCTGACCGGCGCCGACCATCCGCTGCCCCAGACCCTTCGCATCACCGGCAAGGGCGGCAGGACCCGCCTGGTCCCCGTCCTGCCCGCCGCCGCCGAGGCTGTCGCCGCCTATGTCGCAAGCTGCCCCTTCGACCTTGCGCCTTCCGACCCCCTTTTCCGCGGCGCGCGCGGCGGCCCGGTCAACCCCCGGCTGATCCAGTCGGCGATGGAGCGTGCCCGCCTCCGCCTGGGCCTGCCTGCCACCGCCACGCCGCACGCCCTGCGCCACAGTTTCGCGACCCACCTCCTCTCGGCCGGCGGCGATCTTCGCGCCATCCAGGAGCTTCTGGGCCATGCCTCGCTGTCCACCACCCAGGCTTATACCGCCGTCGATGCCGCCCGGCTGATGGAGGTGTATGAAAAAGCCCACCCCCGCGCCTGACAGCAGCCTGTTGCGCCCCGCCGCGTAATCCGCCATCAAGAAGCCATGAGCCCGCGTGTCAAAGCCCTCTCCGTCCATCTCCTCACCGCCTCCGGCGCCGTCCTGTCGATGTTCGCCATGCTGGCAGCGGTCGAGGAAAACTGGAGCCTGATGTTCCTCTGGCTGGTCGTCGCGCTGATCGTCGACGGGGTCGATGGCCCGCTTGCCCGCCGCTTCGACGTGCGGAAGAACTGGCCCACCTATGACGGCGTCCTGATGGACCTGATCGTCGACTATCTGACCTATGTCTTCATCCCGGCCT
>NZ_DAIQAT010000036.1:0-25305 GCF_036781545.1 Tabrizicola sp.
CGAGATCGGCGTCGGCGACTTCCCCCTTGCCATCGAGATCGCCGGAATGCGCAAGAGCATTGCGGGCGACACCAGCCAGCTGGCCGAAATCGCGCTCATCGCCGACCAGGCCAAGCGCGAGGACTACGCCGCTCTGATCGCCGGGGCCGAGGGCGGGCGCGACATCGGCGAACTGGCCAATGCGCTGGTCCTTGCCTGGGCCAAGGTCGGCGAGGGCAAGATGTCCGAGGCGCTGGAGGATTTCGACGCGCTGACGAAGAAGCGGGGCTACGAGGCCTTCGGCTACTACCACAAGGCGCTGGCGCTGGCATCGGTCGGCGATTTCGAGGGCGCGGATGAAATCCTGTCCGGCAAGGCTGGCGGGTCCATCACCGTGATGCGGCGCGGGGTCTTTGCGCATGCGCAGATCCTCAGCCAGCTGGAACGCAACGCGGATGCCGTGGCGCTCCTCGACAAAGCCTTCGGCACCGCGCCCGATCCCGTCGTCGATCCCATCCGCCACCGCCTGCAGGCGGGCGAGCCGATCCCCTTCGACACCGTGACTTCGGCCCGGGACGGGATTGCCGAGGTTTTCTTCACCATCTCGACCGCGCTGAACGGCGAGGCCGATCCGGTCTACACCCTTCTGCACCTGCGCGTCGCGGGCTACCTCCGGCCCGACCATGCCGATGCCCTGCTCATGACCGCCGACGTGCTGGAACAGCTGGGCCAGCATGACCTCGCCGCCGACACCTATGCCACCTTCCCACCGGAAGACCCCACCTATGTCACCGCCGAAGTCGGTCGGGCCTCGGCGCTCAAGTCGCAGGGCAAGGCCGATGCGGCCATCGAGGCGCTGCAGACGCTGGCCCGGTCGCATGGCGACCTTCTGGGTGTGCAATTCGCGCTGGCCGACCTCCTGCGGTCGGAGGAGCGCTTCGACGAGGCCGAGGTCGCCTATTCGGCAGCCATCGCGCTTTCCGAGGCTTCGAAGTCCGAGAACTGGGTGCTCTATTTCTACCGCGGCATCTGCCACGAACAGTCGAACAACTGGGCCCCGGCCGAGGCCGATTTCCGCAAGGCGCTGTCGCTGAACGGGGCGCAGCCGCAGGTGCTGAACTACCTTGGCTACGGGATGGTCGACCGGGGCGAAAACCTCGACGAGGCGCTGGGGATGATCCAGAAGGCCGTCGCCGCCGACCCCGAGCAGGGCTACATCATCGACAGCCTGGCCTGGGCATATTTCAAGCTCGGCCGCTATACCGACGCGCTGGAGCCGATGGAGAAGGCCTCCCTCCTTGAGCCGGTCGATCCCGTCGTCACCGACCATCTGGGCGATGTCTACTGGATGAACGACCGCAAGCTGGAGGCCCGTTTCCAATGGCGCCGTGCGCTGTCGTTCGATCCGACCGAGACCGACAAGGCCCGCATCCTGCGCAAGCTCGATGTGGGGCTCGACGCGGTGATGGCCGAGGAAGGCACCGCCAAGCCCGCGGTCAAGGCCGCCGCGAATGGCAACTGACGCGGTCGGCGAAGCCGCTCCGGCCAAGCTGAACCTCTGTCTCCACGTTACCGGGCGCCGCGCGGACGGCTATCACCTGCTCGAAAGCCTTGTGGTATTTGCCGATCTGGCAGATCGCGTCAGCGCGGCTTCGGGCCAAGGCCTTTCGCTGCAGGTGACGGGGCCGGAAGCGGCTGGACTTGGCGCAGAACCCGACAATCTGGTTCTGCGCGCGGCCCGGGCCATGGGGGTGACGGATGCGGCGCTGGTGCTGGACAAGCACCTGCCGGTGGCTGCAGGGATCGGCGGCGGCTCGGCGGATGCGGCGGCCACGCTGCGGGCACTGTCGCGGTTGACGGGGCGGCCGATGCCGTCGGATGCCGAAGTCCTGCAGCTGGGGGCCGACGTGCCGGTCTGCCTCGCCGGTCGCCCGGCCCGGATGACCGGTATCGGCGAGATGCTTGCGCCCCTGCCCTCCCTGCCACCGCTCTGGGCCGTCCTCGCCAACCCGCGCGTGGCGGTCCCGACGCCGCAGGTCTTCGCAGGTCTGTCCCGCCGCGAGAACCCGCCCTTGCCCGACCTGCCGCCCGCGGCACTTGCCTCGGCCCAGACGTTCACCGACTGGCTGGGGTCGCACAGCCGCAACGACCTTGTCGCCCCCGCCCATACAATCGCGCCGGTCCTTGCAAAGATGCAGGCCTCCCTCGCCGCGACGCCCGGCTGCCTGCTGGCCCGGATGTCCGGTTCCGGCGGCACCCATGTCGCGCTCTACGCCTCCCCGGAGGAGGCGATGGCCGCCCGCCAGTCCCTCGCCGCTGCGCATCCGGGCTGGTGGATCGCCTCGGGACAGATCCTCGCGTAAGAGTGGCAAGTCTCGTCCATCGCCCGCCCACATTCCGCCGCCTGTCTGTCGCCCGTCCGCCCCTGCCAGCGCTTCCCGCGCATGGTAAACCAATCCCGAACGCTCATGCGCAACCCATTGAAATCGCAGCCGTGCAGACTCTGCCCACGCGCGGGCACCCGTCAGAAATAGCTCCTGACCAACGCCCCCGAGACCAGCGCCCAGCCGTCGGCCACCACAAAGAAGATCAGCTTGAACGGCAGCGAGACGACCGCCGGCGGCACCATCATCATCCCCATCGACATCAGGATCGCCGCGACGACGAGGTCGATGATCAGGAAGGGCAGGAAGATCATGAACCCGATCTCGAAGGCCCGCTGGATCTCGGACAGCAGGAAGGACGGCACCAGCAGCGACAGCGGCGCGTCGGCGGGGCTGACGGCGACGGTGGAGCGGAGGTCCTGCAGGGTCTGCAAGGTCTCGGGATCGACCCGCCCGGCCATGAACACCCGGAACGGCGCAATGGCCGCCTGCAGGCCCGGCCCCACCTCCAGCGTTCCGTTGCTCATCGGCTCGATCCCCTTGACCCAGGCCTCGGTGAAGACCGGGTCCATCACGAACCAGGTCAGGAACAGCGACAGGCTGATGATCAGCATGTTCGGCGGCGCCTGCTGCAGCCCCAGCGCCTGGCGCAGGATCGACAGCACCGTGACGATGAAGGGGAAGCAGGTGATCATCACCGCGAGCCCCGGGACGATGGAGAGGACCGTGACCAGCAGCAGCAGCTGCACCGACCGGAGCGAGAGCGACTCCCCCGCCCCGCCGCCCAGGTCGATCGACATCTGCTGCGCCAGCGCCGGTCCCGCGATGAGTGTCAGCGCCACAGCAAGGCCCGCGGCAAGCCTCACAACCCGCCCCGCAGGTTGGCGACCTCGGTCAGCCGGACCGCCAGCTGCCCGGCATTGTCGCCCTCCAACTCGGTCAACTCGCCCCGCGCGATCAGCCGGTCGCCGACATACAGCTCCACCGGATCGTCCACCCGCCGGTCGAGCTGCAGGACAGCGTCCTTCGACAGCCGCAGCAGGTCGCGCACCAGCGGTCGCGCGCGCCCGACCGAGATCGTGACCTCGATCGGGACCTGGCTGAAGGGGTTGGTGTCGGCGATATCTTCCATGATGTCTCCTCAGCTTTTGAGGTTGAAGAAGGCCCGGACGGCGATGCCGATATCGGTCGTCACCTGGGCAAGATCGACCTTGGTCTCGCCGGCACCGAGGCGGATGTAGACCTGGCCCTCGGGCATCGTCGGCTCTTCGTCGATGACCATCGGCAGTCCGGTGGCCTGGGACACGAGGTCCTCGACCTGCGCGCGGACGGCGGGGTTCAGGACCAGCGTCAGTGGCGCGTCGGCCAGCCCTTCGGCGAGGGGCATCACGGCTTCCAGAACCGTCGGGGCCAGCGCCTCGCGCGCGACTTCGGGGAGGAGCCGGTTGACCATCTGCAGGATCAGCGGCCGGATCGCCTGCAGCACATGGCTACGCGCGTCCTGGAAGGTGAAGGACAGGCTTTGCAGGTTTCGCGCAAGGTCGGCCCGGATGCGGCTCTGGTCGCCCTGCTGCGCCGCCACGGCATCGTCCCACCCCGCCGAGTAGCCCTGTTCGAAAGAGGCGACCTTGGCCTCCTCGACCGCCGTCGCCTCGACCAGGGGCAGCATCGAGCCATCCGGAGCCGGGGCGGTATCGAAAACCTCCAGACGCAGGGCGCGCATCAGGCGTGCTCCTCTTCTTCCATCCAGCCGCGCAGGATCTCGATCGATTCGGTCTGGCGCTGCTCGATCAGGCGGCGCAGGCGGGTGGCCGGGTCTTCCTCGGTGGCCTCGCCCTCGATCTGCCCACCGCCCGCGCTGGCGAAGCCGCCATACTCGAAGCCGTCGTCCACTTCGCCGTTCAGCGCGATCGCTCCGGAGGATGGCGCCGCTGGCAGGGCCAGAGGGGCATCCGGGGCGGCAAGCGCGGGCCGCTTTGCCGAGGCCAGGACGGGCCGGATCACGAAAAGGCCCAGCACCAGCGCCACCACGGCAAGGACGGCGGTCTGGATCATCGTCATCAGGTCGATCTCGCCCATCCGCGGCAGGAGGCTCGACGTCGCCTCGGTGCCCTCGGGGCTTGGGGGTATCTGGAATTCCAGCGACTTCAGCGTCAGCACATCCCCGCGGCCCTCGTCCAGGCCAACCGCCGAGGCCACCAGTTCACGCAATGTGGCAAGCTCTTCCTCGGGGCGTGCCGCCCAGTTGCGGGTACCGTCGGCCGCAACCGTCACCACCCCATCGACCATCACCGCCACCGTCATCCGCCGCACCGCGCCGGGGCTGCGGAGGACTTCGCGCTGCGTCTCCGACACTTCGTAGTTGACGCGCTCCTTGGTCTCGGAGTTCTGGCTCTTGTCCAGACCCCCGGCGGCGGCATCGCCTTCGGGCAGGTTCGAGGCCACCGTCACCTCGCCGCCGGGCCGGGTGCTGGAGCCGCTGCGCTCTTCGGTCTCGGACGAGATCGCCACCCGGCCCTGCGGGTCGAACTTGCGCTCGGTGATCGATTCGCGCTCCGAGACGAGGTCGATGGAGACCTCGACCACCGCCTTTCCGGCGCCCACGCGGGCGGCCAGGAGACGCTCGACGTTGCCCTTGATGGCGGCGGCGCGGTCATCCGCATCACCGGTGTCGTAGTCCCGGCCCTCCTCGCCGCCGATCAGGCCCGCCACGGTGTCGATGATCTGCACCGCATCCGGCGTCATTCCGGCAACCGCGCTGGCCACGAGGTGCCGGATCGCACGGGCCTGCGCCTCGCTCAGCGTGCCGGAAACCGTGGTCAGCGTGACCGAGGCGGTCGGCTTCCCTCCCGGCTGGAAGGCACGGGTCGGAGCGCTGGCGATATGGACGCGGGCGGCCTTGACCTCGGGCATGGCGAGCAGGGTGCGGGCGATCTCCCCCTCCTTCGCGCGCCAGTAGGCCGCATCGAACATCTGCGAGGTGGTGCCGAAGCCCGACAGCGAATCGAGAAGCTCGTAGCCGCCCCCACCCGCGGCGGGCAGGCCTTCCGAAGCCAGCGACATCCGCAAGGCATCGCGCCGAGCCACGTCGACGAAGATCGAGGTGCCCCTGATCTCGTAGGCCACGCCCTGCTGGTCCAGCGCAGCCACCACCTCGCCCGCAGCTGCAGGCTCCAGCCCCGCGTAGAGAAGGCCCATTTCCGGCTGCCCGGCCATCCGGCTGAGGCCGAGGATCGCCGCGAACATCGCCAGCGTCGCGCCCAGGATGATGGCCCTACGGCGCAGGGTCAGCGAGGTCCAGATGGCGATCACGTTCTGCAAGGCGATTCTCCGGCACCGGCGTTCTGCCGTGGTCTCACCTTTCAGCGGTTCGCCTTAACAATCGGTTAGTGTCCTTTGGCCTATCTTCGCCTTGTCCCGAGAAACGGAGCATGAACATGGCGACGGCGGAAGCCACACTGGAAGAGGCCCCGAAGAAACGGTCGAAGAAACCGTTCCTGATCGGGCTTCTGCTGGCCCTGGTGCTGGGCGGCGGCGGGTTCTACGCCACGTTTTCCGGCCTTTTGCTCGGCGGGTCCGAAGGGCACGCCGAAAAGGACCATGGGCCTGGCCCGCTTTCGGGGGTCGCCTTCGTGCCGCTGGAGACCATCGTCGTTTCGCTGGGGCCCGATTCGGGAAGCCGGCACCTGCGCTTCACCGCGCAGCTCGAGGTGGCCGATAGCGCGGCGGCGGATGTCGCGACGCTGTCGCCGCGCATCCTGGACGTGATCAACAGCTACCTGCGCGCCATCGACACCGCCTCGATCGAGGACCCGCATGCCATGGCGCGGCTGCGGGCGCAGATGTTGCGGCGGATCCAGGTCGTCACCGGCGAGGGCCGGGTGCGCAACCTGTTGATCACCGAATTCGTGCTGAACTGAGGCAGCCGCACCATGGAAATGATCTCGGATATCCTTCTGATGGCGGGCTCGTTCGGAGCCGCGATCTACTGTTATGTGCTGTCGGGCCGGTTGAGGAAGTTCACCACGCTCGAAACCGGCATGGGCGGGGCGATCGCGGTGCTTTCGGCCCAAGTCGACGACATGACCCGCGCGCTGGACAGGGCGCGAGGCGCCGCGAACGGCTCTGCCGAAAGTCTGGAGGTGCTGACGCTCAGGGGCGAATCGGTGGCGCGGAAGCTGGAACTGCTGGTGGCCTCGCTGCACGACCTGCCCGATCCGGCGGCGGCGCCCGTGCGTGCGCCGGTCGCCGAAGACCCGCCGGAAGAGGATCGCCGCCTGCGCTTCATCCGCCGCCGGTCACCGCGGGACGCGATGGAGGCCGCCGAATGAGCCGTCGCCGCGCCAGCCGGGGTGCGCTTTTCATCGTGACGATGCTCTTCGCCGCCTCGGGCGCCTTGCGGCTGGGGTCCGGGCTTGGCGCGGCCCTGGCCAAATCCGGGGAAGAGGCCGCCGCCGAGGCACCGGAAACCGCCAGCTGTGAAATGCCGACCGCGCTGTCCGAGGCCCTGACCCTGCGCGAGGATCGCCTAAACGCGCAGGAAGCCGCGCTCAGGGACCGCCTGGCCGCGCTTGCGCTTGCCGATGCCGCGATCACCAAGCGGATGGACGAGATGAAGGCCGTGGAAGCAGAGCTGAAGGCCACGCTGGCGCAGGCGGACGGGGCGGCGGAGAAGGACATCCAGAACCTGACCGCCGTCTACCAGGCGATGAAGCCCAAGGATGCCGCGGCGCTCTTCGAGACCATGTCGCCCGAATTCGCCGCAGGCTTCCTGGGCCGGATGCCACCCGAGTCGGCCGCGGCGATCCTGTCCGGCATGTCCGCAGACTCCGCCTACGGGGTCAGCGTGATCGTTGCCGGTCGCAATGCCGGTGTTCCGAAGAACTAGTCAGGGAACGTTAACCCGCCGCCCGGATACTCCCCGCAACGAAAGCGAAACAGGACGTAAAAATGCTCGGCTTCGTCGGCATCGCCGTCATCCTCGTCATGGTCTTCGGCGGCTACGTCCTCGCCGGCGGCAAGCTGGGGATCATCCTCAAGTCCCTGCCCTTCGAGATGATCATGATCGGCGGCGCCGCGATCGGGGCCTTCCTGATCTCGAACGACATTCCGGCGGTGAAACACACGCTGAAGGACATCGGCAAGGTCTTCAAGGGCCCGAAATGGAAGCCGGACGACTACCGCGACCTTTTGTGCCTGCTGTTCGAACTGATCCGCCTGGCGCGGGCCAATCCGGTGGCCCTGGAGGAACACGTCGAATCGCCCGGGACCTCGGCGATCATCGGCAAATACCCCCGCATCCAGCATGACCACGAGGCGATGGAACTGATCTGCGACACCCTGCGTGCGGCCTCGATGAACTACGACGACCCGCACCAAGTGGAAGAGGTGCTGGACAAGCGGATGGAGGCGACGCTGCACCAAGCGATGCATTCCAGCCATGCCCTTCAGACCATGGCCGACGGCCTTCCGGCACTCGGGATCGTTGCGGCCGTGCTGGGGGTGATCAAGACCATGGGCTCGATCGACCAGCCGCCCGAGGTGCTGGGCAAGATGATCGGCGGCGCTCTGGTCGGGACGTTCCTGGGGGTGTTCCTGGCCTACGGGCTGATGGGGCCGTTCGCCGCCCGGGTGAAGACGGTGATCGAGGAGGACATTCATTTCTACCAGCTGATCCGCGAGGTGCTGATCGCCAACCTGCACCGCCATCCGGCCAACATCTGCATCGAGGTGGGCCGCCAGAACACGCCGCATCACGTCCGCCCGGGCTTCGGCGATCTGGAGGAAGCGATACGCAACCTGAAGCAGGATGCCGCATGATCCGCGCCCTGCTCCTGGTCCTGGCCCTTGCGGCGCCCGTCACTGCCGAAACGGCCCGCGTACGCTCGGGCGAGCATGGTGATTTCACCCGCCTGGTCATCGAGCTGCCGACGGCGGAAGCCTGGACCCTGGGCCGGACCGAGACCGGCTATGCCTTTGCGGCCGGTGCCGAAAGCCAGCCGCAATATGACCTGTCGCGGGTCTGGGACCTCATCCCAAGATCCAGATTGCGCAGTGTTGCGCAGGACCGGCAAACCGGCGCGTTGACCCTCGACCTCGGCTGTGACTGCCACATCTTCCCGTTCGAGACCCGGCCGGGCACGGTCGTTCTCGACATCAAGCCCGGCCCGGCCCCGACGGCTTCGACCTTCGAAGATCCCTTCGTCATGCCCGGCGCCAAGGTAGCGGCGAAAGTGGCTGCCCTGCCCGCCTACGACTGGCTCGCCGACCGGGAAGCGGGCGGCCCGTCGCCTGTACCGAGCCCGCCCCGGCCCTTGCCGCTGAAGACCGGGTCTGTCTCGCTGGAGCCTCTGCGCGACGCGCTGCTGCAGGAGATCGCGCGCGGGGCCGCCGATGGGATCGTCGACATGGAGCTGCCGGGCAAGCCGCCGGCAGCGGAAGAAATCGACAGCAGCGATCTGCCCTGGTCGAACATCCACATCGGCGAACTGCCCGGGGTCATCGTCACCGACCCCGACGATTTCATCGCAGGCTCGCGTCCCGAACACGCCTGCGCCGACCCGGCCTTGCTCGACCTGCCCGCCTGGGGCGGAACCAGCCCGCCGCAGGAGCTGCTGGCGGACTCCCGTTCTGGGCTTTTCGGCGAGCTCGACACGCCCGAGCCCGAGGCGATCCTGCGCGCCGTCCGACTGCTTCTCTACCTCGGCTTCGGAGCGGAAGCGCGCCAGACCGCCGATCTGGCAGGTTCCGATGCGCCGGACGACCTGCGCTATTACCGGTCGATGGCAAAGATCATCGACGGGGAAAGCGACGCGGATACGCCCTTCGCCACGATGCTGGACTGCGATGGCCCCGCTGCGTTGTGGGCGGCTCTGGCGCATGATCGGCTGCCCGCGGACAAGGGCACGAAGCGCGACGCCATTCTCCAGGCCTTCATCGCGCTGCCGGCGCATCTGCGGCAGCACCTGGGGCCAGCCCTGGCCGAGAAGTTCCTTGCACGCGACGATGGGGATGCGGCCCGGATGATCCGCGACGCGATGGAACGGGCGCCCGATGCCGATGCGGCCGCGGTCGCCCTTCTGGATGCCAAGGCCGAGTTGCACGGTGACAATCCGCGGGCGGCCCGGACCCATGCCGAAGCTGCTGTCGCCCTGGATGGCGACGGGCCGGATGGCCTCGTGACCCTGGTCGAATCGCATTTCCGGTCGCTGGACCCGCTTGGCCCCGAGATCGCCGAGGCGCTGCGCGCGCTGCAGGGCGAGACCGCGGGCACCGCCGAAGGCCCTGGGGTCGACCGGGCCGTGGTCCTGGCACTCGCGCTCTCCAACCAGATCGAAGCCGCCTTCCATGAGGCAAGCGCCAAGGGCGGGGTTCTGGCGGACCTGTGGCGCGTGACCGAAGACCGTGCCACCGATGACGAATTCCTGAAGCAGGCCGTTCTGCCAACCGGGGCGACCGCGCCAATGGTGGATGCCTCCCTCGGCCAGACCATTGCCGACCGGCTTCTGTCGCTCGGCTTCGGCGATGCGGCGCTGGTCTGGATCGGGCCTGTCACGCCCGGGGACCCGCCGGACAAGCGTCGCCTGGCTGCCCGCGCAACCCTTCTGCAGGGCGACGCCCGCAGCACCATCGCGCTCATCGACGGGCTGGGCGATGCGGAAGCCGAAAGTCTTCGCGCCAAGGCCCTGATCCAGCTGGACGACTCGGCAGCCGCAGCCCTGGCGCTGGCCGCGGCGGGCGAGGCGGAGGCAGCGGCCCGGGTCAGCCCGTGGACGGGCGACTGGACGGGCCTCGACCCCGCTCTGCCGGATCCCTGGCTCAAGGCCGCCGACATCGTGGCGGCCGCGCCCGGAGACGACGGCACCGGGCTTCTGGGTCGCGGCGGCAAGGCTGTCGAGGCCAGCGTCGCCTCGCGCGCAGCGATCGAGGCGCTGCTGACCAGCGTCGTTTCCCCCTCGGTCGACTGAACCCGGTAACGGTCAGGAAAGATTCGCCCGCTACCGTTGCGACAAACCCCCGGCAGAAGGCGCGGGGTGGAGAGTGGGATGCCCCGCAGACACGTCATCCTGGACCTTGCTGCCCGTGGGTTGCTGTGCAGCCTTACACTGGCCCCGGGCCTTGCCGCGCGCGAAGATCCCGCGGGTCTCTGCCTGAATGCCGCCGCCACTGCCGCCGCCCGGACCGGCGTGCCTTATGATGTGCTTCTGGCGATTTCCAAGGTCGAGACCGGGCGGAACGACCGGCCCTGGCCCTGGACGGTGAATTTCGGCGGCGACGGACATTGGTTCGACAGCGCCGCCGAAGCGGAGGCCAGCGTCGCCAAGGCGGTCGACCAGGGCGTCACCAACGTCGACCTCGGTTGTTTCCAGTTGAACTACCGCTGGCATGGCGACGCCTTCGCCTCGATCACCGACATGCTCGACCCCGAGCAGAACGCTACCTATGCCGCCAAATTCCTGGCCGAGCGCTTCGCCCAAACAGGCGACTGGTCGCTGGCCGCTGCGGCTTATCACTCGGGAACCCCCGAATATGCCGAAACCTACAAGGCCAGGTTCGAGGCGGCTTATGCCGGCGTGGCGGGCGATACCGCCGAGGTGTCGGATGTGCCTGCAGAAGGCCCCCGCCAGAACCGTTTTCCGCTGCTCGTAGCCGGGGTGTCAGGCTCCGGCGGGTCGCTGGTGCCTGCTGGCCCGGGCGGGATCCGCCTGATCGGAGGCCCGTGACATGCCCGAAGGGTTCTCTCTGGGAATGATCTTCCGGCCCACGATCCTGCTGGCCATCGGCCTGATGGCAGTGATTGTGATGATGATCCTGCCGGTCCCCGCCTGGATGCTGGACGTCGGGCTTGCCGTCTCCTTCGCGCTGGCGATCCTGATGCTGACGGTGACGCTGTTCATCGACCGCCCGCTGGATTTCTCGGCCTTCCCGACGATCCTGCTCGCCTCGCTCCTCTTGCGGCTGTCGCTCAACGTGTCCTCGACCAAGCTGATCATCGGGCAGGGCCACACCGGCACCGATGCGGCGGGCCATGTGATCGAGGGCTTCGCGCAGTTCATCATGGGCGGCAATCCGGTGCTGGGCCTGGTGATCTTCATCGTCCTTCTGATCGTCAACTTCATCGTCATCACCAAAGGCGCAGGCCGGATGGCCGAGGTCGGCGCGCGTTTCGCGCTGGACGGGATGCCGGGCCGGCAGCTCGCCATCGACGCCGACATGTCCGCGGGCGCCATCGACCACGACGAGGCGAAACGGCGGCGGGAACAGGAGCTGGCCGAGACGAACTTCTTCGGCTCTCTCGACGGGGCGTCGAAATTCGTCAAGGGCGATGCGGTGGCGGGCCTCCTCATCACCGGGCTCAACATCGTGGTCGGGCTGGTCGTCGGCATCTTCATGCACGGGTTGGACGCCGCGACGGCCTTCGAGACCTACACGATCCTTACCGTGGGTGATGGCCTCGTCAGCCAGATTCCGGCGGTGATCATCTCGGTCGCGGCAGCACTGCTCTTGGCCAAGGGCAGCCAGAAGGGTGCGGCGGATGTGTCCTTCTTCGCCCAGCTCGGCCGCTATCCCGGCGCGCTGGGAACGGTCGCGGGCCTCATGGCGCTTTTCGCGCTGGTGCCCGGGATGCCCTTCCTGCCCTTCATGCTGGCGGCCCTGTCGCTGGGCGGGCTGGCCTTCCACAGGTTCCGCAAGGCCGCGCGGCCAGTGGCAGGCCCACCGCCGACGCTGGAGCCGGTGAAACCCCGCTCGATCGGAGATGTGCTCGACTTCGACGATATCCACATCGAATTCGCGCCGAACCTGGTGGCGATGGTGCTGGACCCGGCCACCGGGCTCGACAGCCGCATCGCCAACATGCGCAACCATGTCGCCACGACCTTCGGCTTCATCCTGCCCGAGATCCGGCTGACCGACGAAAGCGCGCTGCCGCCAGGCCAGTACCGCATCCGCCTGCAGGGAGTGGAGCGGGTGTCCGACCGGCTTTACCCCGACCGCGTGCTGGTTCTGCTCAGCGAGGGCACGCCGGCCCCCGACGGGCTCGATGCACGCGAGCCGGTCTATGGTGCCCCCGCCCGCTGGATCCGGCCCGACCAGCAGGAGGATGCGGCGCTCTCCGGCCTGACGGTCGTCTCGCCGACCGAGGTGCTGGCGACGCATCTGCTGGAGGTGCTGAAGGCGAACCTCTCGCGGCTTCTGACCCTGCGCGGCCTGCGCCGGTTGCTGGACGAGTTCGTCAAACTCTCCGATCCCGTCCGGGCCGAGGCGAACCGGCGGCTGCTGGACGAGCTTCTGCCCGACAAGGTCCCGGTGGACCTCCTCCACGCCGTTCTGCGGCTTCTGCTGGACGAGAGGGTCTCGATCCGCAACCTGCCGCTGATCCTGGAAGCCGTCGCCGAGGCGCGCCAGTTCGGTTCGCCGGAGGCGATCTGCGAACACGTCCGGCAGCGGCTGGGTTTCCAGATCGTCGCCGAGTTGAAGCGCGCCGATGGCTCGGTGCCCCTGATCCAACTCGCGCCCGACTGGGAGAAGACCTTTGCCACCTATCAGATCGACAGCGAGCGGGGCCTGCGCGACATCGCCCTGCCGCCCGAGCTTTTCGCCAAGCTGGCCAATGGCCTGACCGAGCGGGCGAACCGGGCGGCGGAGGGCGGGGTCTATCCGGCCCTCGTCACCTCGGTCGGGCGGCGGCGCTTCCTGCGAACCGTCGTCCAGGCCAAGGGGCTGCACATGCCGGTCCTGTCCTACGAGGAAATCGGCACCGACGCCCGGCCCGCCCTGATCGGCCAGGTGTCGGCATGACCGGGGTGATCGCCGGGCTTTCCGACCTCCTCGGGCTGGCCCAGGGCATCGCCTGGGCGGCCGCGCTCGCCTTCATCCGGATCGGCGCAATGGTCGCGCTGATGCCGGGCCTCGGCGATTCTTCCGTGCCGCAGCGGGTCAAGCTGGCGCTGGTCGTCGCCTTCACCCTCGTCGTGGCACCAGTCCTGGCCGACCGGATCGGACCAGCGGCTGCCCCTTCCTTCCTCGCGCTTGGCGGAGAGGCCGTCGCCGGTCTGCTCCTCGGCATCGGAATGCGGCTCTTCGTCGTCGCGCTGCAGACCGCCGCCGCGATGATCGCCCAGGCGACGACGCTGTCGCAGCTCTTCGCGGGGATCGCGCCGGAACCGCAGCCCGCGATCGGCAACCTCTTCGTGATGGCGGGGGTGGCGCTAGCGATGGCGGCGGGTCTGCATGTCCGGGCTGCCGAACTGTTGCTCCTGTCCTACGACCTGCTTCCTGCGGGGGCGGCGCTTTCCTCGGCGGCTGCGGCGGACTGGGGCCTCGACCTGATGGGTCGGACCTTCGCCCTGGCCTTTTCGCTGGCCGCGCCCTTCGTCATCGCCTCGCTGATCTACAACCTGGCCTTGGGCGCGATCAACCGCGCGATGCCCGCGCTGATGGTGTCGATGGTCGGCGCCCCGGCGCTCACGCTCGGGGCGCTGGCGCTGATGGCGGTGGCGACCCCGGTGATCCTGGCCGCCTGGCTCGACGCCTTCTCGGGCCATATGGCCGAACCCTTCGCGGCCCGGCCATGAGCGGAGAGGCGGACGAGGCCGACAAGGAACACGAGGCCTCGCAGCAGAAGCTGGACCAGGCCCGCAAGGACGGCGACATCCCCCGGTCGGTCGATCTGCAGACCGCCGTGGCGACCGGCGGCTTTCTTCTGGCGCTCTTCAGCCTGGGAACCTGGGCGGTGAACCGCGCTGGCACCACGGGGATGGTCGTCCTCGACCAGGCCGACCGGCTGTCGACCCTCGTCGTCACCGGCGGCAGCGCCCCGATCGCCGGAATGATCCTTGCGCTGGCCGGTCCGCCGCTGGCGCTGTTGCTGGCCGCCCCGGTTCTGGTCATGGCGCTGCTCTTCGCCACCCGCAGCATCGTCTTCGCGCCGGGGAAATTGGCGCCGAAAGTGTCGCGCATCTCGGCGATCTCCGCCGCCAGGCAGAAGTTCGGCATCGACGGGCTGGTCGAATTCGGCAAGAGCGCGGTGAAGCTTGGGATCGTCGCGCTGATCCTCTACAATTTCCTCGCCGGACGGCTGGAGGAGATCCTTGCCAGCCTCTACCTCACGCCTGCGATGTCGGCCGCCCTGATGGCCCGGCTGGTGATCCGGTTCCTGTTCATCGTCTTCCTGATCCAGCTCGCACTCGGTGGGGTCGATTTCCAGTGGCAGAGCTTCCGCCATCGCCAACGGCACCGGATGTCACGCAAGGAGATGATGGACGAGTTCAAGGACAGCGAGGGCGACCCGCATCTGAAGTCGGCCCGCCGTCAGCGCGCGCAGGAGGTGGCGACCAACCGGATGCTGACAGACGTCGCCTCGGCCAATGTCGTGGTGGTGAACCCGACGCATTATGCCGTGGCGCTGAAATGGGATCGCTCGAAAGGCCGGGCGCCGGTCTGCGTCGCGAAGGGAGTGGACGAGATCGCCCGCAAGATCCGAGAACGTGCCACCGAACATGGCGTGCCGATCCACAGCGACCCGCCGACCGCCCGGGCGATCCATGCGACGGTCGAGATCGGCCAGGAAATCCGGATCGAGCAGTACCGGGCCGTCGCCGCCGCAATCCGTTTCGCCGATGCCATGCGCAGGAAGGCCCGCAGAAGATGATTAAAGCAAAGGACCTCCGCCGTCTCGCCGAAGTGGCGCAACTGATGCTGGATCATCGGCTGGGCCGGTTGCGGGCCGCGGCGGCCGAGCTGGAGCGCAGCCGGATGCAGCTCGCGTCGGTCAACGCCGCCGCACGGTCGGCCGAAGAGCTGGAGCCGGTGACGGCCGAGAGGGTCGCGATGGCCTACGACCGCTGGGCCGATGTGCGCCGGTCCGAGCTGAACCTGGTAATCGCTCGGCAGACGGCGCATTGGCTGGAGGCGCGAGGGGAAGCCCAGACTGCCTTTGGCCGCGTCCAGGCCCTGCAGGGACTGGCGGAACGGCTGAAGGACAAGCGGTAGCGCTCAGCTGTCCTGCCGGGCGATGTCGGTGATGAGCACGTCGGTGACGGCATTCCCCAGAACCAGGGCCGCCGCTTCCTTCAGGCTGGTGCGCAGGACGATGAGATTCGACCCGTCGGTGAAGGACCCCGAAAAGCCGCCGGTATTCGCGTGGTCGAACAGGACCTGAAGGAAGACATCGCGCAGCTTCGGCTCGCGCTGGTAGACGGCCTCCGTATTGCCGGGCCTGACCTCCAGCGACAGCGACAGGACGACCATCGCCGCAACCCGCCTGTCTTCCACCACCGGAACGACGAACTGGTTGTTCATCTTGACATATTCGGGCGCGTTCTCGCCGGCCTCGCCCTCTTCGGCGATGGCCTCGTCCTCGGCGGCATGTTCGGCCCCCGCGCCCTCCGCCGCAGCCTCGGACGCATTGTCTTCGGTCGCCGGTGCCGGGCGCAGGAAGAGCCCTGCCCCGGCGCCGCCGCCAAGGCCGATCAGGGCCAGGAGAACGGGAAGAAGTTTCCGCAGCATGGTCAGAACGGCATCACGATGTCGGCCACCTGCTGGCCGTAGGTCGGCTGCTGCACATCGGTGATCTGGCCCCGCCCGCCATAGGCGATGCGCGCGCCGGCGATCTTGTCGTAGGTGATCTCGTTCTGCCGCGATATGTCGTTCGGCCGGACATAGCCGGTCACGATCAGCTCGCGCATCTCGAAATTGACGCGGACCTCCTGCTGGCCCTCGATCCTGAGAACGCCATTCGGCAGCTGCTCCACCACCGTGGCGGCGATGCGCAGCGTCAGCTTCTCCTTCCGCGCCACCGAGCCCTGGCCCTTGAAGGTCGAGGACGACTCCATGTCGAAGGCGTCGCCCATGCTGGCACCCTCGGGCAGGCTGTCGTTCAACCGCTGCGGGATACCGATGAGGTCGGACACGCCCCCGCCCTGCTTGCCGCTGCGGCTGCGGCCGGTGGAGTTCGAGATCGCCGCGCTGTCGTCGATCTGGATCACCACGGTCAGGATGTCGCCCCGGCGGGCCGCCCGCCGGTCGCCGAAGAGGCTGGCGGTCCCGCCCGACCAGAGCGAGGAGCCGTCCCCGGCCGTGCCCGCCGGGATGTCTTCGGGCAGGTTCGCCGAATACATCGCATAGTGCTGGTCAGTGCCCTCCAGCCCGGTGAACTCCGGCGCGCGGCCGACCTGTTCCAGCTTGCCGCAGCCCGAAACCGCAAGGACTGCCACCATCAGGGATCGCATCATCATCTCAACCATTCCATCCGACATAGACCGTTCCATCCGGGCCGATGCGGCCCGTGACCGTATTGCGTGAGCCGAGGTTCATCACCCGCACCGCGTCGCCCTCCGAGCCCTGTGCCAGCGCCCGACCCTCGGCCGAAATCGCAAGCCCGCCGGAGAGATAGACCAAGGTCACCAGTTGGTTGCGCTCGACCAGGGTGGGTGGGCCAAGGTCGCCGGGGCGCAGGGGCTTGCCGGCGTAGATTGCCACCCGGGCCTCCAGCCCCACGGCCTGACGGGGATCGGACAGGGCGCCGGGGATCTCGGCGGCGACCAGCGTCAGATCCTCCGCCGCGACCAGCGTCCTGGCGCGGATCGTCCGCGTCGCGACAAGGGCATCGGCAGAGGCAGGGGCCGCAAGCGCGATCAGGAGACATACCTTCAGCATCAGCGCACCTGCGTGGTCGCGGCGAGCATCTGGTCGGCCGCAGTGATCACCTTGGCGTTCAGCTCATAGCCGCGCTGTGCCTTGATCAGCTCGGTCACCTCACGCACCGCATCGACCGTGCTGCCTTCCAGATAGCCATGCCGCAGCGCCCCCAGCCCCTCCTGCCCCGGCGTACCGGAAAAGGCCGCGCCCGAGGCGGGGCTTTCGAGGAACAGGTTCGACCCGATGGCCTCCAGCCCTTTCTCGTTCGGGAAGGACGAGATCGTCAGCTGGCCGATCAGTTCGGGGTCCACCCGGTCGGCGAAATCGGCCCAGACCTCGCCCGAGGGCGAGATCGTCAGCCCGCGCGCATCCGAGGGGATGGTGATGCCCGGCACGACCGGATAGCCGTCGGACGTCACGATCAGCCCTTCCGCCGACCGTTTCAGCGCGCCGTCGCGGGTATAGCCGGTTTGGCCGGAAGGCATCTGCACCTCTAGATAGCCATTGCCGTCGATGGCGAGGTCCAGATCGCCCCCGGTCGGGTCCAGCGTGCCCTGGCCGATCACC
Organism: Tabrizicola sp.; assembly: GCF_036781545.1. GTDB lineage: Bacteria > Pseudomonadota > Alphaproteobacteria > Rhodobacterales > Rhodobacteraceae > Tabrizicola. Next base: position 17,571 of record NZ_DAIQAT010000036.1, read on the forward strand.
ACGGAAACCGCCGCGGGGCGGACGCCAAGCCCGATCTGGATACCGGTCGGCAGCATCGAGCCATCCGCCGCCGAAACGCTGCCGGGCCGCGCCATCTGCTGATAGGTCAGGTCGGCGAAATCGGCCCGGCGGGGGTTGTAGCCGGTGGTCGACATGTTCGCGAGGTTGTTCGAGACCACGTCCACCTTCATCTGCTGGGCCGCCATGCCCGTCGCGGCGATCTGCAGTGCCTTCATCGCGGCCTCCTATCGACCCAGCGTCGTGATCACGCCGCGGACACGCTCGTCCTCGGCATCCAGGAATTTCTGACCCAGCTCATAGGCGCGCTGCACCTCGATCATCCGGGCGATCTCGGAGACCGGCTCGACATTGCTGTCCTCCAGCATCCCTTGCAGGATCGTCGCGCCCTCGGCCGGTTCCACCGCACCCCCATCGAAGAGCGTGCCGGACTGGTGCCGCAGCGCCAGCGGGTCCGCAGGCTGCCAGACCCCGATCTGCGCGATGGGCTGGCCACCCGCCGACAGGGTTCCGTCCGCCGACATCGCCACGCCCTTCGCATCCGGCGGGATGAAGATCGGCGCGCCCCCGATGTCGAGCAGGCGGTTGCCGTCGGGCGTCACCAGCTCTCCCTCCGCCGAAGGGGTGAAACTGCCCGCGCGGGTCAGCCGCTGGCCCTGCGGCGTCTCGACCAGAAAGAACCCCTCGCCCTGGATCGCGAAGTCGAACGCGCCGCCGGTCTGGCCGATGGTCGACTGCGACAGGTCGACATGCCGCCCGCTGGCATGGGCCATCGACAGCGACGGGTCCTGGTCCAGCGCCGCGACGAACTCCGAGAACACCACCCCCTCGCGCCGGAAGCCGGTGGTGGAGGCATTGGCGATGTTGTTCGCCACCACCCCCATCTCGCGCATCAGGCCCGACTGGCGGTTCAGCGTGGCATAGACGGCTGCGTCCATCTCAACCCCCTGCGATCTGCGGGATGATCGTGTCGGTGAAGAAGGACACGAGCGTGGAGGTCATGAAGCTCATCGACAGCCAGAAGACGCCCAGCATCAGCGCGGCCTTGGGGACGAAGGTCAGCGTCATTTCCTGCACCGAGGTCAGCGCCTGGAAAAGGCCGACCACCACACCGACCACCAGCGCGACGGTCAGCAAGGGCGCCGCGATCACCACGCAGACCCAAAGGGCCTGGCGGGTCAGGTCGAAGATCATGGGCTCGCTCATACCGGCATCCTCAGGATTTCCTGATAGGCCTCGACGACACGGTCCCTGACCGTCGCCACCGTCTCGACCGCCAGCTGCGAGGAGGCGAGCGCCTGCACCAGTGCGTGCGGGTCGGCCCCGCCGGTCATCGCGGCGCGCGCCACTGCCTCATGGTCCTGCAGCGCGCCCATGAAGTTTCCGGCCAGTTTCGCAAAGCCCTGTTCCGCCGCCCCGGCCTTCGGCTGCGGGGCGGCGGCGGTGCGGGCATTCGCATAGGCCTGGGAAACGAAAGAGGTTTTCACATCCATTCTGGATCTCCCCTATCGGCGCAGAAGGTCGAACAGGTTCTGCGTCATCTGGCGCGTCTGATCGAACATCCTGAGGTTCGCCTCGTAGCTGCGCTGCGCTTCGCGCGCGTCAGCGATCTCGATCACCAGATCGACATTCGAGCCGTCGTAGTGACCGGTTTCGTCGGCCAGCGGGTGGCCGGGATCGTAGATTTTCGTCAGTTCGCTCTGGTCCAGTTTCACCGGACCGGCCTCGACCAGGCCGCTGTCCATGGCCTGCTCGAAAGTCATCACCTTGCGGTGGTAGCCGGGGGTATCGGCGTTGGCGATGTTCTCCGACACATGCCGCAGCCGCATCGCCTGCGTCTCCATGCCGGAGGCCGCGAAGGAGAGCGAGGAGATCAGGTCATTGCCCATGGCCTACCCTCACCGCTGCCGGCCGAGGCTGGCCCGGATCACGTCCGCGGTCGCCCGGTAGATCGCCAGCGCCATGTCGTGGTTCTGCCGGGCCTCGACCGATTTCACCATCTCAGCCTCCAGTGAGACCGAATTGCCGTTGGGAGAGTCGTGGCCCCGCGCAACGTCGGGGATCGGCGCGGCGGTCTGGGACGGGGCGCTCAGATGGCCGGGCCGCGTGGTGCGCATCTCCAGTCCCGCCTCCTCATAGATATCGGCAAAGGCGGGCACGTCCCGGGCCTTGTAGCCGGGCGTATCGGCATTCGCGACATTCTCCGCGATCACCGCCATGCGCGCCCCGGACTGCGCGGCCAGCGCCTGCGCCATGCGGGTAAGTTCCAGTTTCTCGAACATCGGGGCTTCTCCCTCGACCTGCTTCACCAAGGCTTAAGGGTGATTCCTTTAGAAACGGTTGAGAGCGAACAAAGGGAGAATCCCGTGGCTGGTCTTTTCGATGGTCTCCTGGCGGAAATCGCCGGAAGCGCGCCGGTGCGGCGGGTCGGGCGGCTGGCGGAAACCCGGCGGGGGCTGGCCGAGGTGACGGGGCTGGACGCGGCAGCGATCGGGGACCGGGTGCTGATCCACAGCCGCGACGGGGTCGCTGGGGGCGAGGTTCTGCGGCTGGTGCAGGGCCATTGCTCGGTGCTGCCGGATGCCTCGGGCGACGGGATGGCAATCGGAGACCGGGTGGAGCTTCTGGGCAGCACCGGGATCGCGCCGGACGACAGCTGGATCGGCCGGATCATCGACGCGACCGGGCAGCCGCTGGACGGCCGGCCCCTGCTGCGCGGCCCCCTGTCACGGTCCCTGCGGGCCCCTGCCCCTCCGGCGGCCAGCCGTCGTCGGCTGGGCGGGCGGCTGGAGACGGGGGTGGCGATCTTCGACACTCTCCTCCCCTTGGTGCGTGGCCAGCGGATCGGGCTCTTCGCGGGCTCGGGTGTCGGCAAGTCCTCGCTGCTGGCCCGCTTCGCGCGGGGGGTGGAGGCGGATGTGGTCGTCATCGCGCTGGTGGGCGAGCGGGGGCGGGAGCTGCGGGAGTTCACCGAGCGGGTGCTCGGCCCGGCGGGGATGGCGCGCAGCGTGGTGGTGACGGCGACCTCGGACCAGTCACCCCTGATGCGGCGGATGTGCGCGCTGACGGCGATGGCGGTGGCCGAGCATTTCCGGGACCAGGGCAGGCATGTGCTGCTGCTGGTCGATTCCGTCACCCGCTTTGCCGAGGCGCATCGCGAGGTCGCGCTGGCGGGGGGCGAGGGGGCCAGCCTGCGCGGTTTCCCGCCCTCGCTGACCCAGGCGATCATGGGGCTGGCCGAGCGCGCCGGGCCGGGCCCGGAGGGGGCGGGGGACATCACGGCGGTCTTCTCGGTCCTGGTGGCCGGGTCGGACATGGAGGAACCGGTGGCCGACATCCTGCGCGGCGTGCTGGACGGGCATGTGGTGATGGACCGCCGGATTGCCGAGAGGGGGCGGTTCCCGGCGATCGACCTGCTGCGGTCTGTTTCCCGCTCGCTGCCGGAGGCGGCGACGGAGGAGGAGAACGGGCTGATCGGCGAGGCACGGCGGCTCCTGGGGGCCTATGACCGGGCCGAGATGATGATCCAGGCCGGGCTCTATGCGGCCGGGTCGGACCCGGTGATCGACCGGGCGATCAAGGTCTGGCCGACGCTGGACGGGTTCCTGGCAGAGGCGGCACCGGAGACCGGGATCGCGGGCAGTTTCGAGCGGCTGAAGGCCAGCCTGAAAGGGTGAGGCAGGGGCCGCAAAGGCCCTCGCCCACAAAGGCTGCCCACGCGTGGGCAGTTATTAAAAGCCAATAAAATCAATATTCCTTGGCGCCGCATTAGCGTGAAATTAACCATTACCTGGCGAGATCCGAAGCGCTCCGTCCGCACCTTCGGTTGCGGTCGTACGGTTTCACCCTCCCGACCGTGAGGAAACCGAGGTGCGCCGTCCGGGCCTGCTGCTGCGGTCGCAGGGAGGCCGGACACCAGCCTGGCCTGGACAGTATCTGGCCCGTCGCAGGGTTTGCTGCGTGGGGTTGCTTGCAATCCGAAGGGGCGAGAGGCGCGCCGCCCATCATCCCGCGCCGCGATGGAAGACACAGCCCCCAAGCCGCGCAGCGTCAGCCCTGCAACAGGGCCAGCGCCCGTGCGGCTGGCGAACTGGTCGTGGTCTGGCCCTGAATCTCGGACTGCAGGAGATAGCGGCGGGTCAGCGCCTCCATCTTCTTGGCGTCGTTGAACTGCGCCGGATCGGAGGACCCGAAGACCGCCTCGGTCCTCGCCTTCAGGACCGAGACCTGCTGGTCGATGTCGATGGAGGCAAAGCTTTTCGGCAGGCCCAGCGCGGTCTGCATCACCTCGCGCAGGGGCGCCGAGCCCAGGATCGTGTACCATTTCGCATCGGCGCTGTTGGTCTTCGCGGCCAGGAGCGGCAGTTCGCGTTCCGCGTTCAGCGCCAGACGGTAGCTGTTGTTCTGGTCGCCCACGGCAGTCTCGAACGTCCGGGCGCGGTATTGCGTCAGGATTTCGTCGGCGAAGGTGGAGAGTTTCGTGCGCGGCACCGAGAAATCGCCATAGCCGAAGGCGGCGGAGAATTTCTGATACTGCTTGTCCGCCAGCTTGTTGGCGAGGCTGCCTTCCTTGAGAGTGCCGCCTTCGAGAATCTTCTGGATGAAGGCCTTGCTGTTCACATCGCCCTCCAGCCCGAAGGCGGTCAGCGCAATGCGCAGAAGCCGCTTGTCGCCGACCAGCTTCTCGGCGGTATCGGCCTTGCCGATCCTGTCGCGGAAATAGGCCTCATCCCGGCTCTGGGCCGGAAGCGCCTGCTGCACGGCCTGTTGCCGCGCCATCGTGCGCTTCAGGAAGCCCCAGCCGGTGTAGCCGGAAAGCGGCAGGACCGGCTGGAAGCTCACGCCCGGCCCGCGGCGAAGAGCCGCTCCTCGCGCGGAAGCAGGGACCGCAGCGCCTTCAAGGCCTGGTAGTGCTGGTCCTCCATCACCGCCCGGCTGGCAAGCGTCAGCTGGGTGCGGCTGTCATAGTCGGTCAGGACCTGGCTGAGCTGTTCGATCCCGCGCAGAAGTTGCAGCCGCGCCTCGTCCGGGTCGGCGTCGCCGGTCAGCACCAGCTGAGCGATGTAGCAGACCCGGCGGACGGGGGTGTTCACCTCTTCCGGGTGGATCGCGTCGCGGAGCCGCAGGATGTTGGCGTTGGGTGTCATGATCGCAAGGCGCGAGCGTTTCTCGCCATTCTCGATCACCGCGCCGTTGATCAGCACGCGCTCATGCGGGCCGAGCTTCAGGACGAGGCCGGTCATTTCCCGCCCCCGTCGCCGCGCAAGCCCCGCATCACGGCCATGTTGATATCGGCCAGAACCTCGACGCTGGCCTTGTCGTCCAGCACCGCACGGCTGTGCTTCGCCGTGAATTCGTAGAGATAGAAAAGCCGCGCCCGCAGCGCCTGGGGAAGGCCATTGCCGGGCAGCGCCACGTCGGAGGCCAGTGTGGACCAGAGCTGGGTGTTGTCGGTCACGGCGCGGACCAGGGCGGGGAAGTCGGTCGCCCGGTCGGCCCAGGCGGTGCGCAGGCGTTGGGTCACTTGCGCGAGCAGGTCGTATTCGACCGAGCGCAGCGAGCGGGTCGGCGCCTCGCGCCGGGCGTAGCTGATGGCGGAATGGAAGGTCATGGGGTGTCCATCTGTTCGAAAGCGAAGGGGTGAAATGGGCCGCGAGGATCACTCCCCGCGGCCCGAAGTGCCTAGCGGAACAAGGACAACAGGCCCTGCGGCTGCTGGTTGGCGATCGACAGGGCCTGGGTTGCCAGCTGCTGCTGGACCTGCAGCGCCTGCAGCCGGGCCGAGGCTTCCTCCATGTCGGTGTCGACCATGACGCCGATGCCGGTCTTGAGCGAGTCGGTCAGGTTGCCGACGAACTCGCTCTGGATGTCGATGCGCTTCTGCGACGAACCGAAGGAGGCGGCAGCGTTGATCGAGGTCTGCAGCATCCCCTCGATGGCGTTCAGCGCATCCGCGGGCTGGTTCACCACGTCGATCGTGTTCAGGCCGGCCAGCCCGCCGGTGCCCCGGGTGGCCGAGGCCGAGATCGCCGCCGACTGGTTGGTGTTGTTCGCCACCTCCAGCTGGCCCGCGTTCAGCGTCAGGGTGAAATCGCTGTCCGACAGCCCGTTCGAGGTCAGCGAGGATTTCAGCCCCGCCACCAGCGCGTCGGCGGTATCGCCCTTCTGCACGACATAGCTGCCCTCGACCGTGCCGATCTTCAGGCTGATCTTGTCGCCCGCGACGAGCGCGGTCAGCGTGGCCGGATCGGCGGTGGAGTCGTTCGCGGCCAGTGCCCCGCCCGTGCCCTGGAAGGCGAAGCCGTCCAAGGTGACCGGCGTGCCGGTGACGACGTTCGCCGCTGAGAGCGTGCCGCCGCCCGCGGTCAGCGCGGCCCCGGCATTGGTCGACAGGTTGTGCGCGTCGACGGTGATGTTCGACGAGGTGACGCCCGTCTGGCTGCGGTCGAGCGAGGAAAGGACGTTCACCGTGGTCTGCGTGCCGTTGACGAGGTTCAGCCCGCCGAACTGCGCGGCGCCGACGGTCGATTCGATCTGCTTGGTCAGCGCGGTGATGTCGGTCTGGATCTTGCTCCGGTCCACATTGTCGGCCTGGGCGGCGACGATCTTGCCCTTCATCTCGGTCAGGAGCTTGGTCACGGTTTCCGAGGCGTTGCGGGCGACGGTCAGCGTGGCCGAGCCGACGGAGAGACTGTCGGAAATGCCCTTGAAGCCTTCGACATCCGATTCCATCACCTTGGAGATCGCCCATACGGCGGCATTGTCCTTGGCGGTGGCAACCGACTTGCCGGTCGAGATGTCGGCCTGGGTCTTGTTCAGATTGGCGCTGATGCCCTTCATCGTCTGCAGGGCAACCATCGCGCTGGTATTGGTCAGGATCGACGACATTGTTCAGTCCTTCACTCAGGGCCGCAGGTTTCACGGCCGGAAAGCCACCGGAGTGGCAGTTTGGGCGTTCTGTCCGTGCCGCCGGAGAGGTCCGGCAAGCGCCGCCCCGGCATGGGACGCGAGGGTAGTGAAGCGGCAAACCAGCTAACCAATTCCTAAATGCCACCCGGGAAATGCCGGGCATTTGAGACAGATCAGACACGTCTGGCGGGGATCAGGCCTGCGGGCGCGATCTCGGCCTTCTGCCCCCGCGCGTCATAGGTGGTGAGCGTCGGGCCACGGGTGATCTCGGCCATGCGCAGGCGGGCGGCCTTCACGCCGCGGGTGGCAGCTTCCAGAAGCCGGGCGTTGCGCCGGGCTTTCGCCTGCAGCCGCTCGGCGCTGGCGCGGTCGGGCGGAGCGATTCGTGCGGCCTCGATTTCGGGGGTCAGCCGGGCGAGTGCGGCGAGGTCACCCTGCGTCAGGGCGGCGGCGGCCTGGTCGAGGAGGGATTCAAGCTGCATCTTCGGCCTTCACCATCGAGTTGAAGATCAGTTCCGCAAGGCCCAGCCCGCCGTGCTGCACGATGAGCCGCGCCTGTTCCTGGCGCAGGAAAGAGGAAAACTGCGCCTCGCCTTCGCCCCCGCCGAAGCTGCCTTGCATCTCGCCCAGACCGGAATGGGCGAGCATTTCGGACAGGAAGGTGGCCTCCAGCTCCTCGGCCTTGGCCATGAGCTGGTCGTGGCGCGAGGGCGGTTGGGGGGTGATCGGCTGGATGTCCATCGGGGTCTCCGGATCGGTCGGATTTTTCGCAACGATCCGCGACGGGGGTAAAGAATGGGTAACTTCT
>NZ_DAIQAT010000037.1:0-8266 GCF_036781545.1 Tabrizicola sp.
GGCAGGTTCGAAAACCGCTCTGGAAACGCCATTGCTGCCTCAAGTCCGGGGTCGTGACGCCCCGTTTTCCGGCACGATAGCCAGTCGCGCGCGTGAGGTCCAGAAAAACCCTTCACGGTGAAGCGCTTGGAGGCCCGCCCTGTGGCTTTTTCGTAGGGTGGTGCAAACCCACCACTCTATCGCGCAAGGTGGGTTACAGTCGCCCCAAGGATCAGCCCTTCGGTCCGACATTCTCAGCGAAGGCTTTCGCGAAGGCCGCCTTCTTGCCCTCGTCCGCCGCGGTCTGGTGCTGCGCCACCCAGTCGCCATAGGGCAACCCGTAGACGATCTCGCGTGCGGCATCCTTCGTCAGTTCGATCCCCCGCTCGGCTGCCGCTTCCTGATACCAGCGGCTCAGGCAGTTGCGGCAGAAGCCGCCCAGGTTCATCAGGTCGATGTTCTGCACATCGGGCCGCTTGACCATCAGGTGATGCATCAGGGCGCGAAACGTTGCCGCTTCCAGTTCTGTGCGTGTCCGGTCGTCCATCTACAAGCCCTCCAATACCTCTGTCAGGATCGGCGCCAGCCGCGCTGCCCAATGCGCCTGCTGCGCCGGGGTGGCGATCAGGTCGTTCCTGACCTCTATAAGTGTGTTGTGCCGCCCCAGCCGCAAGGCATGACAGTCGATGGCATCGCCGGGCAGATGGCCCGAATAGGGCTCGTTATTGCCGACGCAGAGGTCCGTCTCGGCCATAAGCCGCGCGATCAGCGGCTTCGAGAAACGCTCGTCCAGATGGCTGTAGAGCACCCCCACATGCCAGGGTCGGGGGCTGCGCCCGCGCAGGCAGGGGGTGAAGGAATGTACCGCCACGATCACCCGGTCGGGCCGCAGGGCCGCCAGCCGGGCATAGGCCGCGTGATAGGGGCGATAGAGCCGGTCCAGCCGCCGCTCCACCTCCTCCGGCCCCGCATGGCGGTTCGCCGGGATGATCGTCCCGTCGTAAAGCTTCATCACCAGTGTCGGGTCGTCCTCGCCCCGGTTCGGGTCGATCACCAGGCGGCTGAACTCCGACAGGATGACCGGGCTGTCCAGCAGGCGCCCCAGCTCGCGCGCCACGCCCGCCGCGCCCACGTCCCAGGCGATGTGGCGGCCCATATCCTCGGCCGGGATGCCCAGATCGCCCCCGAGCCAGTCCGGCACATGGTTCGACGCATGGTCGCAGGTGACGAGCCACCGCCCCTTGCGCGCCTCTCCCTCGATCGTGAATGCCAAGCCGCCGCCCTTTCCACCGTCCTGCCCGGTTTACGGGCCTTTGCCGCCCGATGCCAGCGACGAGAAGCGCGCCATGGCCAAAGCGGGCGTTGCGGGACGGATCGGATTGCGCCATAAGGCACGCGGCCCACATGAACCGGAATTCAAAGCAGGAGGATGGCTATGCGCCGTCACCGCAACGTGAAGATTGTGGCCACGCTGGGCCCCGCGTCTTCGAGCTACGAGATGATCCGCGCGCTCTTCGAGGCCGGGGCCGACGTGTTCCGCCTGAACATGAGCCACGGGGTCCACGAGGATATCGCCAAGCGGCACCAGATCATCCGCAAGGTGGAACGGGACCTTGGCCGCCCGATCGGCATCCTCGCCGACCTGCAGGGCCCGAAGCTGCGCGTCGGGGTGTTCGCGAATGATGCCGAGGACCTGGTCGAAGGCGCGGCCTTCCGCATGGACCTGTCGACCACGCCCGGCGACGCCAGCCGGGTGAACCTGCCGCACCCGGAAATCTTCGCCGCGCTGGAGCCCGGCGCCTCGCTTCTGGTCAACGACGGCAAGATCCGCCTGCGCGTCAACGCCTGTGGCAAGGACTTCGCCGATTGCACGGTGGAAGTCGGCGGCACCATCTCCAACCGCAAGGGCGTGAACGTCCCCGACGTGGTGCTGCCGCTGGCGGCGCTGTCCGAGAAGGACCGCGGCGACCTGGAATTCGCCTGCGAACTGGGCGTGGACTGGCTGGCCCTGTCCTTCGTGCAGCGCCCGGAAGACGTGATCGAGGCGCGCAGCCTTGCCAAGGGCCGCGCCGCGATCCTGTCGAAGATCGAGAAACCCGCGGCGGTCAAGGCCTATGACGCGATCCTCCAGGTCTCGGACGGGATCATGGTGGCGCGCGGCGACTTGGGCGTCGAACTGCCCGTCACCTCGGTTCCCCCGATCCAGAAGCGGCTGGTCCGGGGCGCGCGGGCGGCAGCCAAGCCGGTGATCGTGGCGACCCAGATGCTGGAATCGATGATCGAATCGCCGGTTCCGACCCGGGCGGAAGTTTCGGACGTCGCCACCGCGATCTACGAAGGTGCCGATGCGGTGATGCTGTCCGCCGAATCCGCCGCCGGGAAATACCCGGTCGAGGCTGTGAGCACGATGAACGCCGTGGCGATGAGCGTCGAGAAGGACCCGACCTACCGTTCCGTCATCGAGGCCAGCCGCGTCGTTCGCCGCGAATCGGTGGCCGACGGGATCGTCGCGGCCGCGCGCGAGATCGCCGAGGCCACCAACATCAAGGCGATCTGCTGCTTCAGCCAGACCGGCACCACCGCGTCGCTTGTCGCCCGCGAACGCCCGCATGTTCCGATCATCGCGCTGACGCCCCTGATGTCGACCGCCCGCCGCATGGCCCTGACCTGGGGCGCGCATTGCGTGATCACCCCGCCGCAGGACCGCTTCAAGGGCGCGGTTCTGGCCGCAGTCGGTGCCGCGCGGTCGGACGGGTTCGCGACCGATGAGGACCAGATCGTCGTCACCGCCGGTGTGCCCTTCAACGTGAAGGGGACCACCAACATCCTGCGGGTCGCTCCCTGCGACGAACGGTTGATCTCGCGGGTTGACCCCGAGTAAGCTTCGCCTTGCGGGGGCAACGCGGGCGAGGGGTCATGGACACGGATCTGGCTCTGACGGTGGGGATCGTGCTTGCCGTGCTCTCGGTCCCCTCGCTGCTTTCGGCCTGGGTCGACGGCCGCGCGCCCCGGATGGGGGCGATCATGGCGATTGCGGCCCTGGGCCTGATCGTCACCGCCCTGATCGAGAACCCTGGAGGCTATGCCTTCAACCAGGTTCCGGCGGTCATGATCAAGACGATCCTTCGCCTCTTCGATTGACGTGGCCCCTTGCACCTTTCCGGCCCCGCCCCTATAGGGACGGCTTCTTACCCGCACGGCCGGCCGAAGTGGCATGCCGAGTCGTGCCTGAAACCACGGAGATGGAAATGCCCAAGATGAAGACCAAGTCGGCGGCGAAGAAGCGCTTCAGCTTCACGGCCTCCGGTCGGGTGAAGGCCGGTCCCGCCGGCAAGCGCCACGGCATGATCAAGCGCACCACGAAGTTCGTTCGGGATGCGTCCGGTGCGATGATCCTGTGCGACAGCGACGCCAAGATCGTCAAAAAATACATGCCCTACGACCGGTAAGGAGAACATCAGATGTCCCGCGTCAAATCCGGTGTTGTCACGCACGCCCGTCACCGCAAGGTGATCAAGGCCGCTTCGGGCTATTACTCCGCCCGTTCGCGCAACTTCCGCACCGCCACCCAGGCCGTTGACAAGGCCCAGCAATACGCCACCCGCGACCGCAAGGCCCGCAAGCGCCAGTTCCGCGCGCTGTGGATCCAGCGGATCAACGCCGCCGTGCGCCTGTTCGATGCCGAGATGACCTATTCGCGCCTGATCAACGGCCTGGCGAAAGCCGGGATCGAGGTCGACCGCAAGGTCCTCGCCGACCTCGCCGTGCACGAGCCCGAGGCGTTCAACGCCATCGCCGGCCAGGCCAAGGCCGCGCTGGTCTGAGCTTCAGATAGAAGACTATGAAAAGGCCCTGCGGAAACGCGGGGCCTTTTGCTTTGGTTTCGGGCCAGACCTGAATCTCGATAGCGGGTCGGGAAACATCGCCCCCGTTCGATGTCGTCAGACCGGGGAAAGGCAGGCATCGGGACGAAGCGGATAGTCAACACCCGCCCTTGCCGTGAATCACGGGCATTCTGCCGCAGTGGCGTCTGGCGCTGCCCTCCGCTAAGGGCTCGCCGACTGATCATCGCAGGTGTCAGGAATCTCGGTTTATCAAGGCGAGGCAAGCATGACCGTCCGAACCTTCTATCTGGCAGCGGCAGTCATCGGAACGATCGTTCCATGGCTGCTCTTCGGAACATTCTTTGCTCAGCACGGGCCTGATATTCCTCTGTTCCTGCAATCGCTGTTTGCGAATGGGGCGGCCGGCGGCTTCTCCGTCGATGTTCTGATTTCGATCGTCATATTCTGGGTCTGGTCATGGCGGGACGCAGCCCGCCATGACGTGGCATGCTGGTGGATGGTTCTTCCGGCCAGTTTTTTCGTGGGGCTCTCGCTGGCGCTGCCGCTATACCTGTATCTGCGCGAGCGGGACTGAGGCCAAGGCGGCTCCGGGGTCAAAGGCGTGTCGGGAAGGGGGCGATCCTACCGCACGAACACCCGGCTCGGGTGCAACTCACCCCCCCGGTAGTGCCCTACGGCCACCGCCTGCCCGTCCAGGCTGGCCCAGCCTTCGGTGCCCCAGTCGGCATGGCCGATCACCTGCCCCGGATTGCCGTTCCGCAGCCGCGCCGCGCCCTCCGGTGTCGCCTTGAACTCCGGCAGGTCCTGCAAGCCCAGTTCCAGCGGCAGGAGCCGGGCATCCAGCGCCTCGGTCTTCGCCTCGGCGTCGATCATCTCCAGCGTCACGCCCTCGCTGGCCCGGAACGGCCCCGACCACTCCCGCCGCAGCCAGTCCACATGCCCCAGGCACCCCAGCGCGGCCCCGAGGTCTCGGGCGATCGACCGGACATAGCCGCCCTTGCCGCAGATCATCTCCAGATCGACGTGATCCGCATCCGGGCGGCCCGTCATCTCCAGCCGCTCCACCCACAAGGGCCGCGCCGCCAGGTCCATCGCCTCGCCCTCACGCGCGAGGTCATAGGCCCGCTCGCCATCGACCTTCACCGCCGAATACTGCGGTGGCACCTGCTGAATGTCCCCACGGAACGCCGCCAGCGCCGCCTCGATCTGCGCATCCGCGGGCCGCAAGGCCGAGGTGGCGATCACCGCCCCCGACGCATCATCGGTATCCGTCGCCGCCCCGAAGCTTACCCGGAAGCGGTAGCATTTCAGCGCATCGGTGATGTAGGGGATGGTCTTCGTGGCCTCGCCCAGCGCCACCGCCAGCACTCCGGTCGCGTCCGGGTCAAGCGTCCCGGCATGGCCCGCCTTCTGTGCCGAAAGCGCCCATTTCACCTTGTTGACCACCGCCGTCGAGGTCACGCCCGCAGGCTTGTCCACCACCAGCCAGCCGCTGAGGGCCCGCCCCTTCTTCACCCGGCCCATTGCGCTCAGCCCTTCGGAACCACAGTGCCGACGATCGGCCCCATCGGGAAGCCGCCGTCATGCCGGGCGAGCGATGGCGCATAGAGCCGCGAGATGTTGCCGTCGAAGTACAGCGCATCCTTCAGGCCCAGCTCGTCGCGGAACAGCCGGGCGAAGGCGTGGAAGTTCACCGCCTGGTTGGAGATCGCGAAGACCGCCCGCTGGCCGTCCTCGCTGACCCCCACCCCGTTGCGCACATAAAGGCTGTCGCTGTCCGGCAAGAGCTTCGGATGCAGCTTGCCCCCGATCACCAGCATCGGCCCGGACTGCGTGGCATAGCGGCAGGCCGGTCGTTCCTTCCGGAAGGTCCGGCTCTCGATCACCCGGAACGTGTCGCCGATGCAGAACACCCCGTTCGGCAGCAGCCCGAAATTCCCCGGGCCGGCCTGCGTGACCAGGGCCGAGACCTCGACCCCGTCCTCGACATACAGCCCCACCGGGGCCAGGTCGCGGTGATACATCCCGGCATTCATCGCGAAGCCAAGCGCCTTGCCCTCGCCCTCCAGCGCCTTATCGACGTTGCGGAAGCTGCCATAGGCGCCATCGGGACCGGAGTGGAACAGCCGCAGATCCTCGCCCGCCACCACTTCGCAAAGCGTATAGGACGCCCCCTCGAACACCGTATCCCGGCACTCCGCCGCTTGTATCGCGGTCGGCGCCAGCAGAAGGGCCAGCGCGAGAAGCCTCATTCCTCGCCGTCCCCGGCGTCGAGGTCGCGCTGCACCGTCGGGTCGGCAAACAGCCGCCGCGTCTCGTCCAGCCGGTCGAAGGTTTCGTCGGGCCGGAACCGCAGGTCGGGCGCGTATTTCAGCGTCAGCTCCCCCGCCACCCGGTGACGCAACTCGGCCTTGTTCCGCGCCAGCGCCGCGATCGCCGCTTCCACCGGGACCGAGCCCATCAGCGGCATCACATAGACCGTCGCGACCTTCAGGTCGGGCGAGCAGGACACCTCGCCCACCGTGATCGACATGGCGTTCAGCTCGGGGTCGTGAATCTCGGCCCGGTTCAGCACGTCGGAAAGCGTGCGGCGGATCAGTTCCCCCACCCGAAGCTGGCGTTGCGACGGGCCGGACCCGGTGTTGAAGCGCTTGGACATGGCCGTTCCCATAGGCCCTTTCGGTCCCGCCCGCAACGCCGGGCTTCTCACGCCTCCGGGAACCGGCTAGGGAAGGGCCAAACGGGGGGACAAGGGCATGGATCAGCCGGGACTGGTGGTGACGGGGGCCTCGGGCCGGATGGGGCAGACGTTGATCCGGCTGGCGCAGGCGTCCGACAAGCTGCGCCTCGTCGGCTGTGTCGAACGCGCGGGCCACCCCTGGATCGGCCGCGACGTGGGCGAGGCGATGGGCGGCGCCCCCGTCGGGGTGAAAGTCACCGACGACGCGCTGGAAGCCTTCGCCAAGGCGCAGGCCGTGGTCGATTTCACTGCCCCTGCCGCCACGGTGGACTTCGCCGCGTTGGCCGCCCAGGCCCGCGCCGTCCATGTCATCGGCACCACCGGGCTGGAAGCCGACCACCTCGCCCGGATCGAGGCCGCCAGCCGTCACGCCGTGATCGTCCGCGCCGGGAACATGTCGCTCGGGATGAACCTCCTGACCCGCCTGACGCAGAAGGTCGCCGCCGCGCTGGACGCCGACTGGGATGTGGAGATCGTCGAGGCCCACCACCGGATGAAGGTCGATGCGCCATCGGGAACCGCGCTGATGCTGGGCCAGGCCGCCGCCGAAGGGCGTGGGGTCAGCCTGGATGATGCCAAGGTCTCCGGCCGCGACGGGATCACCGGCGCGCGTCAGAAGGGAGCCATCGGCTTCTCCGCCATCCGCGGCGGCGACATCGTTGGCGAGCATGACGTGATCTTCGCGGGTGAGGGCGAGCGTGTCATCCTGCGCCACATGGCCACTGACCGCGCCATCTTCGCCCGGGGGGCGTTGCGTGCCGCGCTCTGGGGGCAGGGGCAGAAGCCGGGGCAATACGACATGATGGACGTACTGGGCATCTGATTCCCGCGCGCAATCCGGCCCGCAGGAGCGGCAATCGGCTCGCCGCTCCGAACGTGACCTGCGGTTCCCTCAGGCGCGCTCGATGGCCAAAGCGATGCCCTGCCCGCCGCCGATGCACATGGTGATCAGTGCGGTGCGCCCCCCGGTCCGTTCCAGTTCATGCAGCGCCTTGACCACAAGGATCGCTCCCGTCGCCCCGACGGGATGGCCAAGCGCTATGGCGCCGCCGTTGGGGTTCACCTTGGCGGGGTCGAGGTCGAGTGCGCGGGAGACGGCGAGGGCCTGGGCGGCGAAGGCCTCGTTCGATTCCACCACGTCGAAGGACTGTGGCTTGACCCCCAGCTTGCGGCACAAGGCCTGCACGGCGGGGATCGGGCCGAGACCCATCACCTTCGGGTCCGCGCCCGCCAGTGCGTAGCCCATGATCCGGGCGCGGGAACCCTCGGCACTTCGCGACAGGACCAGCGCCGCCGCCCCGTCGTTGATGCCCGAGGCATTGCCCGCCGTGACGGTGCCGTCCTTCTGGAAAGCGGGTCTCAAGACCGCCAGGGCCTCGGCACTGGTGGCTTTCGGGTGTTCGTCGGTGGCGAAGGTGACAGGGCCCTTCCTGCCGCCGATCTCCACCGGGACGATCTGGTCGGCAAAGCGCCCCTCGGCGATGGCGCGGGCGGCGCGGGACTGGCTTTCCAGCGCGAAGGCGTCCTGCTCCTCGCGGGTGATGCCGTATTCCGCCGCGACGTTCTCTGCCGTCACCCCCATATGGCCGGTGCCGAAGGGGCAGGTCAGCGCGCCGGTCATCATGTCGATCGCCCGGGTGTCGCCCATCTTCTGCCCGAAGCGGGCGGCGGGCAGGATATAGGGCGAGCGGCTCATGCATTC
>NZ_DAIQAT010000037.1:8366-24810 GCF_036781545.1 Tabrizicola sp.
TCTTCTGCCCGAAGCGGGCGGCGGGCAGGATATAGGGCGAGCGGCTCATGCATTCGGCCCCACCCGCCAGCGCCATCTCGGCATCGCCTAGCATCAGCGCCTGAACGGCAGAGACCACCGCCTGCGCGCCCGAGCCGCAGAGGCGGTTGACGTTCATCGCAGGGGTCGTCTCGGGGATGCTCGCATTCATCGCCATGACGCGGGAAAGATACATGTCGCGGGGTTCGGTGTTGATGACATGGCCCATGACCACCTGGCCGATCTGGCCGCCCTCCACCCCGGCGCGGTCCAGCGCCGCTTTCGCGGCATGGGTCGCGATGTCGACGGGCGGCAGGGCGGCCAGCGCGCCGCCGAAGCCACCGATGGCGGTGCGGGCGGCAGAGAGGATGTGAATCATGGGGGCCTCCGGGGTTTCGCTGGCACTCTGCACCATCCGGCGGCGATTGCAGAGGGGACGTCACGTCACGGGCGGCATTGACAGCGGCTGACAGCCGCGAGAGACCGTGCGGGTCAGCGGGAGCATATCGTGAAAGACCTGATCCGGGCCCATGCCGGGCTTTTGTTCGCCGGGGTGGCGACCTTTGTCATGATGGGCGCGGGGCAGTCGCTGTATGGTCCGGCGCTTCCCGCCTTCTCGCGCATCTTCGGTGTCAGCGAGGCGCAGGCGGGGATGCTCGTCTCGGCGCATTGGGTGGGCTGCTTCCTCGGGGTGGCGATCATGTATCTGCGCGGGGCGGGGATCACGCCGCGGCATGCGCTGGCGGCGATGACGCTGGGGGCGGCTGCCGTTGCGGCGCTGGCCGGATGGTGGATGACCATCGCGGGCGCGGTGATCTTCGGCATGGGCTATGGCCTCTCGACCGCCGTCTTCAATCCGCGGGTGCTGCGCGCCTTCGGGCGGCACGGGCCGTCGATGCTGAGCCTGCTGAACGCGACCTTCGGCGTCGGCGCCATTGCCGCGCCGCTGATCTTCGTGGCACTCGGCAGCGACCCGCGCTGGTCCTTCGGGCTGACGGCGGCCTTCGCGGCGGCGATCTGGGCCTTTGCCGGGCCTGCGGGCCGCGAGGCCGCCGCGGCAACAGTCGCCGCCACGGCCTTTCGCCCGCATTGGGGGATCATGGGTTTCGGGGCCGTGGCGATCGGGCTGGAGGCCAGCCTGATCGGCCTTGGCCCCACCGCCCTGATCCGGGCTGGGGTGGCCGAGGCGACAGCGGCGAAACTGCTGAGCGGCTTCTTCGTGGTGTTCCTGGCGGCGCGGGTGGTGCTGATCTTCGTGGCGCACCGGATCGCGCCCTTTCTGCTTTACACGCTGGCGGTGGGCGCGGCGGCGATCTGCGCGCTGGGGGCGGTCTTCCTGTCGCCGTCGCTGTTCTTCGTGGCGATGGGAGCCTCGGCGGGGCTGTTTTTCCCCGGCTTCTATGTGACCGCCTCGGCCAAGATGGGCGAGGACCTGAGGGTGCCGCCGTCGATCATCGCCTCGGGCCTGGTGGGCGGGATCGGCGCGCCGCTGGTGCTGGCGCCGCTGATGGCGGTCACGGGCGAGCGGGGCTTCTTCTGGGTCGTCGCCGGGGTCACGCTGGCGCTGACCGTGGCGGCGGTGCTGAGCCTGCGGCGGATGAAAGTCTAGGAATCTTCCAGAAAATTCCTGGACTTGCTCAGCGCCCGGCCTGCCACTGCGCCACGCTGTCCAGCGGCCAGAGCAGCATGAGGATGTTCAGCGCAAGGCCATCGCGGATGACCCACATCGTCACGCCCTCGAAAAGGACGATCAGCGCGACCGTGGCCCAGACCGGTAGCTTCGAGGCCAGCCAGAAGCCCAGCACCATCGCCAGCACGTCGCAGACCGTGTTCAGGACGGAATCGCCGTAGTAGTCCAGCGAGATGGTGACGCTGCGGTAGCGTTCGATCACCGCGTCGGAATTCTCGACGATCTCCCAGGCGCATTCGACCAGCGTCGCGATGGCCAGCCGCCAGCCGAAGGACAGCCGCCGCGCGACCAGCCAGAGCGCACCGAAGAACAGGAAGCCGTGGATGATGTGGCTGGGGGTGTACCAGTCCGAGATGTGCTGCGAGTTCTCCGAACTGACCACCTGCCCGTGCCAGAGCTTGACATAGCCGCATTTGCACCAGGGCTCGCGCCCGATCCAGAGCAGCCAGGCGGCGGTCAGGACGATGATCCCGAGGGTGATCAGGATCGGGACAAGGCGGTTCGGGGCGCTGCGATATGTCATGCGGCGGAAGGAATCACGCTACGGACAGTCCGTCCAGTGCGATCCTGCGGTTCGGTGAAAGATTGTGGCCCGCCGGTCAGGTCTGGAACAGCATCGGCGTGGGGCCGGGGAGCTTTCTGCGGCCTTGCGGCGTCAGAAGCGCGGCCTCGCGCCCCTCGATCACCACGGCGGACAGCGGGCCGCCATAGGCCGCGCCGGAGTCGAGGTTGATGCGGTTGCCGTAATGGGTGGCGTGGTCGATGGCGGTGTGGCCGTGGACGACGAGCGGGCCGAAGCTCTCGACCTCGTTCAGGAAGGCATCGCGGATCCAGATCAGGTCGGTCTCGGTCTGCTGGTCCAGCGCCACGCCGGGACGGATGCCAGCATGGACGAAGACGCAATCCCCCGCCTGGTGCATCGCGGGCAGCGCGTTCAGATAGTCGCGATGCGCCTGCGGCACGGCGGCGACGGACTCGGTATGAACCTTGGGGATCGGACGGTCGGCCGCCTTGGGCACCCCGTAGGAGGCAAGCGTGGTCGCGCCGCCCAGCCTCGGGTGAAGCCAGGAATATTCCGACCGCAGGCCGGGCTCCTGTTCGCCCGGATCGGTCAGGAAGCGGGAGAACATCCGGTCGTGGTTGCCCTTCAGGACCACCCAGTCCTCGCCCCGCGCCTGACCCTGCATCAGATGGTCGATCACGCCCCGGCTGTCCGGGCCACGGTCGACGAGGTCGCCGATATGGACGGTCTGCCCCTTGCCGTGGCGGGCCATGTCTGCGGCGATCAGGTCATGGGCGGCCTGCAGAAGCCCGAGATGCCCGTGGATGTCGCCGATGGCGTAGATGTGCATGGGTCACGTCCTGCTGGAAATCGCCGGGGTTTCACACCCCTTGGCCCGCCGGTTCCTGGAACCGAGGGCGGAACCGTCGGGGTGTCCGTGGGATATTGGGGCCGGTCCGAAAGGGCAAGGGCAGTCAGGCCTCGGGGTCCGGCAGCATCCGGTAGCTGTCGAAAGAGATGTCGCCGGACCAGCGCCAGATGGCGAGGAAGCCCTCGGGACCGGCGCGCATGGCGTGGGGCAGGTTCGGCGGATGATGGACGGCCTCGCCGGGGGACAGGAGGAAGCGGCGGTCGCCCGCCTGCCACCGGGCGCTGCCGGAAAGAAGCGTATAGGTCTCGGCGGCCTCATGCGCGTGGAGCGGGTAGTAGCTGCCGGGTGCCTGGTAGAAGAGACCGAAGAGAAGGTCGTCGGACGGGATCGGCGCGTCGGGGCCGAGGAGGGTCACGATGGACTTGATGGCACGAAGCGCGGTCGGTTGCAGCGAAGCGGCGGGGCTGTCCCGCCACGGCAGGCGGGCGTGGGCCCGATGGACAAGGCGTGCCGCCGGGTGGGCATCCGGCAGACTGGCCGTGTGCAGGATGCCGGCAGAAAGCGCGGAGGATGGTTGGGTTGGAAAACCGGTATCGACCGCAGCGCGAAGGGCGGCAGCGGTCGCCTGCGCCTCGGGGCGCGGCTCGGTCGCCGTGAGATCGGCGAGCGCATTCAAAAGGGGCGAGAGAGGGATCACGGGGCCTCGGCCAGGCGGGATGCCCGGCCGGGGCAGGTTGGTTCAGGCCACCTCGAACTGCAAGGCCTTGACCTGCTGGAACATGCCGGTGCCTTCCAGCGTGTCGATCACCTTCGGGTCGATCGGCTGGTCGAGATAGAGGATCGCGATCGCCTCGCGTCCCACGCCGGACCGGCCGAGGGTGAAGTTGGCGATGTTGACGTTGTTCTTGCCCATGGTCATGCCGAGAAGCCCGATGATCCCCGGCACGTCCTCGTTGGTGGTATAGAGCATGTGCTGGCCGATCTCGGCGTCGATGTTGATGCCCTTGATCTGGATGAAGCGCGGCTTGCCATCGCTGAAGCAGGTCCCGGCGACGGACCGCTCGCGCTTGTCCGTCACCATCGTGACCTTGATATAGGCGTCGAACACCCCGGTCTTCTCCTGCCGGGTGGTGGAGATCTGGATGCCCTTCTCCTTCGCCACCACCGGGGCGGAGACGAGGTTCACATCCGGGTTCTGCGCTTTCAGCACCCCCGCGATGACCGCCTGGTTCAGCGCGGCAAGGTTCATCGCGGCGACCGTGCCGTCGTAGAGGATGTTGATCGCCTTGATCGGCTCGTCCGTCATCTGGCCGATGAAGCTGCCCAGATGGGACGCAAGCTTGATCCACGGTCCCATCACCGAGGCCTCTTCCGCCGTGACGTTGGGCATGTTCAGCGCGTTCTGCACCGCGCCGGTCAAGAGGTAGTCCGACATCTGCTCGGCCACCTGCAGGGCGACATTCTCCTGCGCCTCGGTGGTGGAGGCGCCGAGATGCGGGGTGCAGACCACGTTCGGGTGGTTGAAGAGCGGATTGTCGGTCGCGGGCTCCACCTCGAACACATCGAGCGCAGCCCCCGCGACATGACCGGCGTTGAGGGCGTCAAGCAGCGCCGTCTCGTCCACCAGCCCGCCCCGGGCACAGTTGATGATGCGGACGCCCTTGCGGGTCTTGGCCAGGTTCTCGCGGCTCAGGATGTTGCGGGTCTTGTCGGTGAGCGGGACATGGAGCGTGATGAAATCCGCCCGCGCCAGCAGCTCGTCCAGCTCCACCTTGGTCACGCCCATCGCCTTGGCACGTTCTTCCGACAGGAAGGGGTCATAGGCCACCACCTTCATGTGCAGCCCCACCGCCCGGTCGCAGACGATGCCGCCGATGTTGCCCGCGCCGATCACGCCGAGCGTCTTGTTGAAAAGCTCCACCCCCATGAATCTGGACTTTTCCCACTTTCCGGCATGGGTGGAGGCATTTGCCTCGGGGATTTGCCGGGCAACAGCGAACATCATCGCGATGGCGTGCTCCGCCGTGGTGATCGAGTTGCCGAAGGGCGTGTTCATCACGATCACCCCCTTCTTCGAGGCGGCCGGGATGTCGACATTGTCCACCCCGATCCCGGCGCGGCCGACAACCTTCAGGTTGGTCGCCTGTTGCAGGAGCTTCTCGGTGACCTTGGTGGCGGAGCGGATGGCGAGGCCGTCATACTGGCCGATGGCGGCGGCAAGCGCCTCCTTGTCCTTGCCGAGCTTCGGCAGGTAGTCGACCTCCAGCCCCCGGTCGCGGAAGATCTGGACGGCGGTTTCGGAGAGGTCGTCGGAAACGAGGACTTTGGGCATGATGGGGTCCTTTGGGGTGCGGGTGGTGCGTGAAATCACGCACCCTACGAATTGCGGGAATGGGTAGGGTGCGTGCTTGCACGCACCGTCGGTCTCACGCGGCGTGCGCCAGCGCGGCGATCTCGGCGTGGAAAGCCCAGTCGATCCAGGGCATCAGCGCCTGCACATCGGCGGTTTCCACCGTTGATCCGCACCAGATGCGCAATCCGGGCGGCGCATCGCGGTAGGCGCCAAGGTCGAAGCCCGCGCCCGCCTTCTCGATCCGTTTCGCGACCGCCTTGGCGAAGGCCTCGCCATCGGTGATCCGGGGATCGGTGAACTTCAGGCAGACGCTGGTGGTGGAGGCCGTCGCCGGGTCCTCGGCGAGATTGGCGATCCAGGGATGCGCGGCGCAGAAATCATGCACGACCTGCGCATTCGCCGTCGCCCGGGCGATCAGGCCCTTGAGGCCGCCCACCGACTTCGCCCAGTGCAGCGCGACGAGGTAATCCTCGTTCGCCAGCATCGACGGCGTGTTGATCGTCTCGCCTGCGAAAATGCCTTCGATCAGCTTGCCCTTGGCGGTCAGCCGGAAGATCTTCGGCAGCGGCCAGGCGGGGGTGTAGCTTTCCAGCCGCTCCACCGCGCGGGGGCTGAGGACCAGCATCCCATGCGCACCCTCGCCGCCCAGCACCTTCTGCCAGCTGAACGTGGTCACATCCAGCTTGTCCCAGGGCAGGTCCATCGCGAAGGCCGCGCTGGTCGCGTCGCAGATGGTCAGGCCCTGGCGGCTGGCGGGGATCGCGTCGCCGTTCGGCAGGCGCACACCGCTGGTGGTGCCGTTCCAGGTGAAGACCACGTCCTTGTCGAAATCGACCTGCGCAAAATCCACGATCTGCCCGTAGGGCGCCTTGCGCACCGTGGCGTCCAGTTTCAACTGCTTGACCACATCCGTGACCCAGCCCTCGCCGAAGCTTTCCCAGGCCAACATCTCTACCGGGCGCGCACCCAGAAGCGACCACAGCGCCATCTCCACCGCGCCGGTGTCAGAGGCGGGGACGATGCCGACCCGGTAGTCGGCGGGCACGCCGAGGATTTCGCGGGTCAGGTCGATGGCTTCCTTGAGTTTCGCCTTGCCGATGGCGGCACGGTGGCTGCGGCCAAGGGGCGTGTCGGCCAAGAGGTCCAGGGAATATCCGGGGATCTTGGCGCAGGGGCCGGAGGAAAAGCGCGGAATGGCCGGGCGCTTGGCCGGCGGGGTCAGGTCAGTCATGGTAGCCTTCCAGCTAAAAGCCCTTCGGTGGGGAAGGGTGTCCCGCCGCCTTGGCTAATGACCTGCCCGCTCTGGCGCAAGCGGAAAAATCGCGCTAATCCGCCGCTTGGTCGCGAAAAAGCGACGCCCGTGTTCACTATCGGAAACCTGCCCATGCATGTCGTGACCCTGCTGACCAACCCCGAAACGCCAGTGCTGGAGCGGGTGACGGTCGAGTCCCTGCGCGACGCCTGGGGCGGCGGGGCAGCGCGCTGGCTCGACCCCGGCGTGGCGGCGGAGTTCGAGGTGGCTACGGTGCCCGAGAACCGCTGGCAGGTCTGGGAGGGCCTGCAATCGCTGCGCGTCGACCTGGTGGTGCAGAAGGCCGAGGGGCGCAGGAAGCGGCTGCTGATCGCGGACATGGATTCGACGATGATCCAGCAGGAATGCATCGACGAACTGGCTGATGAGGCCGGGGTAGGCGCGCATGTGGCGGGGATCACGGGACGGGCGATGAACGGCGAATTGGACTTCGTGGCGGCCCTGCGTGAGCGGGTTGGGCTCTTGAAGGGCCTGCCGGAGGGCGTGATCGCCCGGGTCCTGCGCGACCGGATCACGCTGATGCCGGGCGGCAAGCAGTTGCTGGCGACGATGAAGGCGCAGGGGGCCTATACGGCGCTGGTCTCGGGCGGGTTCACCGCCTTCACCGCGGCCGTGGCGGCGCAGCTGGGGTTTGATGAGAACCGCGCCAATACGCTGCATGTCGCCGATGGCCTGCTGACAGGGACGGTGGCCGAACCGATTCTTGGCAAGGAGGCCAAGCTTCTGGCGCTGCAGGAGATCACGGCCCGGCTCGGGATCACCCCCGCCCAGGCCCTTGCGGTGGGCGACGGCGCGAACGATCTGCCGATGCTTCTGGCCGCGGGGACCGGTGTCGCGCTCCACGCCAAGCCGCGGGTGCAGGCGGAGTGCGAGGTCCGGGTCAACCACGGCGACCTGACCGCGCTCCTCTACCTGCAGGGCTATTCCCGCGAGGAGTTCGCCGCATGAAATTCCGCTCCGCCCGCCCCGAGGATGCCGCCGCGATGGCAAGGGTGCTGAATGCCGTCATCGCCCTTGGCGGCACCACGGCGCATGAGCATCCGAAGACCGAGGCGCAGGTGCGGGAAGACTATGTCGACGGGGCGGATGTCCTGTCCTCGGTGGTGGCCGACGTCGACGGCGAAGTGACCGGCTGGCAATCGGTGGGTCGCTGGCAGGGCGAGGCGCATATCGGCACCTTCGTCCAGCCGGGCCTGCAGGCGCAGGGGATCGGCGCGGGACTGTTCGCCGCGACCCGTGCGGCACTGGCGGGATCGGGCTTCGACTATCTCATCGCCTCGATCCGCGCCGACAACCGGCCGGGGCTGGCCTACTATGCCCGGATCGGCTTCCGTGACATCGCTCAGGATCCTGACTTTGCCCTCTCCGACGGGCGAATGGTTGGCCGCGTTCACCGCCGCTTCGACCTGTAGCCGGCGGGGCTTGCCCCTTCCCGACGAACCGGCGACAAGCCGGGCATGTTCGAGATCGCCACCCATCTTGCCCTGCTTCTGGTCCTGGCCGCCTTCTGCGCCGGGTTCATCGACAGTATCGCGGGCGGGGGCGGGCTGGTCACGGTTCCGGCGCTGCTTCTGGCCGGGGCCTCGCCGGTCGAGGCGCTGGCGACGAACAAGCTGCAGGGGACCTTCGGCTCGGGGACGGCGATGCTGGCCTATTCCCGCGCGGGCCATGTGCGCCTGCGGGACCAGCTGGGAATGGCGGCGGTCAGCGCCGCGGCGGGGGCAGGGGGCGCGCTGGTCGCGCATCTCATCCCGGCCGAGGTCTTGCGGATCATCATGCCGGTGGTGCTGATCGGCGTCGCCGCCTTCTTCGCGCTGAAGCCGGGCCTCACGGACGACGCCCGCGCCGCGCGGATCCCCCTGCCGGTCTTCGGCGCGACTGTCGTGCCGCTGGTCGCGGCCTATGACGGCTTCTTCGGCCCGGGGACCGGATCGTTCTTCATGATGGGCTTCGTGCTCCTCGCGGGCTACGGCGTCCTGAAGGCGACCGCGCATACCAAGATGCTGAACTTCGCCTCGAACACCGGGTCGCTGCTGGTCTTCGTCTTCTCCGGCGCGACCTGGTGGGGTGTCGGCCTGGCGATGGCGGTGGGTCAGATCGCCGGGGCCGCGCTGGGGGCCCGGGTGGCGATGCGGGTGGGCGCACGGCTGATCAAGCCGCTTCTGGTCTTCGTCTCGACCGCGATGGCCCTGCGGCTTCTGTGGCAGGCGCTGGGCTAAAGCCCCCAGCCCGCCCCCTGCATCTCGCGCAACCGGCTGGCGGTGCGCTCGAACTCGAAGGCGCCCTCGCCCTCGATATACAGCCGTTCCGGCGTCTCGGCGGCAGAGGCGATGAGGCGGACCTTCGCCTCGTACAAGGCGTCGATCAGGGTCACGAAGCGCTTCGCCTCGTTGTAGTTGGCCGAGGAGAGCTGCGGGATGTCCTCCAGGATCAGCACCCGCACCGCCCGGGCGATGGCGAGGTAGTCGGCCGGGCCGAGGGGTTTCGAGCAGAGGTCCCAGAAGCTGGCCCGCCCCACCCCGTTCGCGAAGCGGGGAAGGGAGACCTGCCGTCCGTTCACCTCCAGCACCAGCGGCTGCTCCGGCGCGCCGCCGGTCAGGTCGGTCCAGATCGCGGCGATCTGGGAGGTGGCCGTTCGGGCGGGGTGGAAGTAGACCTGCGCGCCAGCCAGGCGGTGCTGGCGGTAGTCGGTCGGGCTTTCCAGTTCCACCACGTCCAGCCGGTCCTCCAGCATGTTGATGAAGGGCAGGAAGATCCCGCGGTTGAGACCGTCCTTGTAAAGATCGCCCGGGGGCCGGTTCGAGGTGGTGACGATCACAATCCCGGCGGCGAACAGCTTCTCGAAAAGCCGCCCCACCAGCATCGCATCGGTGATGTCGGTGATCTGCATCTCGTCGAAGGCGAGGAGCCGGAGGTCACGGATGATCTCGTCGGCGACGGGGACCAGCGGGTCTTCCACCCCGCGCTGCCGGGCGGCGTGCATCCCCTTGTGGACGCCCTGCATGAAGGCATGGAAATGGACGCGGCGTTTCTGGGTGATCTGGGTGGCGTCGGTGAAGAGGTCCATCAGCATCGATTTGCCCCGCCCGACGCCGCCCCAGAGGTAGAGACCCTTCGGCGGCTGGATCGGTTTGGCGAAGAGGCCGGCGAAGAGGCCGACCTTGCGGGTCGCGTTCGCCTCCAGCCAGGACCGGAGCTCGTCCAGCCGGGGGAGGAGGGCGTGCTGGGCCGGGTCGGCCCTGAGGGAGCCGTCGGCGACGCGGGCCTCGTAGATCTCGGTCAGGGTCTGGCGCATGGGGAAGGAGTAGCGGGCCGGGGGTGGGGGCCGCAAGGGCCTCTGGCCCTGCCCGCGCGCGGGCAAGGGTGCGAGGCGTGGGATTTCAAGGGGTTGGCTGTGGGCGTTAGGGGGGTGTTAACCGGGGTGGGGATGAGCCCGCAGTCAATCCAAATTGTTCCGGAGGCAATGCACCCTGTCCCCGGTCAATCCTCAAGCAAGTTGAGCATATTCGGTATCGCCGGGTGCAAGGTGTTGGAGAAACAGGAAAGATGAGCAAAGAAGGTTTGAACTTCAACGCGCTCAGGGTTCGGATATGCATCAAGCACAACCGCTTTTCTGTGGCTAAGGGTTTGATTGCAGAAGCAGCAGTGGACGTCGTGAAGGTTCATGTCCGCTCCAATTAGCCTAGGTTGTAGGCCGCATTTCCGTGATCTCCAACTGGAGCTGATACTCTTCTACTTTCGCCCGGAATCAAGGCGCTCATGCGCCGCCGGGCAGCGCCCGGCCGCCCCCTCGGGCGGGCGCTTTGCCAGGGTGCCAGCAGAACTTCGGGGGAAGTGCCTGGAGCCATAAAGCGCTTCAGTCGGGCGTCGTTCGCCCACCCGGCGGTCGGGCGCTGCCCTGTGGGGTGCCGGGAGTGGTGCGCCATGGCGCACCCTACGATTTGGAGCAGGCGGAAGAGCCGGGCTGAAGCCCGACCTACGGGTTCGCCGCAGGTTCTGCGGGGGCTTCGCCCTCGGCTGGCGCGGCGGGGGCCTCCTCTTCGGCCGCCCCCTCCGGCGGGGCCGTCAATATCCCGTTCCGCCAGATTCCCTCGGCCACCTCGCCGCCCTTCTTGTAGGTGAGCTTGCCCTGGCCCTCGCGCTTGCCCGCCTTGAAGAGGCCCTCGTAGACGTCGCCCTGGGGGTAGGTGGCCGTGCCCTGCCCTTCGATCTCGCCTGCCACCCATTGGCCCACATATTTGAACCCGTCGGTGGTGGAGAACTCGCCCTGGCCGTCGCGGAGGCCCGCCTTGAACTCGCCCTTGTAGAGGCTGCCGTCGGGATAGACCGCGGCGCCCACGCCCTGACGCTCGCCGCCGACCCAGTCGCCTTCGTAGCGGTAGCCGTCGGCATAGGTCATCACGCCCTTGCCCTCGGGCTTGGCGTTCTTGAACGCGCCTTCGTAGACGCGACCATCCTTGTAGGTGGCGCGGCCCTGGCCGTCGATCACGCCGGCCGTCCAGTTGCCCTGGTAGGTGGAGCCGTCGGGATAGGTGATCGCGCCCTGGCCGTTCGGCTGGTCGGCCTTCATCGCGCCGATGTAGACCGAGCCGTCGGGATAGGTGATGGACCCCGTGCCCTCCATCTTGCCCGCGACCCAGCTGCCTTCGTATTTGAACCCGTCGGCGGTGGTGAAGCTGCCCTGGCCCTGGCGGTGGTCCTTGACCCAGGTGCCGAAGTAGATGTCGCCGTTCTTGTGGGTCAGCTTGCCCTGGCCCTCGCGCAGGCCGTCCTTGAAGCTGCCTTCGTAGAGGTCGCCGTTCGGCTGGGTCAGGATGCCGTTGCCGTTGATCTGCCCCTCGGCCCAGTCGCCCTGGTAGGCGAGGCCGTCCGGCATGGTGAGCTTGCCCCTGCCCGAGCGTTGCCCCTTGACCAGCGTGCCTTGATAGACGGTGCCGTCGGGATAGGTGATCTTGCCCTGGCCTTCCTTGACGCCCAGCACCCAGTCGCCCTCGTAGGTATAGCCCGAGGGGTTGGTCAGCTTGCCCTTGCCGTTGTGGGTGCCCTTGACGAAGCTGCCTTCGTAGACCGAGCCGTTGGCATAGGTGGCCTTGCCCTCGCCGGTCATCTGGCCCTGGACCCAGTCGCCTTCATAGGTGCGGCCATCGGGGGCGGTGATCTTGCCGATGCCGTCGGGCTGGCCTTTCTCGAAAGTGCCTTCATAGACCGAGCCATTGGGGTAGCGGGCGGTGCCCTGGCCGGTAATCTCGCCATCGACCCAGTCGCCGGTGTATTCGAAGCCCGAGGGAAGGCGGTAGGTGCCGGTCCCGTGCTGGCGGCCGTTCAGGAAGGTGCCTTCGTAGACCGAACCATCGTCATATTGCTTGGTGATGACCTCGCCGTCCTGGGCCCGGGCTGGAAGGGCTGACGGGAGGGCAAGGGCGGCAAGGAAGAGGGCGGTCGGAAGGCGCATGGGCGAATCCCCGGGGTGGCGTCGCGGGCAGGGTAAGGGGCGGGTTCCAAGGTGACAAGGTTCTGACACTCACAGGGGCGTAAGCGGGTCTGAACCACTTTCCCTTGGGGCCAAGTCTGGTAGAAGGAGAGGATGTAGTGGGGACCCTGCCATGACCGACATGTTCAAACTGATGCTGGCGCAGCTGAATCCGGTGGTGGGGGACATCGCGGGGAACATCGCGCGGGCGCGGGCGGCCTGGGAAACGGCGCGCGCGGCGGGGGCGGATATGGTCGCGCTGACCGAGATGTTCGTGACCGGCTACCAGACGCAGGACCTGATCCTGAAGCCGGCCTTCGTCAGCGCGGCGATTGCCGCGGTGGAGGCCTTGGCCGCGGGTTGTGTCGACGGCCCGGCGCTGGGGATCGGCGGGCCGGTCATGCAGGGGGGCAGGCTTTACAACGGCTATTACGTGCTGGAGGGCGGGCGGGTTCATGCGCGGGTGCTGAAGCACCACCTGCCGAACGACGCGGTGTTCGACGAGAAGCGCATCTTCGCCTCGGCCGATGTGCATGGGCCCTATGTGGTGAAGGGCGTGCGGATCGGGACCCCGATCTGCGAGGACGCCTGGCACCCGGACGTGGCCGAGACGCTGGCCGAGACGGGGGCGGAGATCCTGCTGATCCCCAATGGCTCGCCCTATCACCGGGGCAAGCCGAACCTGCGGCTGAACCTGATGGTCAGCCGGGTGGTCGAGACGGGATTGCCGCTGGTCTATCTGAACATGGTGGGCGGGCAGGACGACCAGGTGTTCGACGGGTCGTCGATGGTGCTGAACCCCGGCGGGCGGCTGGCGGCGCAGCTGCCGCAGTTCGACGAATGCGAGGTGATGGTGACCTTCCGCCGGGGGGCGGACGGGTGGATCGCCGACCAGGGGGAGATTGCCGAGATCCCGCCGATCGGCGAGGCGGATTATCGCGCCTGCGTGCTGGCTTTGGGCGACTACATGCGCAAGACCGGCTTCCGCAAGGCGCTGCTGGGGCTGTCGGGCGGGATCGACAGCGCCATCGTCGCGGCGATGGCGGTGGATGCGCTGGGGCCGGAGAATGTGCGCTGCGTGATGCTGCCGAGCGCGTTCACCAGCGCCCATTCGCTGGAGGATGCGACGGCGGCGGCGCAGGCCCTGGGGTGCCGACTGGACACGGTGCCGATCTCGGGCGCGCAGGCGGCGGTGGGCGAGGCGCTGGCGCCGCTCTTTGCCGGGACCGAGCCGGGGATCACCGAGGAGAACATCCAGTCGCGGCTCAGGGGCCTTCTGCTGATGGCCCTGTCGAACAAGTTCGGCGAGATGCTGCTGACCACCGGCAACAAGTCGGAAATGGCGGTGGGCTATTGCACGATCTACGGCGACATGAACGGCGGCTACAACCCGGTCAAGGACATGTACAAGACCCGGATGTTTCTGACCGCGAAATGGCGGAACCAGAACCACCGGCCCTGGATGAAGGGTCCGCCGGGCGAGGTGATCCCGCAGCGGATCATCGAGAAGCCGCCCAGCGCGGAGCTGCGCGCGAACCAGCGCGACGACGACAGCCTGCCGCCCTATGAGGTGCTGGACGCGATCCTGGAATGTCTGGTGGAAAAGGAGATGGCGGTCGCCGAGATCGTCGCTTTGGGCTTTGACCGGGCGGTGGTGAAAAGGGTGGAGCATCTCCTCTATCTGGCGGAATACAAGCGGTTCCAGTCGGCCCCCGGCGTGCGGCTGACGCAGAAGGCCTTCTGGCTGGACCGGCGCTACCCGATCGTGAACCGCTGGCGCGATGACCTCTGAGATCGTCGTCGCCAATTTCTACACGCTCCGCGATCCCGAGGCTTTCGAGCGCGCGGTGAAGCTTCTGGTGGCGCGGATGCGCCTTCAGGCGCACGAGGGGCTGCGGAGCTACCGCTTCTTCGGGTCCGGCCCGAAGGAACGGCGGCTGGTGGCGGTCTACGAGGGGCCGGAGGCCTGGGTCGGCCATCATGAGAAGACCATGGCCTGGCAGGAGATGGTTTCCCTGCGCGCGGCGGCGCGGCTGGCGCGGGTCGACCTTTACGGCACGCTGACCCCGCCGATGCGCGACTGGGTGGACCAGATGGGGCTGGCCGCGAAGCTGCGCCACCAGGGCGAGATGATTGCGGGCTCCAGCGCGGTCGGTCGGAGCCATCGACCGATGCGGCGCTTTGCGCTAGCCTGACCGCAGGAAAACCTTGGGGGAGGGGACGATGATCCGGTGGGCAGGACTTCTGGCGCTGTGCGCCGCTCCGGCGGCGGCCGAGACGTTGCGGGTGATGAGCTTCAACGTCTGGGGCGGCGGCGCGAACGAGGGCAAGGGGATCGAGGAGACGGTCGCGGCGATCAAGGCCGCCGGGGCCGATGTGGTGGGCTTGCAGGAGACACGGCTGGAAAGCGACCCCTGCACGGCGGAGCATTGCCCGGCGGTGGGGGACAGCGTCGCCCCGGCCATCGCGGCGGCGCTGGGCTGGCACGTCCATGACCAGACGGGCGAGAATGCGGCGCTCTGGGCCAATGCGGTGATCTCGCGCTATCCCATCGGGGAAGCCTCGGCCAATGATCTGGGGGTGCCGCTGGATGTGAACGGCCACATGGTCTGGCTGTTCAACATCCATCTGGATGACGAACCCTACCAGCCCTACCAGCTGCTGGGCATCGAATACGGGCCTGCCCCCTTCATCACCACCGAGGCGGAGGCGGTGAAGTACGCGACCGAGACCCGCGGTCCGGGGCTGGACCTGCTGACCGGGGACATGGCGGCGGCGGAGGGCGCGGCGGCGATCTTCGTCACCGGCGATTTCAACGAGCCTTCGGTCCATGACTGGACGCCCGAGGCGGTGGCGGCGGGGCATCATCCGGTGGCGGTGAAGTGGCCGTCCACCGGGCGGCTGGTGGCAGAAGGGTTCGTCGATGCCTATCGGGCGGTCTGGCCCGATCCGGTGGCGAAACCGGCCTATACCTGGACGCCGACCTATGACGAGGCGGCCAAGGACGACCACCCGGACCGGATCGACTTCGTGCTGGTCAGGGGCGAGGACGTCCGCGTGAAGGAGGCCGCCATCGTCGGCGAGGACGGGCCGCGCAGCGACATCGTGGTCACGCCCTGGCCGTCCGACCACCGGGCGGTGGTGGCCGAGGTGGAGTTCTGAGGCGAGGGTGGATGGTGCGTGCAAGCACGCACCCTACGATTTGCCTTGGGCTTGGGATCGCGCCGTAAGATGGGTTTCACCCACCCTACACCGCGCTGACGGTGCATTCGCGCAGAAGGCGCATCACGTCTTCCGGGCGGCAGAGTTGTGTCGCATCGGTGGTGACGGCGGCGGAAGCGGCGGCTGATCCAAGGGCCAAAGCCTCGGCATTGGTCTGGCCCTGTGCTAGGGCCAGCACGAAGGCGGCGACGAAACTGTCACCCGCGCCGACGGTGGATTTCACCCGCACCTTGGCGGCTTTGGCGAAAAGCTTCTGCCCGGCATCGGCCATCACGTTGCCTTCGGCCCCGCGCGCGACGATCACCGTCTTCGCCACGCCCCGGCGGACCAGCGACTGCGCGAACTCGGCCGTGTCGGAAAGGCTGGGGAGCGGCTTGCCCGCCAGCTCCTCACCTTCGGGCCCGTCCATGCGCAGGACCTCGAGGCCGGGGATCGGATGGCGCACCGCCTCGGTCAGGGTGGCGCCGGACGTGTCGAGCACGATGCGGCTTTCCGGCATCGAGGCGGCGAGTTGCGCCGGGAAGTCGACCGGCACGCCGGGGGGCTGGCTGCCGGAGATCACCGAGATGCCGCCGGGCCGGGCGGTGGCGCGCAGGAGGGTGAAGACCCGCGCGCGCTCCGCCTCGCCCCAGACCGGGCCGGGCAGCATGAAGCGGTATTGCTTGCCGGTGGTGGCTTCGTTGACGGTCAAGGACTGGCGCGTCTCGCCGGGGCCGAGGATGGAGAGGAAGGTCACGCCCTCGGCCCGGATCAGACCCGCCAGCCGGTCGCCGGTCAGCCCGCCGATGGCGACCAGCGCCAGGCTGTCGCCCCCCAGCGCCTTGATCGCGCGACTGACGTTGAGGCCGCCGCCGCCCGGGTCAAGCAGCGGCTCGGCGCAGCGCAGCTTGTGGCCGGGGATCAGCTCATGCACCTCGGTCGCCATGTCGAGTGCGGGGTTGAGCGTGAGGGTCAGGATCGGAAGCTGGGACATGCGGCACCTGTGGATGTTACCGCTATCATAGAG
>NZ_DAIQAT010000038.1:0-24696 GCF_036781545.1 Tabrizicola sp.
AGCCTGCCCTTCCACCCGGTCCGCATCGCGGTGCTGACGGTCAGCGACAGCCGCACGGCGGAGACGGACAAATCGGGCGACACGCTGGTCGACCGGCTGACGCAGGCCGGGCACGAGCTTGCCGGCCGGGGCATCGTCGCCGACGACCGTCCGGCCATTGTCGCCCACCTGAAAGCCTGGATCGCCGACCCCCAGATTGACGTGATCCTGACCACCGGCGGCACCGGCCTCACCGGCCGCGACGTCACCGTCGAGGCGCACCGCGAAATCTATGAGAAGGAGATCGAGGCCTTCGGCACCGTCTTCACCATCGTCAGTATGCAGAAGATCGGCACCAGCGCGGTGCAAAGCCGGGCGACAGGGGGCGTCGCGGGGGGAACCTACCTCTTCGCCCTTCCCGGCAGCCCCGGCGCCTGCCGCGATGCCTGGGACGAGATCCTGAAACCCCAACTCGACAGCCGCCACCGGCCCTGCAATTTCGTCGAGATCATGCCAAGGCTGGAAGAACACCTGCGGCGGGGGTGAACCCTCCTCGTTCGACTTCGTCTTCTCGTCGGGTTCCGGCGAGGAGCGACAAAGGAGACGACGAGCGGCCCCGCCTCTCTCCGCTTGCCCCACCCCCCCCGCCTTTGCGATAGAGGGACAAACCGGAAAGGGAACCCGCCCATGGCCTTCCGCGCCCGCCATCTTCTGGGGATCGAGCAGCTCGCGCCCTTGGAGATCACCACCGTCCTCGACCTCGCCGAGCGCTATGTCGACCTGAATCGCCGCACGGTGAAGCAGTCCGACGTGCTGGCCGGGATGACGCAGATCAACCTCTTCTTCGAGAACTCCACCCGCACACAATCGTCCTTCGAACTGGCCGGAAAGCGGCTGGGGGCCGACGTGATGAACATGTCGGTGGCCAATTCATCCGTGAAGAAGGGCGAGACGCTGATCGACACCGCGATGACGCTGAACGCGATGCATCCGGACCTGCTGGTCGTGCGGCACGGGGCCTCCGGGGCGGTCAACCTGCTGGCGCAGAAGGTGGATTGCGCGGTCCTCAACGCGGGCGACGGGCGGCATGAGCATCCCACCCAGGCGCTTCTCGACGCCCTGACCATCCGCCGCGCCAAGGGGCGCGTGCAACGCCTGACCATCGCGATCTGCGGCGACATCGCCCATTCCCGCGTGGCGCGGTCGAACCTGATCCTCCTCGGCAAGATGGAAAACCGCCTGCGCCTGATCGCCCCGCCGACCCTGATGCCCTCGGGGGTCGAGGACTTCGGCTGCGAGCTCTACGACGACATGCGCGAGGGACTGAAGGGCGCCGATGTGGTGATGATGCTGCGGCTTCAGAAAGAGCGGATGGACGGCGGCTTCATCCCCTCGGAACGCGAATACTACCACCGCTACGGCCTCGATGCCGAGAAGCTGGCCGTGGCCTCGCCCGAGGCCATCGTCATGCACCCCGGCCCGATGAACCGGGGGGTGGAGATTGACGGCGACCTTGCCGATGACATCAATCGCAGCGTCATTCAGGATCAGGTGGAGATGGGCGTGGCGGTCCGAATGGCCTGCATGGACCTCTTGGCGCGGAACCTGCGGGCGGAGAGGGGACGGAAGATCGTGGGGATGATGGCGTGAGGCGGGGTGGGTGCATGACATGACCCCCTCCCCCTGGCCCCTCCGCCCCGGAGAGACCCTGCTCTGGGAAGGCGCCCCCGCCCCCGGCTTCCACCAGCGCGGCAAGCGGCTGTTCCTGATGGTCTTCGGCCTGCCCTTCCTGCTCATCGGCATCGCGGTGTTCTTCACCGGCCTCCACCAGCTGACCCAGGCCGCCAGCTCTTCGGAGGCGGGCCTCGCGGTCTTCTTCGCCGCCTTCGGCCTGCCCTTCCTCGGCCTCGGCGGCTTTCTCGTCTTCGGCCCCCTCGTCGAGGCCCGCACCGCCAGCCGGTACATCCGCTATGCGCTGTCCACCCGCGCCGCCTATGTCCTGCGCACCGGGCCCTTCCCCAGCCTCAAGGTCTATCCGATCCTGCCCGCCACCGCGCTGGAGCTGGAGCCGGGCAGGCTCGCCGGGTCTGTCTGGTTGCACGCGCGGCTGGAGCGGGATTCGGACGGGGATCTCGGCACTACCAGATCGGGCTTTGAAAACATCGCCGATGCGGAGAAAGTGTTCCTCATGATCCGCGAACTTCAGGACAAAGCCGGATGACCCCCGATCCCGACCGCAAGCCCACCAGAGCCGAGATGCGCCAGGGCGGCATGGTGGCCGTGGCCGTGCTGGTCTTCATCGCCGTCTTCACCACAGTCTTCGTCTGGATCGCCTGATGGCCCGGATCGAACCCGACCCGCTTCTCGGCACCGTCATTCCCTTGCAGGAGGGCGAGACCCTTGCCGCCGAGTTCCGCGCCGACCGGACGACCTATTGGCGCAGCCACCTGATCATGGCCGTGGTCCTCGGGGCGGCCGCGGGGCTGCTGCTCATCTGGCTGGGCAACCCCTGGCCCGTCGCCGGACCCATTGGTGCCGTCCTCGCCATCGGCGCGCGGGCGGCCTACCTTGCCCCCGAGGCGCTGGCCGAGACCTGGCGGCTGACCGACCGGCGGCTCCTCGGCCCCGGCGGGCGGGCGATCCCGCTGGCGCAACTGCGTTCGGCCCGGCCCTTCCTCGGCGCCGTGCAGATCACCACCGCCACCGGCGACCGCGCCCTGATCAAGTACCAGGCCGACCCCGCAGCCACCGCCGCCCGCATCATGGGAGACCGTCGATGACCACGCTCGCCATTCCCGCCAGTGACCGGCACGCTGTCCGGGTCTTTGCCGCCCGCCTGACGCCCGAGGACCTGAAGCGCGACAAGGCCGGGCTCGCTGCCGAACTGCTTGGCGATCCGGACCTCGACCCTGCCTTTGTCGAGCTTTTCGACCTGGCCGACCTCTCTGGCCTCGGGCTCGCGGGCTATCTGTCCGAGGGCCTGGGCGTGCCGGAAGCCGTGCTTGCCGCCGACCGCGCGCGGCTGGACGCGGTGACCGGGCCAGTGCTGATCCTGCTCTCCAAGGCGCAGCATGGTCGTGCGGTCACGCTTTCCCCCGATCCGCGTCTCACTCTTGTCGGCACTTACACCGAGGACCAGCCCCCGGTGCATTTCGAGCCCCTGCCCTCGGCTGCCGCCCAGGGCACGCTGACCCCGAACCTGCCGCCCGACCGGACGCCGCAGCGCCCGACCTCGGCCTTCCTGCTCCTCGGCGCGGCGCTCGTCCTCGTGGCGCTGGTCGCGCTCTGGCTCGCTCTGGGGTGAGTTCCGGTGGACAACCCGCCCACGCCGTCGCATATCGGGCCAGCCCTTCGGACGGACAGCCCATGACCACGCTTCACTTCGCCAACGCCCGCCTGATCGACCCCGAGGCCGGGACGGATGCTTTGGGCCAGCTGACCGTGAAGGACGGGGTGATCCTGTCCCGCGACGAGAAAGCCCCCAAGGGCGCGACGCTCATCGATTGCGGCGGCAGATGCCTTGCCCCCGGCATTGTCGATTGGGGCGTCAAGATCGGCGAACCGGGAGAGCGGCACCGCGAAAGCTTCGGCTCGGCGGGACAGGCGGCGGCGGCCGGGGGCGTGACGACGATCATCGCCCGGCCCGACACCGCCCCCGCCATCGACACGCCCGAGACGCTGGAGTTCGTCACCCGCCGCGCCTCGGAAGCCCCGGTCCGCATCCGCCACATGGCCGCCCTCACCAAGGGCCGCGAGGGGCGCGAGATGACCGAGATCGGTTTCCTCCGCGATGCGGGCGCTATCGCCTTCACCGATGTCTTCCGCGTCTCGACCGAGGCCAAGGCGATCACCCGGGCGATGAGCTACGCCCGCTCGCTCGGCGCGCTGGTGGTGGGGCATCCGCAGGACCCCGCGCTGTCCTCGGGGGCCTCCGCGACCTCCGGTAAGTTCGCCAGCCTGCGCGGCATTCCGGCGGTCTCGCCGATGGCCGAGCGGATGGGGCTGGAGCGCGACCTTGCGCTGGTCGAGATGACGGGCGTGCGCTACCACGCCGACCAGATCACCACCGCCCGCGCCCTGCCCGCGCTGGCCCGCGCGAAGGCGGCGGGGCTGGACGTGACGGCGGGAACCTCGATCCACCACCTCACCCTGAACGAATTCGACGTGGGCGACTACCGGACCTTCTTCAAGGTCACACCGCCCCTGCGGTCGGAACAGGACCGGCTGGCCGTGGTCGCGGCTGTGGCCGATGGGACGATCGACGTGATCTCCTCGATGCACACCCCCGCCGACGAAGAATCGAAGCGGCTTCCCTTCGAGGAGGCCGCTGCCGGGGCCGTCGCGCTGGAGACCTTCCTTCCGGCGGCGATGCGGCTCTTCCATGCCGGACATCTGGACCTGCCGTCGCTCTTCCGGGCAATGGCGCTGAACCCCGCGAACCGGCTGGGGCTGCCGCAGGGGCGTCTGGCGCTGGGGGCGCCCGCCGACCTGATCCTTTTCGACCCCGACGCGCCCTTCCTGATGGACCGCTTCAAGCTCCGGTCCAAGTCGAAGAACACCCCGTTTGACGGCGCGCGGATGGAGGGTAAGGTGCTGGCCACCTGGGTCGGCGGGACGCAGGTCTTTGCGGCGGAAGAGTGAGCCATGCCTGATTTCGTGACCTCGCAGGGGATGCTTCTGCTGACCGCCGTGCTGGGCTACCTGCTGGGCTCGATCCCCTTCGGCATCCTGGTGACGCGGGCGATGGGGCTGGGCGATCTGCGCTCCATCGGGTCCGGCAACATCGGGGCGACGAACGTGCTGCGGACCGGGAACAAGCGGGCCGCGCTGGCAACGCTGCTTCTGGACGGCGGCAAGGGGGCGCTGGCGGTGCTGCTGGCGCGCTGGCTGGTGGGCGGCGAGGATGCCGCACAGGTCGCGGGGCTGGCGGCGTTCCTCGGGCATCTCTACCCGGTCTGGCTGGGCTTCAAGGGCGGCAAGGGGGTGGCGACCTTCCTCGGGATCTTCCTCGCGCTCAACTGGCAGGTCGGGCTCGGGCTTTGCCTGACCTGGCTGGTGACGGCGGTGGTGACGCGGTACTCCTCGGTCGCGGCGCTGATCGCGGCGGCAAGCGCAGGTCTGTGGATCCTGTGGCGGACGGACGGGAGCCTTCTGGTCCTGGCGCTGATCCTGACCGTGCTGGTCTATGTCCGGCATTCGGCGAACCTGGCCCGGCTGAAGGCAGGGACCGAGCCGCGGATCGGGCGGAAGAAGGCCTGAGCGCCACGCGCGGCGCGGTTGCACGATCCAGTGAAATCAACGGCTTGCTTTTGTGCGTTTACCTTTCGGTATCGCTTTCGGGTTCGGCTCACCGCTGACTTCGTCACGTTCGCAGGCGGGTGAAATCGAACCGGGAGGCTAGAGAGAGGCGGCTTCGT
Organism: Tabrizicola sp.; assembly: GCF_036781545.1. GTDB lineage: Bacteria > Pseudomonadota > Alphaproteobacteria > Rhodobacterales > Rhodobacteraceae > Tabrizicola. The sequence continues at coordinate 5,397 of NZ_DAIQAT010000038.1, forward strand.
AGATCGGGGCCAGCTTCCGGCCCCAGTCGCCTTCGTAGAGCGAGATCCACTTGTCTGCCTGCACCCGACCGGTCTTCAGGCTTTCGACCAGCGGCAGGAGCTGCACTTCCTCGCCCAGGCCACGGGACACCAGTCCGGCGTGCGACAGGCCCACGGCGGCGCGGGCGAGGTCGAGGAGCTTGACCCCTCCAGCCTCGCCTTGCAGGGCCGAGACGGAGGCGGCGACGCGCAGGCCTTCGCGGGTTTCCGCGTCCAGGCTCTTGACCAGATCCCAGGCGGCATCGAGGGCGGTCTGGTCATACATCAAGCCGACCCAGAAGGCGGGCAGCGCGGCGATATGGGCCTGATCGCCGCAATCGGCGCCGCGCATCTCGATGAACTTCTTCGCCCGCGCCTCGGGAAAGACGGTGGTCATGTGGTCGGCCCAGTCGGACAGCGTGGGCTTCTCTCCGGGCAACGCTGGCAGCCTTCCGGCCAGGAAATCGCGGAAGCTTTGCCCCAGAGCGTCGATGTATTTCCCGTCGCGGTAGACGAAGTACATCGGCACATCCAGCACCCAGTCGACATAGCGCTGGAAGCCCATCCCGTCCTCGAAGGCGAAGGGCAGCATCCCGGTGCGGCTGGCGTCGAGGCTGCGCCAGATGCGGCTGCGCCAGCTTTTATGGCCGTTCAGCTTGCCCTCGAAGAACGGCGAGGAGGCGAAGAGCGCGGTGGCGACGGGTTGCAGGGCAAGCGCCACGCGGAGCTTCTGCACGAAGTCGGCCTCGGAGCCGTAGTCGAGGTTCACCTGCACGGTGCAGGTCCGGTACATCATCTGCGTGCCGTGGGTGCCGACGCGGCCCATGTAGTCGGTCATCAGCCGGTAGCGGCCCTTGGGCATGACCGGCATCTGGTCGTGGGTCCATTCGGGGGCGGCGCCGATCCCCATGAACTTCACCCCCATCGGCCCGGCGATGGAGCCGACCTCGTCGAGATGGGTTTGCAGCTCGGCGCCGACCTCGAGGGTGGAGACGAGGGGGGCGCCCGACAGCTCGAACTGGCCACCGGGTTCCAGGCTGATGTTGGCGCCGTCGCGGGTGAGGCCGATCACGTTCGCGCCCTCGCGGACGGGCTGCCAGCCATAGCGGGATTCGAGCGCGGCGAAGATCGCGGAGATGGACCGGTCGCCAGCGTAGGGGAGCGGCAGGCGGGTGTCGGTCAGCCAGCCGAATTTCTCGTGCTCGGCCCCGATCCGCCAGTCGGCGGCGGGTTTGCAGCCGGAGTCCATGTAGGCGGCAAGTTGGTCGAGGCTTTCGATGGGTCCGCCGCCGGACTGAGGGATGGACATGAAGGGGCTCCGGGACTGCGCTGCTTCGGCTGGGCTCCGGCCTTCAAAACCGGACGCCCAGAGGTGTCAAGGGGCGGGAGGCAAGTCAAGGGGGCGCGAAGCTGGCAGTCCGGGTGCCCGCGCGCGGGCAGAAAATCCGTTGCAAGGATATCAACGGGTTGCGCGTGGACGTTATAGATCCGTTAGGATTTGGACAGCGGAATTGTCGCGCGGGCCGGACCTCTGGCCCGCCTCACCGTCAAAAACCCTAACGAAAAACCGTCAGGCAGTGACGATGCCTGCACCCTTCCGCGCCCAGATCAGGCGGTCGACCTCGGCGAGCGCGATGACGCGCGTGTCGGAGGGCGCGGCGTCGGAGCCGAGGGCAGCGACGAGCGCGGCCATGTCGATACCGGGGAGCGAGGAGAAGGCGTCGAACAGAGCCTCGGCCCCGTCGGATTCGACCGGAATGTGCAGGAGCTGGCCGTCGGCCTGTTTCAGCTTCCAGATCCGGCGGCCGCGCAGGGTGAGGAGACGAAGCTCCACCAGCTCCGGCAGGCCGACGAAACCGCCGACGTGCGGGCCGTAATAGGCGATCTGCGCCTCGGTCACGCGAACGATGCCGGGGGCCTCGCCGTCCTGCCGGAAGCGGAGCCGACGCCAGGCCGTGAGCGCCCAGCCCGCACCCATGGCGAGGAGAGCGAGGCCGAGAGGGGTGAGGAGATAGCCGCCCTGCGAGGCCGTCCAGCCCCCGAAGGCCGCAAGCGCGAGAGCCGCCAGAAGCTCGGCATTGCGGTGGAGCGCGGCGAGAAGTTCGGGACGGATCGGGTTCATGCGGCGAGCACCACGGGCGTCTTGAGAAGGAAGAGGGTGAAATCCCGCACACGCCGGAAGCCGATGGCCTGATAGGCCCGGGCGGCGGCGTCGGAGGCAGCGAAGAGGACGGCGCGGGTGGTGCCCTTCTGGCGGGCTTCCTCGAGATGCCGGGCGACGGCGCGGCGGGCATAGCCTTTGCCGCGCAGGGCGGGTGGAGTGTAGACCCCGCCGATCTGGACGATCCCGGGCAGGGTGGCGTTGAAGCCGGTCAGGGCGACGGGCTGGTCGCGGTGCAGCAGCAGGCGGTGGCTGTCGCGGGCGATGTAGGCGGCGATGTCGGCACCGGCCTTGGCCCGGGCCTCGGGGCCGGAGCCGCCCATCACCTCGCAGAGATAGGCCTCGCGCCAGGCGGCGGCGAGGGGAAGGTCATCGGGCGCGAGGGGGCGGAGGCTGGTGCCGGGGAGGTCGGGGAGGCTGAGGTCGGCGAGGGTCAGGGCGAAGCCGGGTTCGTTTCGGTCGGAGGCGGCGGGCAGGCGGTCAAGCCCGAGGGCCGCAATCACCGGCCGGGCGGAGGCGGCGGGTCCAATGGCACCGGCGATGGTCTGGCCCTGAAGCGCGGCGCGGAGGGGAGCCAGGTCGGGGCTGCCGTCGAGATAGGGGAGAAGATTGCCCGAGCGGGTCAGGGCGATGGTGCTGCGCCCTAGAAGCCAGACGCGGATGGCGTGGTCATGCGGGCTGGCGAAACCGCCCTGCGCCAGCCCGTGTTCGCGCAGGGCGGCGAGGGGAAACATCGCCTGGTCGATCTGCGCGGTCAGGAAGGATTCGATTTCGGCGCGATCCTGCGGCCCGGCGTCGCGGATCATCGCCAGTCCCCGCAGGCGGCCTGCCAGAGGGTGAGGGCAGCAACGGCGGCGGTGTCGGCGCGGAGGATCCTGGGGCCGAGGCTGAGGGGGGTGACATTGGGCCGGGCGCGGAGCCTCGCGGCCTCCTCGGCGGAGAAGCCGCCTTCGGGGCCGATCAGGATGGCGGCGGGGCCGGTGGCGGGTGTGATCGTGGCGGGCTGGCCGAGGGCGGTCTCGTCGCACCAGTAGAGGCGGCGATCCTCGGGCCATCGGGACAGGAGCCTGTCGAGGTGCTGGAGATCGGCGACTTCGGGGACGAAGGTCGCGCCGCATTGCTCGGCGGCCTCGACGGCATGGGCTTGCAGGCGGTCCTGACGGATGCGCTCGGCATTGGTGTGGCGGGTCTGGACGGGCAGGATGCGGGCGGCGCCAAGCTCCACCGCCTTTTCGACGATGAAGTCGGTGCGGGCCTTCTTGATCGGCGCGAAGAGGAGCCAGAGGTCGGGCGGGAGATGGAGGGGTTTCGTCAGACTATCGCAGGTGGCGATGGCGCCGCGTTTCGAGGCATCGGTCAGGATGGCGCGCCATTCGCCGTCGCGGCCGTTGAAAAGGAGAAGGGCGGTATCCTTGGTCAGCCGCATGACCCCGGTCAGGTAGTGCGCCTGGTCGGGGGTAAGGCGCACGGCTTGCCCCGGGGCAAGGGGCTGATCTACATAGAGCCTGATCTTTGCATCCATGAGCCGAAACCTATGTCCCAAGCGCCCGAATTGCCAGAGGCCGCGCCCGACGCGGCGACGGGTCAGGTGGCGGATGCGCCAAAAGCGAACTGGGTGGACCTGTATGCCCCGGTAGCGGCGCGGCCCTGGCTGCGGCTGTCGCGGGCCGACCGGCCGATCGGGACCTGGCTCTTGTTCATCCCCTGCCTCTGGGCGATTGCGCTGGCGGGGGGTGCGGGCGGGTTCCGGGCATGGGACCTGTGGCTGGCCTTGTCCTGCGGCGCGGGGGCGTTCCTGATGCGCGGGGCGGGCTGCACCTGGAACGACATCACCGACCGGGACATCGACGCGCAGGTGGCGCGCACCCGGTCGCGGCCCTTGCCTTCCGGGCAGGTGACGGTCAGGGGCGCGCTGGTCTGGATGGCGGTGCAGGCGGCTTTGGCGGCCGGTATCCTTTTCACCTACAACGGACTGGCCATCGGGCTGGGGGTCGCCTCGCTGGGGCTGGTGGCGATCTATCCCTTCGCCAAGCGCTTCACCTGGTGGCCGCAGGTCTTTCTGGGGCTGGCGTTCAACTGGGGCGCGCTTCTGGCCTGGGCGGCCCATGCGGGAAGCGTGCCGCCGGCCTCGGTCGCGCTCTACCTCGGGGGGATCGCCTGGACGCTCTATTACGACACGATCTATGCCCACCAGGATCGCGAGGACGATGCGCTGATCGGGGTGAAGTCGACCGCGCGGCTGTTCGGCGAGGATAGCCGCGCCTGGCTCTGGGGGTTCTTCGCGCTGACGCTGGGGCTTTTCGCCGTTGCCGTCGTGCTGGCCCATGCCGGGGCCGGGCGGCCGGGGGCCTTCGTCGTGGCACTGGCGGGGGTCTGGGCGATGGGGCTGCATCTTGGCTGGCAGATGCGGGTGCTGAACCTCGACGACCCGGCGTCGTGCCTGAAGGTGTTCCGGGCGAACCGGGATGCCGGGCTGATCCCCTTGCCGTTTCTTGCCGTCGCCGCATGGCTTGGTTGAACCCGGGCGCGCGAACCCCTAGGAAGCGGGGGGCGCGCTGCCGCGCCTGAGTCTTTCGGAAGTCCATTGCTGCTGCCTCATCTTCGCAAGCTCAACTCGACCACCCTGGCGCTTCTGGCCTTCATCCTGGCCGCCGGGGTGATGTTCACCGTCGCCTACGGGGCCGCGCTGGTGATCGAACAGCGGACCGAGAAGGCGGTGACGGCGCGGCTTCATGCCGAAAAGATCGACTGGATCACCGTCACCACCGAGGGACTGCAGGTGCGGCTCACGGGGACCGCCCCGAACGAGGCCGCGCGGTTCCGGGCGGTGAACAAGGTGGGCGAGGTCATCGACAGCTCGCGCATCCGCGACGGGCTGGACGTGGCGCCGACGCGGGGGATCGAGGCGCCGAAGTTCTCGGTCGAGATGCTGCGCACCGAGGACGAGGTGCAGCTGAGCGGTCTGATCCCGGAAAAGCCCGCCGAGGGCGGCATGAGCGAGGCGGACCTTGCGGCGGCCGCGGCGGCTCTGGCGCAGGGCACCGAGCTGCCGGACATGCTGGAGACGGCGGATTACCCCGCGCCCGAAAGCTGGAACGATGCGCTGGCCTTCGGGCTGAAGGCGCTGGAGCGGTTGCAGCTGTCGAAGATCTCGGTCACGGCGGAGCGGGTCGAGGTCAAGGCGATCGCCGCCAGCGCCGAGGAGAAGCGGCGGCTGGAGAGCGAGCTGCGCCGGCTGGCCCCGGCGACGGTGCAACTGGTCATGGACATCTCGGCCCCGCGGCCGGTTATCACCCCCTTCACCCTGCGCTTCGTGCTGGACGGCGACGGCGCGCGCTTCGACAGCTGCTCGGCCGATACCGACCGGGCCCGGACGCAGATCCTGCGGGCGGCGCGGGCGGCGGGGGTCGAGGGATCGACGGTCTGCCAGGTGGGTCTCGGCACGCCGACGCCGCGCTGGGCGGATGCCGTCAGCCTGGCGATCAAGGCGGTGACGGAGCTGGGGTCGGGCTCGATCACCTTCTCGGATGCGGATGTGACGCTGCTGGCGGGCAGCGACGTGCCGCAGGAGAGCTTCGACAAGGTGGTGGGCGACCTGGAAACCGGGCTGCCGGACGTCTTCTCACTGACCTCGACGCTGGAGAAGAAGGAGACCGCGACGCAGGGCCCGGCGGAATTCACCGCGACCCTGGGCGAGACCGGCCGGGTCGAGCTGCGCGGGCGGCTGACGGACGAGACGCAGCGGAAGGCGGTCGATGCCTTCGCGCGGTCGGCCTTTGCCGGGGCGCAGGTGCTGACCGCGACGCGGGTGGACGAGACACTGCCCGACGGCTGGCCGGTCCGGGTGCTGGCGGGGCTGAAGGCCTTGTCGCAGGTGGCGCATGGCAAGCTTCTGGTCCGGGCCGATCTGGTCGAGGTGACGGGCGTCACCGGCTCGAAGGAAGCGCGGGGCCGGATCACCCAGATCCTGTCCGAGGAACTGGGCCAGGGCCAGACCTTCCGCGTCAACGTGCGCTATGACGAGGCGCTGGACCCCATCGCCAGCCTGCCGACGCCCCAGGAATGCGCGGCGAACGTGAATGCGGTGATCGCGCGGACCAAGATCACCTTCACCCCCTCCTCGGCCGAGATCGCCACCACGGCGCGACCGGTGCTGGACGAGTTGGCGGCGATCCTGTCGAACTGCCCGCCGATGCAGATGGAGATCGGGGGCCATACCGACAGCCAGGGCTCGGAAAGTGGCAACCAGGCCTTGTCCCAGGCGCGCGCCGAGGCGGTGCTGCTGGCCTTGCAGGGCCGCCGGGTCGATGTGTCGGGCATGACGGCCAAGGGCTTCGGCGAGGCGCTGCCCATCGCCGACAACCAGACCGAGGAAGGCCGCGAGGCGAACCGTCGGATCGAGTTCGTGCTGAAGGGCGTTCCCGCGGCCAGCGCCGAGGCGGGAAGCGAAGCGGGCGCAGAGGGTGCAGGCACCCCTGCCCCGGCCGAAGGCGCGGGTACCCCTGCCCCGGCCGCTGGCGCAGCGGCGACCGGCCCCGATTTTTCCGGCGATACCGGCCCCTCGGTCGCGCCGACCGAAAAGACCATGGCTCCGAAGCCCCGCCCCGAAGGCCTGAACACCCAATGAACCGCACCGAATTCGTCGTCGCCACCGCTATCATCCTGCTGGTCGCCTTCGCGATGGGCTGGTTCACCCACTGGCTCCTGCACCGCTTCACACGGGTCCAGGGTGGCGACATGGCCGAGATGGACAAGCTGGCGCAATCGCTGCACGAGGCCGAGGAGCTGCGCGACCAGGCTTTGGCCTATCTGGAGCAGCGCGAGGCGGAGCTGATGAACCACATCAGCCAGACCGAGGCCGAGCTGAAGGCGGCGATGGAGGGGCTGCGCGACGCACGGCACGAGGCCGAGGAGATGCGCGCCTATATCGAGCGGATGCACGCGAACGGGTGAGGGCGGGGCAAATTCCTTCGAAGGAATTTGGCAAATCTTTTCGAAAAGATTTGCGGCCCGCTGCCAGAACAAGTCCAGCTTGCCAAGGATTTGGCCAAGGCCTGGCCTCAGGCGCGGCTTGGAACTGGACATACCCTGCCCCGCATGGCACCTGTCTGCGCAAAGCATAAGGAGGCCCACCCATGCTCGATTCCGTGACCGATCTCGCGTCGCTTCTGAAAGACCCCTCGCTGCTGGTGACGAAGTCCTATGTCGCCGGGGTATGGATCGCGGCGGATGACGGCTCGACCTTCCCGGTGACGAATCCGGCGCGGGGCGACGTGATCTGCCAGCTGCCGAACCTTGGCCGGGCGGAAGCCGCCCGCGCGATCAAGGCGGCGCATGTGGCGCATCGCGAATGGGCCAAGCGGACCGGGAAAGAGCGGGCGCAGGTGCTGCGCAAGTGGTTCGACCTGTGCATGGCGAACCAGGACGATCTGGCGACGATCCTGACCGCCGAGATGGGCAAGCCGCTCTCTGAAGCCAAGGGCGAGATCGCCTATGGCTCGTCCTACATCGAGTTCTACGGGGAAGAAGCCAAGCGCACCTATGGCGAGATCATTCCCGGCCACCAGCGCGACAAGCGCATCCATGTGCTGAAGCAGCCCATCGGCGTGGCGGCCTCGATCACGCCGTGGAACTTCCCGAACGCGATGATCGCGCGGAAGGTGGCCCCTGCCCTTGCGGCGGGCTGCGGGTTTGTCGCCCGGCCCGCCGCCGAGACGCCCCTCTCGGCGCTGGCGCTGGCGGTGCTGGCGGAGCGGGCGGGCGTCCCGGCGGGGCTCTTCTCGGTCATCACCTCGAAGCGGTCCTCGGACATCGGCAAGGAATTCTGCGAGAACCCGCTGATCCGCAAGCTGACCTTCACCGGCTCGACCGAAGTGGGGCGCATCCTGCTGAAGCAGGCGGCGGACCAGGTGCTGAAATGCTCGATGGAGCTGGGCGGCAATGCGCCTTTCATCGTCTTCGACGACGCCGACCTGGATGCGGCGGTCGAAGGGGCGATGATTTCCAAGTTCCGCAACAACGGGCAGACCTGCGTCTGTGCCAACCGGATCTATGTGCAGGCCGGGGTCTATGATGCCTTCGCGAAAAAGCTTTCGGCGGCGGTGGAGAAGCTGTCCATCGGCGACGGGCTGAAGGCGGGCGTCACCACGGGACCGCTGATCAACGGCGCGGCGGTGGAGAAGGTCGAGGAGCATATCGCCGATGTGCTGGCGGGGGGCGGCAAGGTCGTGACCGGGGGCCACCGGCACGAACTGGGCGGGACCTTCTTCCAGCCGACGGTCGTGACCGGGGTGAAGCCCGACATGAAGGTCGCGCAGGAAGAAACCTTCGGGCCGCTGGCGCCCTTGTTCAGGTTCGAGACCGAGGAAGAGGTGATCGATCTGGCGAACGCCACGATCTTCGGGCTGGCGTCGTATTTCTACGCCCGCGACATCGGGCGGATCACCCGGGTGCAGGAGGCGCTGGAATACGGGATGGTGGGGGTGAACACCGGCCTGATCTCCAACGAGATGGCGCCCTTCGGCGGGGTCAAGCAGTCCGGGCTGGGGCGCGAGGGGTCGCGCCACGGGATCGATGACTACATGGAGCTGAAATACGTCTGCCTGTCGGTCTGACCGGGCGGGCATCGGTGCAAGGGGCGGCCTTCGGGTCGCCCTTTTTCGTCCGGCTGTGCATCTGCGCAGCCCCCTGCCGCAGGTCGGGGGCTCTGGAAGGTCCCCGGGGGATGCACTAGCTTTTCTCAGCAACCCTTCCCGAACGCGAGGTCACGCCGATGCCGAATGACTATGTGCCGCCGAAAGTCTGGACATGGGAGCAGCCCTCGGGCGGCACCTTCGCCTCGATCAACCGGCCCGTCGCAGGGCCGACGCATGACAAGGATCTGCCGGTCGGCAAGCATCCGTTACAGCTGTATTCGCTGGCGACGCCGAACGGGATCAAGGTGACGATCCTGTTGGAAGAGCTGCTGGAGGCGGGCTATGACGCGGAATATGACGCCTGGCTGATCGAGATCAGCAAGGGCGACCAGTTCGGATCGGGCTTCGTCGAGGTGAACCCGAATTCCAAGATCCCGGCGCTGATGGACCATGGGGTGAAACCGGCACAACGGGTGTTCGAGAGCGCCTCGATCATGCTGTATCTGGCCGAGAAGTTCGGCGGAGCGTTCATCCCGAAGGATCCGTCGCAGCGGACCGAGATGTTCAGCTGGCTTTTCTGGCAGATGGGCTCGGCGCCCTTCGTCGGCGGGGGATTCGGGCATTTCTACGCCTATGCGCCGGTGAAGATCGAATATGCGATCAACCGCTATGCGATGGAGACGAAGCGCCAGCTGGACGTGCTGGACCGGCATCTGGCAGAGCATGAGTGGATGGCGGGGGAATATTCGCTGGCCGACATGGCGATCTATGCCTGGTACGGCGGTCTGGTGCTGGGCCGGGCCTATAACGCGGCGGAGTTCCTGGACGCGGAGAGCTACAAGAACGTGATGGCCTGGGCCAAGCGGATCGACGCGCGGCCTGGGGTGGTGCGGGGCCGCAAGGTCAACCGGTCCTGGGGCGAGCCCTGGGAGCAGTTGCCGGAGCGCCATTCGGCGGCGGATTTCGAAAAGCTTCCGAAGGCACCCTGACAGGTTGAGCCAGTCCCGGGCTTCGCCTAGGCTGGCCTTCCCGGCCCGCAGGAGCACGCCCTCATGACCCGCCAACGCATCGCCGTCGTCACCGGAGCCGCAGGAGGATTGGGCCGGGCCTTCGTGGACCGGCTGCTGGCCGATGGGCTGGTGGTGGTGGGCGTGGACATCGACGGGACGGCGCTGCTGGCGATGGCGGCGGACCGCGAGGGCTTCGTGCCGGAGGCGGTGGACCTGACCGACGCAAAGGCGATTGCCGATCTGTTCGACCGGCTGACGGCGCGCTTCGGCGGAGTGGACGTGCTGGTGAACAACGCCGGGACCTGCTTCATGTCGGATTTCCCCGAGATTCCGGCAGCGGAACTGGACCGGCAGATGGCGATCAACTTCTCCTCGGCCTTCCACTGCTGCCAGGGCGCGGTGAAGGCGATGACGGGGCGGGAGGGGGTGCGGAAGATCGTCAACATCTCGTCGAACGGGGCCTACAACTTCGACGTCTTCGATCCGCCGCATTACCGGGCGTCCAAGGCGGCGATGGACACGCTGACCAAGGACCTCGCGCGGCGCTATGCGCGGGAGAAGATCGCGGTGAATTCGATCGCCCCGGCGATGACGGAGACACCCCTCTTCAATGTGCTGACAGAAGATGTGCTGGCGAAGGCGATCAGCGCGATGCCGCATGGGCGGGCGATGCAGCCGGAGGAGATCGCGGCCTGGGTGGGATTCCTGGTCTCGCCTGCGGGGGATGTGTCGTCGGGGAATGTCATCATCCTGAACCAGGGGCGCGACGTGCGGTGAGGGGGCAAAATCCTTCGAAGGATTTTGGCAAAGGTTTTCGAAAACCTTTGCGCGCTCGGGGGGGACGGATGAAGGTCACGATCCACAAGCTGTTCGACTATCTGCTGGAGACCACGGCTGCGGACCCGCCGGAATGCTTCATCGGCTTTTCCCTCGCCCGGTCGCCGCGCTTGAAGGACTTTCTGGCGGACCTCGACCCGGACTTGTCGCTGGACTGGAACGGGGCAAGCTTCCTGGGCCTTCCGTCGCTGCGGCAGCGGGTGCTGGATCAGGCGGGGCTGGACCTGCCGCCGGACAGTGTGCTGATCACGGCGGGGGCGGCGGAAGCGAACTACCTGTTGTTCCGGCAGTTGCTGACCGAGGGCGACGAGCTGATCACCGAAGCGCCGGGCTGGCCGCAGGCGGGCGTCATGGCGAAAGCCATCGACGCGCGGCTGGTGGAGGTGCCGCGCGACGAGGTGCGGGGGTGGTGGCTCGACCCCGAGGCGGTGGCCCGCGCCGTCACGCCGAAGACGCGGATGATCTTCCTGACCAACCCCAACAACCCGACGGGGCGGCTGATCCCCGAGGTGGAGCTGGGGGCGCTGGCGGAGATCGCGGATCGGCACGGGATCTGGCTGGTGGTGGACGAGGTCTATGCGGGCCTCGAATGGGCGGGGCCGCGACCGCCGTCGATTGCGGGGCTGACGCCGTTCGGGATCACCACGGGGTCGGTCTCGAAGGCGCTGGGGCTGCAGGGGCTGCGCACGGGCTGGATGATCTGCCAGACGCCGCAGGTGATCCGCGACGCGATGATCCTGCGCGAGAATTCATCCGAGATCATGAACGTGCTTGGGGAGCATATCGCCGACATCGCGCTGCGGCCCGAACGGCTGGCGGCGTCGCTGGGCCGCGCGCGGACCGAGGGGGCGGAGACGCTGGACCGGCTGGACCGTTTCGTGACCGAGGAGCCGCGCCTGTCCTGGCACCGGCCCGAGGCTGGGCTGATCGGGCTGGCACGGGTGGCGGGGACCGACGGCGAATCGCTGGCGCGGGCGCTGCTGGCCCCGCCCTGGCGCACCTTTCTGTTGCCCGGATCGGCCTATGGGCTGCCCCGGCACATCCGCATCGGGGCGGGAGGCGGGCCGGAAGCGCGGCTGGAGGAAGGTTTAGGACGGCTTTCCGCGCTGCTGGCAAGCGGGCAGGCCTGACTTAACCCACTGATCGAAAACGCGTTATCCCATAACAATACTGCGTTTTCCCCTAGCGTGGCGCTGATTTTGCCTAGCGTGGCCCCGATGCCCATAACCAGTGGCATCAAACCCCGACTGCCGGGGAGACCCACGAAAGGACACGACATGCTGCTCTCTGTCATGAACGCGAAGACAACCCTGATCGCCGGCCTGACCGCGCTTTCCATCGCCGCCGTTCCTGCCGCCCCCGCCCTCGCCTGGGGCGACAAGGAAAAAGGCTTTGCCGCCGGGGTTGCGACGGCGGTGATCGTTGACGAACTGCTGAAGAACAACCGCAAGGCCAAGCTTTACGATCAGGGCTATGGCCAAGGTTACGAGCCGCGCCCGACCTATCGGGAGCCGACCTATCGCGAGCCGACCTACCGTGAGCCGGTCCGCACCGTCTCGGTCTACGACACCCCCGCGGCGCGCGCCTTCCAGAGCTATTCGCTGCGCGAACGCAAGGCGATCCAGCGCAACCTGCGCGCCTGGGGCTACTATCGCGGTGGCATCGACGGGTCGTTCGGCCCCGGCACCTACAATGCCATCACCGCCTATGCCCGCGACGAGGGGCAGAGCCTGCGCTCGACCTCGGCGGCCTATGGCGTCTATGACGGGCTCCTGTTCTAGCGCCCGTCACGGAGAGCGCCCCGGTCCGGTTCCCCTCCGGGCCGGGGTTTCCTATTCCGGGGTCAGATCCCAGGAATACCATGTGGCGTCGCGCACGGCGTCGGCATCTTCCAGCACCTCGGCCACCTGATCGGCGGGGACGGCATGGGCCTTGGGCCGGTAGGTCCATGTCAGGTCCATCGACCCTCCCTCTGATGAGGCGCCCTTCAGGCTGAAGTCGAAGGCGGGATTGCTGACCGCCACATCCTCGGGCGGATTAAAGTCGATGGGGGCATCCTTGACCGTGACCTTGTGGGTGAAGCTCCACGGCCCGCCCACCGCCAGCGGCAGCCGCCGGGGCCGGGTCGGGGGGTCGGGGAAGCGGTCCATCAGGCCGGTGGAGGCGAAGGGAAAATCCTGGCGCAACCCGTTCCGGTCCAGCGCGGTGGCAGGCAGGAAATAGGTCTCGACCACCGTCACCCGGTTCTGGCCGCGGTCGTCGGTCATCCGTGGCGGCTTCGCCTCGGTCAGGCCGGGATAGCGCTTCTGGTAGAAGTCGAGAAAGTCGCGACCGATCTGCGAGGCCGGGGTGGTGGCCCAGCGGGCGCGGGCAGCGTCGGCGGCGCCGGTGAGGTTCAGCGTCTCGACGGTGAGGAAGAGGCCGATGACGGAGAAGTCGTAGTCCTCGCGTACCTCCTGCGCCCAGGTGCCTGTGGCCGTGACCTCCATCCGCTCCAGCGCGGCGGGGCCTTTGCCGGTGATGGGCAGCGCATAGCCGTAGTCGGGCTGGGTCGCGGTGCCGAGGCTGCCGCCTTCATGCGAGCCGGTGGCATCCATCCAGACGCTCTGGCCGTCCAGCGTCGCGCGCAGGATCATGTGGTCGAAGACGCCGAGCATCGGCAGTTCTTCGGGCAGGCCATAGCCTGCATCGAGGTCGGTCAGCGCGACGGCCGAGGGGATCCCGAGCCGGGTCAGGATCACCCGGAGGAGGAGTGACTTGTCCTTGCAGTCGCCGAAGCCGGAGGCGATCACCTCTTCCGGCGGGCGGGCGAGGTACCCGCCGGCACCGACGCTGAGCGAGACATAGCGAAGCTGGTCCTGCACCAGGCGCAGGGCGGCATAGGCGCGGGCGTCGGAGCTGGGGTTTTCCTGCGCGATCCGGTCGACCCTGGCCTCCCATTCCGGCGGCAGGGGGTAGTCGCGGGTGTAGTGCGGCGCGATAGCCAGGGCCAGCGGCGTCCAGTCGCTTGTGTCGGAGAAGCGCAGGAGCGCGTCCTCGATCACCTCGTAGGGCACGCTTTCCTCATCGATGGGCGGGACGTGGTTTTCACGCCGCCATTCGTGGCGGAGCGTGCCGTCGCCGATGTCGGTGGCGGTATGGGTCACGCGGTCGGGCAAGGGGGCGACCTCAAGCGGCGCGTCCTTGGGCCAGATGAGAAGCGTGCGCGACAGGACGACGGGAGTGGACCATTCCAGCCAGGACGAGCCACCATGTTCGCCCGCACCCAGCATGGGCCGGGTTTCCAGAAGCGTCGCCTGTTCCAGAACGTCGCCGACGCGGAGATCGGGAACCTGGACCACGGCGGTCAGCGTGCCGTCGATGATGCCCTCGTCCAGCCGGGTCTCGCGGCGATAGACCTGGGGGGCGATGCTGGCCTTGAGGTCGATCAGCTGGTCGCCGCGGTGGATCAGCAGACGGGTGAGGCTGGTGGATTCGTTGGTGGGGTCGAAGTCGACCCGGATCGTCGCCAGTTCTTCCAGCCCGGCGCGGTCGGTCACTTCGGCGACCACGCGGTTCCAGGATTGCCTGACGTCGCCTTCCCAGCGGATCTGGTGATCGGAGAGCAGGAAATACTGCCCGCGCTCGACTTCGGCCCGAGTGGCGGCGTTGCCTTCGGGGATCGGGGCGATGTCGACCCAGGCGGGATCCTCGGCGAGGGTGAGGGTCTGGGCGGCAAGGGGAAGGGCTGGGAGGAAGAAGGCCAGACAGAGGGTCAGACAGAGGACCAGAACGGGTGAAACGGGGCGCATCGGGAATCCGGGGATGAATTTCGCGCAGGCTAGCCGGTGGCGCGGGCGGTGCAAAGGATTTCCCGACCGGGCCAAGGATTGCCCCCGCCCGCGCGTCTTGTGTAAGTGATGCTGATGGACACGCCCGACGAAATGCTGGCGACTGCGGCTGCCGGGGGAGACCGGGCGGCCTTTGCCGTGCTGGTCGGGCGGCATTACGACCGCATCCACGGGCTTGCCTGGCGGCTGACCGGGGTGAAGGCGGAAGCCGAGGACCTGACGCAGGACATCTGCGCCGCGCTGCCGGTGAAGCTGCGGAACTGGCGCGGCGAGGCTCGGTTCACCACCTGGCTTTACCGCGTGGTGGTGAACGCCGCGCATGACCTGCGGCGGCGGCAGGCGACCCGCTTGCGCGCGGCGCAGGGCTGGGGCGACTGGGAGATCGCGCGGCAGGACGAGATCGCCGTGCAGGCCGAGGCTTCGGACTGGCTGGCGCAGGCGATGACGCGGCTGTCGCCGGAATTGCGGGATACCGTGGCCTTGGTGTTGGGCGAAGAGATGACCCAGGCCGAGGCGGGGGTGGTGCTGGGTGTGTCAGAAGGAACGATCGCCTGGCGGATGAGCGAAGTGAAGAAACGCCTGCGGGCCATGGCACGGGAGGACGCGAAATGACCGACGATCTCGACGACCTCCGCGCCGCCCTGAAGGCCGCACCGGCCCCGGACGAGGATGCCAAGACGCGGGCGATGCGACTGGCGATGGAAAATTTCGACCGGCTCCAAGGATCGCATGAGGCGTCACGTTCCAGTGAGGACCGCCCCCGAGCGGCCCCCCTGAACGGAGTACGTCGCATGTTCCAATACCTGACCTCCCGCCCTGCCCTTGCCATTTCCACGTCGGCCGCAGCGCTGCTGATCGGTGTCGCGGTGATCCTGCCGGTGGCCGACCTGCGGATCGGCAAGCCGGTCGTCCCGACGGAAGCGCCGAAGGAAGTGCCGGTCGCGAAGAAGGCCGAACCCATGGTGACGCCCGAGCCCGCACCGGCAACGACCGCCACCCCCACCGGCGGCGAGGGCGCGACCCTGACTGCCGAGACCGGCAACACTGCGCAATCCGGTGCAGATGCGGCACCCAAGCCCGACGCCGAGGTCGTAGCGACGGATGAGCTTGCGCGAGCCGACGCCAGCGACACGGCCTCCTCGGCCGTGGTTGCAGAGAGCGCGCCCGAAGCCGAAGCGCCGATGGAGATGGCGGAAGAGGCGGCGCCCGTCAGCCCGCCCGTAGGCGATCTGGTGATGGGCGCCGAGCCGCGCCTGCGGGCCGAGGCGAAGATGGAAGGCGGCGGCACCCTGGGCTATCTGGCCGCGCCGTCCACTTCGATCGCCGCTGCGCCAGAGGTGATGCCCGCGCCGGTCGAAAACACCGAAGCCTATTCGAACGAAGCGCCCAACCCCGTGAAGGTGACGGCGGAGGAGCCGGTCTCGACCTTCTCCATCGACGTGGACACCGCATCCTATGCTGTGGTGCGGTCCTCCTTGACGGGGGGCTATCTGCCGACGCCGGAGCAGGTGCGGGTGGAGGAGATGGTGAACTATTTCCCCTATGCCTATGCGGCGCCCGAGGGGGATGCGGCCTTCGCCTCGACCGTCAGCGTGATGCCGACGCCCTGGAACCCCGGCACGCGGCTTGTCACCATCGGCATCCAGGGCGCGCTTCCGGAAGTGGCGGCGCGGCCGCCCCTGAACCTGGTGTTCCTGATCGACACCTCCGGCTCGATGGAGGATGCGAACAAGCTGCCGCTTCTGAAGCAGTCGCTGTCGCTGATGCTGGCGGAACTGCGGCCCGAGGATCAGGTGTCCATCGTCACCTATGCCGGATCGGCGGGGCTGGTGCTGCCGCCCACGGCGGCGAAGGACCGGGCGGCGATCCTTGCCTCGCTGGAGAACCTGTCGGCGGGCGGGTCCACCGCCGGGGCTGCGGGGCTGGAGCTGGCCTATCAGGTGGCCGAGGGGATGAAGGCCGACGGCGAGGTCACGCGCATCCTGCTGGCGACGGACGGCGACTTCAACGTGGGCATCGACGACCCGGAGGGGCTGGAGGCCTATGTGGCGCGGAAGCGCGAGACCGGGACCTATCTGTCGGTGCTGGGCTTCGGGCGCGGCAATCTGGATGACGCGACCATGCAGGCGCTGGCGCAGAACGGGAACGGGACGGCAGCCTATATCGACACGTTGAGCGAGGCGCGGAAGGTGCTGGTCGATCAGCTGAGCGGGGCGCTGTTCCCCATCGCCGACGACGTGAAGATCCAGGTCGAATGGAACCCGGCCACGGTCGCGGAATACCGGCTGATCGGCTATGAGACCCGGTCGCTGCGGCGCGAGGATTTCAACAACGACAAGGTCGACGCGGGCGAGATCGGCGCCGGGACGCAGGTGACGGCGATCTACGAGGTGACGGCCCCGGGGTCCGATGCGCTGCTGAACGACCCGCTGCGCTATGGCGCGGCGACGGCGACCGAGGATGGCGCCGGAGAACTCGGCTTCCTGCGGCTGCGCTGGAAGGCTCCCGGCAAAGACACCTCGACGCTGGTGGAAACGCCGATCACCGGGCAGGAACCCGCCAGCACCGAGACCCGCTTCGCCGCCGCCATCGCCGGGTTCGGGCAGTTGCTGCAAGGCTCGGTCTACCTGGGCGACTGGGGCTGGGACGAGGCCATCGCGCTGGCCGTGGCGAACCGGGGCGAGGATGCCTTCGGCTACCGGATCGAGGCGGTGAACCTGATGCGGCTGGCAGAGAGCCTGAGCCGCTGATCACTTGCGCGTGAAGATGGGGCCGGCGCGGGATGAACCCTGCGCCGGCTGCGTCGTTTCCCCAAGGTGGCCGTGCCGGCCGCCTGCCCCGGCTTCCGGCCTGCGAAGCCAGATGGAGGATTTCGATGACCCGTTCCCCGCTTGCCCTTGCGCTTCTGGCGCTTTTTGCCGCGCCCGCCCTGGCCGATGGCATGGCCGTAATGGAGAAGGACGGTATGCTGACGGATGCCAATGGCATGACGCTGTATGTCTTCGACAAGGACAAGGACGGCGTGTCGGCCTGCTATGACCAATGCGCGGAAAACTGGCCGCCGCTTCTGGCGGCAGCGGATGCCAAGGCCGAAGGCGAATATGGCCTGACCGACCGCACCGATGGCACGAAACAGTGGACCCACGAGGGGATGCCCCTGTACCTGTGGGTGCAGGACAAGAAGCCCGGCGACATGACCGGCGACGGGGTCAACGGGGTCTGGCACATCGCCAAGGACTGAGGGCGGAATGCCGTATCTGGACGAGATCGAGGCCGCGATCCCGGGCCTGCGGGCCTTTGCGCGGGCGCTTGCCCGTGACCGCGAGGCGGCGGACGATCTCGTCCAGGACACGCTGGAGGCGGCGCTGGCCCGCCGGGCGCAATGGCGCGGCGACGGGCCCCTGCGCGGCTGGCTGTGCCGCATCCTTCTGAACCGCTTCCGGGATGGCTTGCGCCGGAACCGGCCCGCCGCGGTGGCCCTGGCGCTGGTGCCGGACCAGCCCGACCCGCCCGCCGCGCGCAAGGCCGAGGGGCGTCTGGCGCTGGCCGAGGTCCATGCGGCGATGGGGCAATTGCCCGATGATCAGCGGGCGGCGCTGCTGCTGGTGGCGCTGGAAGGGTTGAGCTTGGCCGAGGCCGCCAGCGTGATGGGCTGTGCCGAGGGCACGCTCGCCTCGCGGCTGGCGCGGGCGCGGGCGACGTTGAGACAGGTGACGGGGCGCGAGATGGTAGCGCAGCGCCACGGAAAGGCAGGGGAATGATGCCGGAGGGGTCCCGGATCAGTGCGGAAGAGGCGCTGCGCCTGCGGCACGGGTCGGCCGAGGATCAGGCGCGGCTTGCGGCGCGGGCGGCAAGGGATGCCGGGCTGGCCGGCGATCTGGAGGAGTGGGACCGGCAGGATGCGGCGCTGCGGGCGCTGTATGCGCCGGTCGCCGACGAGCCGGTGCCCGCCCGGCTGACGGCGTCGGTCACGGCGGCCCGGGCTGCGGTGCGGGCGCCTGCGCCGGGGATCTGGCGGATCGCTGCTGCGCTGGCCCTGCTGGCGCTGGGATTCCTCGCCGGATGGTCGGGCGCACGGATGCTGCAGCCCCCCGGTCCGGCGCTGGCAGAGACGGCGATGGCGAGCTTTGCCACCTATGCGGTGGAGGTGGCGCATCCGGTCGAGGTGGGCGCCGAGGACGAGGCGCATCTGGTGAAATGGCTGTCCAAGCGTCTGGGAACCCCGATCCGCCCACCGGACCTGTCAGACGAGGGCTTCCGGCTGATCGGCGGGCGGCTTCTGCCGGGCGAAACCTCACCCGCGGCGCTGCTGATGTATGAGGATGAGATGGGTCGCCGCCTTGCCCTCTATGTCACCCGGCGCGAGGGCGGGGAAACCGAACTGGCCTTCGCCGAGGAACCGGGACGGCGGGCCTTCTGGTGGATCGAGGAGGGCCTCGGCTGTGCGCTGGTGGGCGATCTGCCGCGCGATACGCTGCGTCGGCTGGCGATCTCGGCCTATCACGGGCTGACCGATACCTGACGAAAAGGCGCGCCGGTTGCCCGACGCGCCCTGCTGTCCCGGGCTTGATCCGGGACCTCTGGCAATGAGCGGCGCAAACGTGACGCATGCGCCGCTAGCGGTAGGGCCAAGTCCCGGGTCAAGCCCGGGACGGGAGAGCCTGAAGGTCCTTACAGGCTCACGACCTGACCCAGCCTCAGTTGACCGTTTCGGCCTTAGCCTCCAGCACCGGGGTCGCGCCATTGCCGTTGGCATGGGCGATCTCGATCCGGCGGGGCTTCATCGCCTCGGGCACTTCGCGGACGAGG
>NZ_DAIQAT010000039.1:0-24259 GCF_036781545.1 Tabrizicola sp.
ATCTGGCGGCAGGGGCCGCACCATTCGGCCCAGAAGTCCACGACGACCGGGATGGCCGACTTGCGGACCTCGGCGTCGAAGGTGGCGTCGGTGACTGCGACGGTGGCAGCGCCCATGATCGTTCTCCTGCGGGATTTGTCGGATAAGGAAGGTATGGACGGAGGGCCGGAACGTCAAGGGATCGTGGTTCGGAGGAAGGCCTGCCTCACGATGCCGGGATCTACCCGCATCAGGCGGGGTCCTTTGGTCCACAGCACCGCCGTCTCGACCCGGCGGTCGGGGTAGATCTGCGCCAGCATGTGGGCATAGGCGCCAAGCTGGCGCAGGATGCCTTCGGGTGTGGTTTCGGGCCGGTCGGGGATCACGGCGTTCGACTTGTAGTCGATGATCAGGATGCGGTCGGGGGCGATGACCAGCCGGTCGATGGTCCCGGCCAGCGTCCGGTCGCCCCAGGGCGCGGTGACGGCGACTTCAGCGAGGGTCGCTGGGCCGAACAGCGGCGCGAGGTCGGGATGCGCTAGGACCAGCCGCGCCTCGGGCAGGGCGTCGGTCAGGTGCAGGGGGTCGGAAACCAGCGTCGCGGCGAGGCTGTCCCAATCTTCCGGCTTGAGCCCCGGCAGGCGTTCGAGAAGGAGATGCAGCGCGGTGCCGCGCGCGCGGGCTTCTGCCTCGGGATAAAGCGGTTCGCCCGGCAGCGCCTTGGCGCCGCCGAGGTCGGAGGGCGACAGCAGCTTCGGCGTGCGGAGGGGTTCGGGGGCGGGCTGCGACGCCCAGGCAGGAAGCGCGACGGGCGTCTCGGCGGCTAGGACGCGCGGCGCGGGGCCGGGCCAGTCGCCGAAGGCATGGCGCTGGATGCCGTCCTCGATGGTCACGGCCCCCGCCGCCTGCACCCCGGCAGAAATCAGGTTGTGCCAGCAGCTCGCCTGTGTCGTCTTGCCCGCTCCGGCGACGACCAGCCAGCAGCGCGCGCGGGTCATTGCGACGTAAAGGAGCCGCAACCGTTCCGCCGCGTCGCGCTCGGCCCGCGCGGCGCGTTCCTCGGCGATCAGGGCGGGGCTTTCCTCCTTGGCGACCTTCCAGACCGGCGGGCCACCGGGCAGGCGGTACAGCTGGTCGCGGTCCTGCAGGGGGTGGTCGCAGGTGTCGGGCAGGATGACGATTTCGGCCTCCAACCCCTTGGCGCCGTGGACCGTCATCACCCGGATGCGGTGGCCTTCGCCGTCGAGCTGGCGCTTCACCTCGACCTCGTCGGTCTCCATCCAGGCGAGGAAGCCGGTGAGGCTGGGGACCTCGGTCGCCTCGTAGGACAAAGCCTGGGACAGAAGCTCGTCGATTCCATCCTCGGCCTCGGCCCCCAGCCGCCCGATCAGCTTGCGGCGGCCGTCGTGGCGGTGGAGGACGCGTTCGATCAGGTCATAGGGGCGCAGGAAGTCGGCCTGCCCGCGCATGTCGTCGAGGAAGGCGCGGGTTTCGTCATGGCCGGGATGGTCGCGCAGCGCCTCCCACAGATAGCCCTTGCGGGGATGGGCGAGGCGGAAAAGCTCGACCTCGGTCCAGCCGCACAGGGGCGAGCGGAGGACGGCGGCGAGCGACAGGTCATCCTCGGGCGTGTCGAGGAAGGCGAGGAGGGCGGCGAGGTCCTTCACCGCCAGTTCGCCGCCGAGCTTCAGCCGATCGGCCCCGGCGATGGGCAGGTCCAGCGCCTTGCAGGCACGGATGATCTCACGGAACAGCTCGGACCGGCGCTGCACCAGGATCAGGAAGTCGCCGTAGTGGAGGGGGCGGTCGGGCTTGCCCGCCTGCGGGATCTGCTCGCCGGTTTCCACCCTTTCGCGAATCCAGCGGGCGATCCGGTTGGCCAGCGCGACATTCGGGTCCTCGGGGTGCGGGGTGTCGAGCGGCTCGAACCACGGGCCGGGCTCGGCCTTGTCCTCCTTGCCCAGAACGGGCCAGACATCGACCCGGCCGGGCAATGTGGCGTTGAAGGCAAGGTGGTGCGACCCGCCGCCAAGCGCCGCGTGCTGGTCGGGGGTGAAGGTCCGGTCGACCACCTCCAGCACCGCGGGGGAGGAGCGGAAGGAATGTTCCAGAGCGCTGGTCGCAAGGCCCGGCCCGCCGGCAAGGCGGCTGCCGAAATGGCCGCGCATCCGGTCGAAGGCGGCGACATCGGCGCCCTGGAAGGAATAGATCGACTGCTTCTTGTCGCCGACGACGAACAGCGTCCGCGCGCGATTGGCGGCACCTTCCCCGGCGATCAGTTCGGCCGACAGGGCCTCGATCAGGTCCCATTGCTCGGGGCTGGTGTCCTGCGCCTCGTCCACCAGGATATGGTCGATGCCGCCGTCCAGCCGGTAGAGCACCCAGGCCGCCAGCGAGGGGTCGGTGAGCAAAGCCTTGGCGCGGGCGATCAGGTCGTCGAAATCGAGGAAGCCCCGCGCGGCCTTGCGGGCGGCATATTCGGGCAGGAAGACGGCGGCGAAATCGTGCAGCGCCAGGGTCTTTTCGGCGGCGGCGAGCGCCTTTTCGGCGTCCCGCGCATCGCACACCCGCTGCATGAAGTCGTCGAAGTCATGCACCAGATCGCCCATGGCGGTGCGGACCTTGGTGGTCGGAACCTTCTTGAAATTGGGCTGGCCGTCCGCCTTGAGGAGGCAGTCATACAGCACCATCAGATCGGCACGGCCCGGCGCATCCAGCCGCAGTCCGGCAAGCGCCGTGGCGAGGTCCTGCATCGTCGCGGACCCGGCGCGCAGCAGCGGAAGGCATTGGGCGACCAGCCAATCCTCACCGCCGCGAAAGGCGATCTGCACGAAATGGTCGTCGGTGACATCCGCAGGCAGGCCGAACAACCGGCGCACCGAGGCAGGCTCCATGGGGGAGGCGAAAGCCGCGCGGTGGCCGGCGATCTGGTCGACAAGCGTGCCGAAATCCTCGCCGTTCTGCACCTCGGTCAGGCGGCGGACCACGACGGCCTGGGGGCCGTCGGCGATTTCCTCGACGATCTCGGCGCGCATCTGGCGGGCGGCGCGGTCGTCCATCTCGGTGAAGCCGGGGGGGACACCGGCCTCCAGCGGGAAGCGGCGGAGGAGGCTGGCGCAGAAGCTGTGGATCGTCTGGATGCGAAGCCCGCCCGGTGTCTCGATGGCGCGGGCGAAAAGCTGGCGCGCGCGGGACAGGCGTTGGGGCGACAGCGCGCCCTCGCCCAGCGTGGCGAGCGTCGTGCGCAGATCGGCCTCGGGCATCATCGCCCAGGCGCCCAGCCGCTGGAACAGACGGTTCTGCATCTCGGACGCGGCGGCCTTGGTGTAGGTGAGGCAAAGGATGTGCTGCGGCTCCACCCCGCCGAGCAGGAGGCGCGCCACGCGGTCGGTCAGCACGCGGGTCTTGCCCGAGCCGGCATTGGCCGAAAGCCAGGTGTTCCGCGCGGGATCGGCGGCAGTGATCTGGGGGGTGAGGGCATCGGTCATGCCCCATCCTCCGAGCCAAGCTCTTCGGGCACGGGATCGTCGGTCATGTCCCATTCGCCGAAGCGCGACAGGTGGTCGTAATCGCTGGCATCGCGGACGGATTCCAGCGCGCGGCGGGCGGTGTAGCCCTGGCCGGGACGCGCGTAACTGGCCATCAGCCTGCCGAACTCGGTCCAGACCTCGGCCACCTCGCCCGGCTCAAGGTCTGTCGTCTCGATGTCCAGCCGGGCCTTCAGCCCGACATAGGAAAGCCGCGCCACCTCTCCGGGGTCCAGCCCCCGGAACCCGCCCGCCTCGGCCATCGCGGCAGTCAGGAACAGCTGCTTGTCGAAATGCTTCTGCTGCGCCTTGGTGGGTGGCGCGCCGGTCTTGTAGTCGATCAGATAGAGCCGCCCGTCCTGCAACAGGTCGATCCGGTCGGGCTTGCCGGTCAGCGTGAAGTCGAGGCCCGGCAGCGCCACCGCGCCCTTTTCCTCGATCAGCACCGGCTGGCCCCCGGTCGAGGCCGAGAAGTCCAGGAAGGCATCCGCCGCCTTGGCGATACGGGCTTGCCAGATCGTCCGGGCCAGAGGCCAGGCCACCCTTTCGGCCAGCACTTCCCCGGTGATCGCCAGAAGCCTTTCGCGCCCGCCGCCACCTTCGCGCAGGTAGATCTCCAGGATTTCGTGCAGCACCGTGCCGCGCAACCGGGGGTCGGCGACGGGGCGCAGCGGGTCGAGCGGCTTCAGCTTCAGCACATGGCGCGCGTAGATCGCATAGGGGTCGCGGATCAGCGTCCTGATTTCGGTGACGGACAGCTTCCGCGGCCGGGCCGCGACCGGCGGGCGGGGCGAGGGCCGCCGCGCCGGGGCCGCCGCGGGGGCCGCATCGAAGGCCTGGGCCTGGCGCAGCCAGCCTTCGCCCCGGTCGCGCATCGCCCGCAGCGCATCGGGTCCGTTCCTCTCGGCCAAGCCCGACATCAGGTTCACCAGCCGGTTCAGCCAGCGCGAGGGCACGGTTTCCGCCTCCGGCCCCCGCTTCGCCCGGCTGAGCACCACGCGCCTTGCCGCCACCGCCTGCTGGTAGTCATGCGCCGAAAGCCCGATCCGGCGTTCCGGCAAAAGCAGCCCCGCCTCCTTCCGCATCGCCCGGTTCAGCCAGGGGTCGGGTGAGGGCTGGGCGGGCCAGGTGCCGTCGTTGAGGCCCCCGAGCACCACCAGATCGGCGCCTTGCACCCGGGCCTCCAGCGTGCCCCAGATCATGATGCCGGGGTGCACGCTTTCCGTCTCGCGCACCTCGTGCCGGTTGAGCACGCCCAGGAACACGCCCGCATAATCGGCAGGCGTCATCTCGCCCCCCGCCCCGGCTTCGGCCTGCAACTCTGCCACAGCCTTCGCGGCCTCTTCCCCGGCCGCCTTTTCCCACAGCGCCCCCGCGCCGGTTTCGGCAAAGCCCCGCGCCAGCGCCTCGCTCAGGACCAGATGCATCGCGACAAAGTCTTCCAGGGGCAGCCGTGGAATGGCCTCGTGCCCGCAAAGCGTGGCCGCCACGATCCGCGCCCAGTCGGCGGCGCGCTCGTGGGTCTGGGTATCGGCCCAGCTCTGCACGCTTTCCGCCGTGGGGAAGGCGGGGCCGTGGCGGCGCAGATGCAGCTCGAACTCGCGGGTCAGGATCAGATGCGGGCCGCGGCCGGGGCCGGAAAAGGCGAGCGGGTGCTTGAGCAGCGCCAGCAGCGCATCGCCGGTCAGCTTCTGGCCAAACAGTGCCGCGACCTGCCGCATCAGGCGACCGGGGGCCGACAAGGCCAGCGGACGCCCGGCGGAATCGTCGGGGCGGATGCCCCAGCGGTCCAGTGCGGCGGTCACGCGGCGGGTGAGGTTGCGGTCGGGCGAGACCAGCGCGGCGCGGGTGCCGGTCTCGGCGGCCTCGCGCAGGATCAGGGCGATGGCGATGGCCTCGGCGCGTTCGCTGGGCGCTTCGATCAGGATCAGCGCTTCGGTGGCGGGGCGCAGGTCGGGCAGGCCCGGCCCCTCGGTCAGCCACTGGTCGGTGATCGGCGCGGGGCGGAGCGAGAGCGAGATCAGCCGGTTGCGGTCGGGCGCGGGAGGCTGCGCCTCGGTCCATCGCCGGATCGCCCCCGGCCCGCACTCCAGCAGGTCCATCACCCGGCGGAAGCGGAATTGCGGATGGTCCTCGGCGGTCAGCGCGTCGTCCATGCTGGCCCAGACCGGATCGGGCGTGTCGAAGTCATAGCCCGGCAGGACCACCGCGCCGTTCGGCAGCCGGGCAATGGCCTGCACCAGAAGCGCCGTCGTCCCGCGCGAGGCCGTGGAGCCCGCCAGGATCACCGGGTCCGCGGGGGGGCTGGTGGACCACTCCTCCGCCAGCCGCGTCACCGCCCGACGCAGCACGGCCTCGGCATCCGGGGCCTCGCCGCGCAGCGCCTCGGTCACGATCCCGAGGAAGGCCTGTGTGCGCGCCCAATGCGCCGAATGGTTGGCCACGTCCAGCCGCGCGATGCGGCCGGGATCGACGCCTTCGCCCTGCATCTCCTCCATCAGCGCAGCCAGGCTGTCGGCCAGATCATACAGCGCCGTGCGGGGGAATTGCGTGGAGCCGGTGGCAAGCAGCCCGTCCAGCAGCACCGACAGCTCCAGCCTGCGGCGCAGGGACGAGATCGGGCGGGGCAGGGCGATCCCGGCCAGTGTGGCGGCTTCGGTGATCAGCATCAGCCGGGGCAGGAGCAGCGCCCCCTTCGCTTGCAGGCCTTCCGCCACCCGGCGGCGCATCCGCTGGGTGTTGACGATCACTGTCACCCGCGCCAGCGCTTCCGGCGGCTGGCCGGCCATGCGGGCCAGCAGGCCTTCCACCAGTTCCGCGGGAAAGTCGACGCCGAGGGGCAGGGCGAAGAGGTTCGGTTCAGTCATGCCGGGCAGAGTGGAGGAGCGCCTCGGCCGCCGCAATCCCCTCGGGGTGGCCCACGTCGCACCAGCCGCCGTGGTGGACGATCCCGTAAGCGGTGCCTGCGGCGATCATCTCGCTCCAGGGTCGGTTGAGGGAGAAGACCGCATCGGAAGTCGTCGCGATCCGGGCCGGATGCAGGATCTGCGCGCCGATGTAGACATGGTCCTCGCCGCCCGCGCCGCGCGAAATCCGCCCGTCGGGGGCCAGGCGGAAATCACCCTTCGGGCCATGCGCCAGCGTATCGGCCAGGGGCAGGAGCAGGAGCAGCGCCTCCATCCGGCTGCCGTCCCAGGCGGCGGCAAGCTCGCGCAAGGGGTTTTGCCCGGTCCAGATGCCGTCGCTGTTCAGCAGCGCCACCGGCCCATCGCCCAGAAGCGGCAGCGCGGCTTTCAGGCCTCCGCCGGTTTCGAGTATTTGCTCACATTCGTGACTGATCGCAACGCCGCGCCCGGCAAGATGGATTGCCATCTGGTCGGCGCGGTAATGCGTGTTCACCACCGTCCGGGTCGCGCCCGCCTGGTGGCCGACCTCCAGCGCATGGTCGATCAGCGCCCGGCCAGCGACCGGGATCAGCGGCTTGGGCCGGTCGGCGGTCAGGGCGCCCATGCGGGTGCCGAACCCGGCGGCGAAGATCATCAGCGGGAAGGGGAAGTCGGACATTGCCGTTCGATCTTGTGCAGGAGGTCGGGGGTGGGCGCGGGCAGCAGCCGGTCGCAGATCGCGCGGAGGTCGGCGAGCGCCGGATGGGCGAGGTTCTGCTGCAACTGGCCCCAGACGCGGGGGATCAGGCGCAGGTAGTGGGGTTTCCCCGCGACGAGGCAGAGCCGGGCGAAGATACCGAGAATGCGCAGGGCCCGCTGTGCGCCGAGCGTCGCGTAATGGGCGGCGAAGGCAGCCGGATCGGCCCCGGTGGCAGCGGCGAAACGGGCAACCATCGCGGATTCGGTCCCGGGCCGGACATCGCGGCGGGCGTCCTGGAGCAGCGAGACGAGGTCATAGCCCGGCTGACCCAGCTGGCCGAGTTGGAAATCGAGGAGCCCGACACGGGCGAGCCCCCCGCGACCCGGCAGCCAGAGCAGGTTCTCGGCATGATAGTCGCGCAGGATCAACACGCGGGGGCCATCGGCATGGGTGCACAGCGCGGCGGAGAGGGCGGCGTGGAAGTCCGCCGCGTCCGGTTTCGTCCCGGTGGCCGCAAAAGCGTACCAGTCCAGTGCGAAGCCCGCCGCCGTCGCCCAATCCGCGGCGGAAAGGTTCGGCAGGCCGGGCGGGGGTGGGGCGGAGTGCAGATGGAGGAGCACGTCGACCGCCGGGGCATAAAGCTCGGCCTCCCGGCAGGGATCGGCAGTCAGGAGCCGGGCATAGAGGTCGTCGCCCAGGTCTTCCAGCAGCAGAAGGCCGCGCGGCAGGTCCTCGGCGAGGATCGCCGGGGCAGAGAGGCCGAGGGCGCGCAGGTGCCGGGCCATGCTGGCGAAGGCCGCCGGATCGTCGGCCCCGCCCGGCGGGTTGTCCATCAGGACGGCGGTCGCCGCGCCGAGCCGCAGCCGTTCGTAGCGCCGGTCCGAGGCATCGCCCGCCAGATGGTGGCGCTCGGCCCTGCCCCAACCGGCAAGGGCCAGGAAATCGCTGATTGCAGCCGCCCGCTCAGCCATCGACCAGCGCCTTCCCCAGCCCGTCCCGCCCGCCGACGATCACCGCCCGGCGCCCCTCGCCTGCCGCCTCCAGCCTGATCCACAGCGCGTCGGGCGGGACATGGGCGCCCAGCCGGTCGGGCCATTCGACCATGCAGATCGCACTCTGGAAGGCGTCGTCGAGGCCCAGTTCCCAGACCTCGTCGGGGTGGGTCAGCCGGTAAAGATCGGCGTGCCAGATCTCCACCCCGTCCGCCTCATAGACCTGGACAAGGGTGAAGCTGGGCGAGGGCACCTCTTCCGCACGGCCCAGGCGGGCGCGGATGAAGGCGCGGGCGAGGCAGCTTTTCCCGGCCCCGATCGGACCTTCCAGCAGGATCACATCGCCGGGCCGGGCCAGCGTGGCCAGTCTGCGGCCCAGAGCCTCGGTCGCATCGGCATCGGGCAGGTCAAGGGAAAGCAGGGCGGCGCGCGTCATGCCGCGACTGTAGCGGCGGGGCGGGCCGCCGCAAGCCTCAGGCCGAGAGGAGCCCCATCGGCGCAGGGTCCCGGACGGTGTGGAACGCCAGCACGCCCTGCAGCCGGAAGGTGATCAGCGTCGCCCCGCCGGTCAGCGGGCGGAACCGGCACGAGACCAGCCGCCCGTCCAGAAGCCGCACCTCCCCCTCCCAGGGCGCGCGATCGCCCGCGCTGGTGACAAAGTCGGTCGCGTCGTCCCAGAGAAGCGAAGGCGCCGCATGCTCGCGCCACCAAGCGCAGAGCGTGCCGATGCTCGCCTCGGACAACAGGACCTGCGGGTCGTGCTGCCAGAGCTGGGCATAGGCGTGGTTCGACATCACCAGCTGCCCGCCCTGCGAGAAGACGGCGACCGCGTCCTCCACCGCGTCGATCACCGACTGGCCAAGCTCCAGGTCGGCCCGGTAGCGGCGGGTGCGCGACATCTCGTTCGAGATATCCTCGAACATGAAGGCCAGCGCGCCGTTCGGATGGGGGCGACCGATCACCCGGTAGGTCTGGCCGCCCGGCAGGCTCCAGGTCTCCTCGAAGAGGCCCATCGCGGCCTCTTCCTCCAGCCGGGCCAGCTGCTTGCGCCAGCTGCGATAGTCGCGCGGTTCGGGGATCATCGCCCGCGCCCGCATCGCGTCGAGGAAAGCGTTCAGCGTCGGGCGCGCGATCAGCATTTCCGGCGCGAGCGTGGTCAGGTCGGCCAGCGCGGGGTTGAACATCTGAAGGCAGCGCGAGCGGTCGAAGATCGCTAGGCCGATGGGCAGGTCGGCGAAAGTCTTGGTCAGGGTCTGCATGAACTCGCGCAGCGCGGCCTCGGCCTGCACCGCCTTGTCCGCCGCCAGCGCATAGCACAGCATCTCCTCGCCCTGCGGCATCCGGACGAGGTCGAACCATTCCGCCCCGCTTGGCATCTGCAGCTTCAGACGGAGCAGATGGGTCTTCGGCGCTGTGGGCTGGTCGAAGAGCTTCGGTAGGGGCCAGGACAGGTCTTCGCCTTCGGGCAGAAGCTCGACCGCGCGGATGAGATAGGCGTGATTCGCCCAGATCACCCCGCCAGCCGCGGATTCGCGCCACATCAGCACTGGCGCGCGCGAGAGGATCGCCCGCTGCGCCATCACCTCTTGCTGGAGCGCCGCAGCCGTCGCCGCATCGGCCGGACTGGCCGCGGGTCCCTGGCCGCCCTCGACGGTGATCCGGGTCAGGCCTGACAGGTGTTCGGCCTTCAGGACCAGCGCCGGGCCGGAACCGGACTGCGCGGCGATCTGTACCTGGCCCAGCCGGGGCAGGGCGGCCAGATGTTCGGAAAGATTGGGAAAATCCGGTCCGAACCGGGTGACGAGCCGGGCGCGGGCCGAGCTGTCTTCGCCGTCCGGCAGAAGCGCGCGCGCGGCGGGTGTCGCATCGACCAGACGGTCGCCGTCGAGGAGGAACGACACCCGCGCGGGGCTGTGATCGAAAATGCTGGGCACGGCAGCGTCGCGCCGCGATTGCCAGGCAGCGATGAAGAACAACGCGGACATTGCCACCAGAAGCGCGGTTCCGACCGTTCCCACCGCCATCCACATTTCAATCGCCATCCCGGCCCCCGATCCTCGACACCTGGGCCAAGGCTAGGCGGCAAACGGTTAATCGCCGGTTAACTGCTGCTCAAAGGTCGATGCGGGTGTTCTGGCCGAGGCCGCCCGTGCTTGGGGGCGGGGCCAGGTCCGAGGCGTTCCAGATCGCCTCGACCACCGCGCCCGAACGCTCCGGCCTGTCCTCGGGGGACAGGAACGGGTCTGTCGCATTGGCGAAGGACAGCTCTGCGCCCGAGCGCTCCAGCAATGTCTTGGCGATGAAGAGCCCAAGCCCCATGCCTTCGTATCCCGGGCGCTTCTCGGCCTCGGGCTCGGGACGGCGGGCGCGGACGAAGGGGTCGCCGATCCGGCCGATCACGTTCGGCGGAAAGCCGTCGCCATCGTCGGTGATGCGGATGATGATGCGATGCGAGGTCCATTCGCCCTCGACCCAGACGGTCGAGCGGGCGAAATCCACCGCGTTCTGCACCAGGTTGCGAAGTCCGTGGATGACCTCGGGCCGCCGCAGGATCGTGGGTTGCGCCTCGGCGCCGTCCTGGATCGGCGCGAAGGCGAATTCCACCTGCTTGCCCCGCGCCAGATGCGGCTCGGCGGCCTCGCGCAACACCGCCGACAGGGGCGCCTGCCGCAGATGCAGGTCGTCCTTCCCGGCCCGCCCCATGTCGCGCAGGATGTCGCGGCAGCGGTCGGCCTGCGCACGGATCAGGCGGGCATCCTCCTGCAACTCGGGCTGGCTGTCCAGCTCCTCGATCAACTCGGCGCTGACCAGCTTGATGGTGGCAAGGGGCGTCCCCAGCTCGTGCGCGGCGGCGGCGACCACGCCGGCCAGGTCGGTCAGCTTCTGTTCGCGCGCCAGCGCCATCTGGGTCGCCAGCAGCGCCTCGGACATCGACCGCATCTCGGTCGCGACCCGGCGCGAGTAAAGCCCGAGGAACAGGATGCCGATGATGATCGACAACCAGAAGCCGAAGGCGAAGAGCCGCGGGATCACCAGCGCCGTGCCGTCGGGAAAGCGGAGCGGCAGGTGCCAGACCATGGCGACGCTGACGACAAGGATCGCCAGCGCCCCCAAGAACAGCGTCGAGCGCAGGCTTAGCACGCTGGCCGAGATGGTGACGGGCGCGAGCACCAGGATCGCGAACGGGTTGGTCAGCCCGCCGGTCAGGAACAGAAGGAACGCCAGCTGCGACAGATCGAAGAGGAGGGTCAGGAAGGCCTCGGCCTCGTTCAGCCTCCGGTTTTCCGGCAGAAGCACGACGAGAAGCAGGTTCGCCAGCACCGAGAGCCCGACCGCCAGCGCGCAGAGACCCAGCGGCAGTTGCAGCCCGTAGGCCTGGCTGGCCACCAGGATCGCCGCCACCTGCCCGGCGATCGCCATCCAGCGCAACAGGATGAGCGTGCGCAGGCGGACCATGTTGACCCCTGCATCGCGGGCCTGAACGGTGGGTGGCGCGGTGACCATGCTGTGACCAGATGTCCTCCCAATCGGGTTGACCATTGTTATGGGTCGGCGCATCTGAGATCAATGCGACCCGTCGGACCATGGGGTGAACATGACGAAGCTTTATGCAGGTGTGGCGGCAGCGGCCGTTGCGGCTTTCCTCGGGGCCTCGGCCTGGTATGTCGTGGCGAACCGGGGTGACGACGCTTTTGCCCAATGTCGCCAGGGCCAGATTGCGGGCGGCGATATCGGCGGGCCGTTCACGCTGGTGAACACGGCGGGACAGACGGTGACGGACAAGGACGTCATCACCAAACCCGCGCTGGTCTATTTCGGCTACACCTTCTGCCCCGACGTCTGCCCGCTGGACATGGCGCGCAATGTCGAGGCGGTGGACAAGCTGGAGGCCAAGGGATTGGACGTGACCCCGGTCTTCATCACCATCGACCCGGACCGCGACACGCCCGAGGCGCTGGCGGATTACGCCTACAACATGCACCCCAAGCTCGTGGCGTTGACCGGCAGCGCGGATCAGGTGCAGGCGGCGTCGAAGGCCTACAAGACCTTCTACAAGAAACGCGACACCGGCGATGACTATTACCTGATGGACCATTCCACCTTCACCTATCTGATGCTGCCGGGCGAAGGCTTCGTCGATTTCTTCCGGCGCGAGATTACCTCCGATCAGATGGCGGAAAGCGTTGCTTGTTTCGTGAAGGCAGGCAAAGCTGCCTCGTGACCTGCTGCTGAAGACCAGGAAAGACGCATGACCGAAGACCTCGCCGATCTGGGCCCGGACCCGACGCTTCTGCTTGTCGACGACGACGAGCCATTCGTGAAACGGCTGGCGAAGGCGATGGAGAAGCGCGGCTTCCTGACCGAAACCGCACAAAGCGTGGCGGAAGGCCGTGCCAAGGCCATTGCGCGCCCCCCGGCCTATGCGGTGGTGGACCTCAGGCTGGAGGATGGCAACGGGCTCGAGGTGATCGAGACGCTGCGCGAAAAGCGTCCGTCCTGCCGGATCGTGGTGCTGACCGGTTATGGCGCGATTGCCACGGCGGTGGCGGCGGTGAAGATCGGCGCGGTCGACTATTTGTCCAAACCGGCCGACGCCAATGACGTCACCAATGCGCTGTTGGCCAAGGGTGGCAATCTGCCGGAGCCGTCGGAGAATCCGATGTCGGCAGACCGCGTCCGCTGGGAACATATCCAGCGCGTCTATGAAATGTGCGACCGCAATGTTTCGGAAACGGCGCGCCGTCTTTCCATGCATCGCCGCACGTTGCAGCGTATTCTTGCGAAAAGAAGCCCCCGCTAGTCAACAATTCTTGCGCTGGTGCGATATTGGCCCTATTCCGGAGGCGTCTTTATCCGAGGGGGATCAGACATTGAAACTCGACTTGAATACGCTTTCCCTGAAAGAGCTGAAGGATCTGCAATCGCAGGTTGCCAAGGCGATTTCGGGTTATGAAGACCGCCGCAAACGCGAAGCGCTGGCGGAACTGGAAGAAAAGGCGAAGACATTGGGCTTTTCGCTGTCCGAGTTGACTGGGGTCACGACCGGACGCAAACGCTCGCCGTCGACGGCGAAATACGCGAACCCGGCGAATGCCGCCGACACCTGGTCGGGCCGTGGCCGTAAGCCGCGCTGGTTCTCTGAAGCGCTGGCCAAGGGCAAGAAGCCGGACGATATGGCGATCTGAGCCTCAGCTCTGCGATTTGAGCCATTTCAGGAATGCCCGGGCCGCAGCGCGCTTTGGCCCGGGCAGGGTTACGATGAAATAGGCCGGAAGTTTTTCGCGGCCTTCATGCACGATGCGCAGTCGCCCGTCCGCCACATCGGATTCGATCAGCGCCGCCGTTTCCACCACCAGCCCAAGCCCCTGCCGCGCGGCCGCGATGGCCAGCTCCTCGCTGTTGATGTCGGTCCGGCTCAAGGCCTCGGGGTCCAGCCCCAGCTGCCGCAGCAGGGTATCCTGCTCCGGCCAGCCGGTTGACAGGATCCAGTCCATCTCCGCCATCTCGGCCGTCGTCAATTCGCTGCGCTCGCCGATCAATGACGGCGCCCCGGCGATCACCAGCCGGGCCGAGGCGAGGTATTGCGTCTCCAGCCCCGGCCAGTCGCCATTGCCATAGCGGATGCCCAGATCCATCCGCTCGCGGTGCAGGTCCGCCACCCGGTTGTCGGGATGCAGCGACAGGCCGATGTCGGGCTGCTGTTCCCAGAAGTCCTTTAGCCGCGGCATCAGCCATTGCGCCGCGAAACTGGCAGTCAGCGTCACACGCACCGGGCGATCCGTCTCGCCTGCCCGCAGCGCCTCCAGCCCGCGCTGGATCGCGCCGAAGCCTTCCCCCAGCGCCTCGGCCAGCTGCTCGCCATCCGTGGTCAGGCTGACCCCACGCCCCTCACGCTGCACCAGCGACCGGCCCAGCTGATCCTCCAGCGCGCGGACCTGCTGGGCCACGGCGGCATGGGTCACGTTCAGCATCCGCGCCGCCTGAGAAAAGCTGCGCAGCTCCGCCGTCGCCGCAAAGGCGCGCAGCGCGGTCAGCGAGGGGATGCTGCGCCAGTCGGTCGCCATATGTTAGATCACCTAACAGTCACTCAAAGCTATTGAATCGTATCACGACTGTTTTCATGGCAAAAGAGATCATCGAAAGACGAAAAGGAGAAAGATCATGTTGAATATCTTCGCCGAGGCCCTGATGATCGCAACGCGCCTGGGCCATGTCCCGGAACAGCATTTGCCGCGCCGTGAGCAACGCCGCAGCCCGCGGGAGTTCATGGAAATCGAAGGGCTGAACACGGCGGATCGCCTGCGGGTCATCGGCCGCTGATGCCCGGCGCCTGTCCCTGTCAGTCGCAGGCTGCAAGCAGCCGCGCCACAGAAGCCACATAGTCCGCCCGCACCTCTGCGGGCGGACGAAGCCGTATCTCCAGCCTGTGCACCAGCTCCGGCACGGGTCGTCCGAACAGCTTGTCGGCCTCCGCCTCGCGAAACCCCGCGATCCGCACCGCT
Source organism: Tabrizicola sp. (assembly GCF_036781545.1). Taxonomy (GTDB): domain Bacteria; phylum Pseudomonadota; class Alphaproteobacteria; order Rhodobacterales; family Rhodobacteraceae; genus Tabrizicola. The sequence continues at coordinate 14,587 of NZ_DAIQAT010000039.1, forward strand.
TCCAGCCAGGCCGAAACCTTGTCCGCCGCCTTGATCGCCTTCTTGATCGCCACCGGCAACACCGCAGGCAGGCCGAAGCGCAGATGCACCGCCGCCGTCAACCGCTGGTCCAGCTCTCCGTATCCCGGCCCCACCGCCGCTTTCACCGGGCTGATCATGTCGCCGATCACATATTCCGGTGCATCGTGCAGCACCGCCGCCAGCCGCCACTTTGCCGCGATACCGGGGCTCATGCGCGTGAAGATCTCCTCCACCAGCAAAGAATGCTCGGCCACCGAATAGGGCCAGTCCCCCCGCGTCTGCCCATTCCACCGCGCGACAAAGGCCAGGCCATGCGCGATGTCCTCGATCTCGATATCCACCGGCGTCGGATCGAGAAGGTCCAGCCTGCGGCCCGAGAGCATCCGTTGCCAGGCGCGGGGTTGTTTCATGCGGAGCGGCCTTTGTTGTCTGCGGTCGGGATCAATGCTATCTGCCCGCGCAACTAAGGATCAAGGAGTGCGCCGCATGGCTGCGGATTACATCGTCAAGGACATCGCCCTGGCCGAGTTCGGCCGCAAGGAACTGACCATCGCCGAGACCGAGATGCCGGGCCTGATGGCCTGCCGCGAGGAATTCGGCGCCTCGCAGCCGCTGAAAGGCGCGCGGATCGTCGGCAGCCTGCACATGACGATCCAGACAGCCGCGCTGATCGAGACGCTGGTGGCCCTGGGGGCGGATGTGCGCTGGGCCTCCTGCAACATCTTCTCGACCCAGGACCATGCCGCCGCCGCGATTGCCGCTGCGGGCATTCCGGTCTTCGCCGTGAAGGGCCAGACCCTGACCGAACATTGGGACTACCTTGACCGGTCCTTCATGTTCCCCGAGGGCGCGAACATGATCCTCGACGATGGCGGCGACGCGACGCTGTACGTCCTTCTGGGCGCACGGATGGAGGCGGGCGAGGATGTGCTGGCCGTGCCGCAGTCCGAGGAGGAAGAGGTCATCAAGCTGCAGATCCAGAAGCGGATCAAAGCCTCCCCCGGCTGGTTCGCCAAGACCAAGGCCGCGATCAAGGGCGTGTCGGAAGAGACGACCACCGGCGTCCACCGTCTGTATGATCTGCACAAGCGGGGTCAGCTTCCCTTCCCGGCGATCAACGTCAACGACAGCGTCACGAAGTCGAAGTTCGACAACAAATACGGCTGCAAGGAATCGCTGGTCGACGGCATCCGTCGTGCCACCGACACGATGATGGCCGGCAAGGTCGCCGTGGTCTGCGGCTATGGCGATGTGGGCAAAGGCTCGGCCGCTTCGCTGCGCGGTGCTGGCGCACGGGTGAAGGTCACGGAAGTGGACCCGATCTGCGCCCTGCAAGCTGCGATGGACGGCTATGAGGTGACGCTGCTGGAAGACGAGGTCGCCAGCGCCGACATCTTCATCACCACCACCGGCAACAAGGACGTGATCCGCATCGAGCATTTGCGCGCGATGAAGGACATGGCCATCGTCGGCAACATCGGCCACTTCGACAACGAAATTCAGGTCGCCGCGCTGCGCAACCACAAATGGACCAACATCAAGGACCAGGTCGACATGATCGAGATGCCCTCGGGCGCCCGCATCATCCTCTTGTCCGAAGGCCGTCTCCTGAACCTCGGCAATGCCACCGGCCACCCCAGCTTTGTCATGTCCGCCAGCTTCACCAACCAGGTGCTGGCGCAGATCGAGCTTTGGACCAAGGGCGAGGACTATGCGCCGGGCGTCTACATCCTGCCGAAGGCGCTGGATGAAAAGGTTGCCCGCCTGCACCTGAAGAAGATCGGCGTCAAGCTGACCGAGCTGAAGCCCGACCAGGCCGCCTATATCGGGGTGAAACCGGAAGGGCCGTTCAAGTCGGACCACTACCGCTATTGACTGCGGAAACCGGCCTGGGGATCAGACCCGGGCCGGTTCGCCTTCGGGCGTCGGAACCTCGACCGGCGCCTTCTGGCTCAACAGCCCCCAGAGGAATCCGTTCGTCACCGACTGCATCCCCAGCGCCGCCAGCACGGCGACCAGCGAGGCGGTGCGGGTGATCGTTCCCGCCTCCAGCGGCCCGAACCCGCGCGAGGCCCAGAAGCCGACCGAGGCAACGGTCGCCAGGAAAGCCATCAGCAGGAACACCGCGCCGACCTGGCAGGCGGTATCCACCGATAGCCGGGACCGCAGGCGTTCGAACCGGGGCGAGGTGGGCAGCAGGTTCATCCGCACCGCGAAAAGCCGGGCCAGCGCATGGAACCAGACCAGCTGGAACCCGGTCATGATGAAGGTCGCGGCGAAGATCAGCGTGCCGGTATCCAGCGTTACGCCGCCCAAAGTCACGGGCGCGAAGAGCAGCGGCAGGAACAGCGCGCCACCCAATGCCAGAAGCGCAAGGCCCGGATAAAGGAAGATCGAGAACGGCGCGAATGTCAGCAAAAGCTTCAGGTGCCGCCAGCCATCCCGCCACGACCGCAGGTGCGGCGGACGCGACCGTCCGTCGGGCGAGAGCGTCGTCGGCACCTCGGCGATGTTCAACCCGGCCAGCGAGGCCTTCATCACCATTTCCGACGCGAATTCCATTCCGGGGCTGGTCAGCCCCAGCTTCAGGATCGCCGCCCGCGAAAAGCCGCGCAGCCCGCAGTGAAAATCGCCCACCGGCGTACGATACAGAACCCGCCCGACGGTCGACAGCACCGGGTTGCCCAGATAGCGATGCAGCGGCGGCATGGCCCCCTTGGCGATCCCGCCTTTGAAGCGGTTGCCCATCACCAGGTCGGCCCCGGCGCGCAGCCGTTCGACGAACCCGTCCAGCCGCGCGAAATCATAGCTGTCGTCACTGTCGCCCATGATCACGAAGCGGCCCCGCGCCGCCGAGATTCCCGCGATCAGCGCCGCGCCATAGCCGCGTTGCGCCACCGGCACCACCACGGCGCCCAGGCCTTCCGCAATGGCTTGGCTGCCGTCGGTCGAGCCGTTGTCGGCCACCATGACCTCGCCCTTGATGCCTGACGCTTCAAGATACCCGCGCGCCTTGCGGACGCAGGTCTCGAGTGTCTCTGCCTCGTTCAGGCAGGGCATGAGGATGGTGAGTTCGATCATCGGCTGATTCCCTGGCGGTCGGTCAGGCAGACCTGCGGCGTCGTGCAATGATGCGCTGGCAAAAGCGCCTAAATTGGGGCGGGGAATGGGATGAATCCTGACATGGCGGGGCTCCGCACCACAGAAGCGGATACTTTTCGCCATAGTCATGACTGTTTCCAAAATCACAGTGATTTGCAGCAGGCTTGGCTAACAACGAAAACGCCGGAAACAGAACGACGTGCCTATCACCTTTAGAACCATTACCGAATCACCCAGGTCGCTTCTCTGGTTGATCTGCCTTGCGGGAATCGCGCTGGTGTTCCTCACCGCGCTCAAATCCATGCCGCAGATTTCTGATCTGCTTCTCATGGCCGATCCGGACGACCAGATGCGCCTGATGGAGATGCGCGACCTTCTGTCCGGCCAATCCTGGTGGGACACCCGGCAATACCGCGTCCTGCCGCCCGAAGGCATTCCGATGCACTGGTCGCGCTACATCGACGCCGGTCTCGCCGCCATCATCCTTGTCGCCCGACATTTCCTATCGACCTCAGCCGCCGAACTTGCCGCCGTGATCCTCTGGCCCAGCTTCCTGGCCTGCCTGATGGTGCTTGTCCTGGCACATGGTACGGCGCGGCTTCTGGGAACCGCCTCGGCCATCGGGGCGGTCGCCGTCTTCCTCAGTTGGAGCAAGCTGGGCGGCGAATTCGTTCCGCCGCGGATCGACCACCACAATCTGCAGGTCCTTTGCGGCACAGCGCTGTTCTATCTGGCTCTGGTGCCGGGTCGCGCCTGGGTCCTGGGGGCCCTGGGCGGGGTCGTCACCGCCTTCTCTCTGGCGATCGGGCTGGAGCTTCTACCCTACTACGCCACGATCTGGGGCCTCATGGCGCTGCGCCATGCCTTCGGGCAGGCCAACACCGGCCCCTGGCTTCTCGGCTTCGGCGCGGCGATCACGCTGTCCGCGCCGCTGTTCCTGGCTGGCCAGACACCGATGTCGGGCTGGGCAACACCCTGGTGCGACGTGCTGGCAACCCCGGTCATGGCGCTGGGTCTCGTCGGTGTCGTCGCGACCCTGACCCCGGTTCTGGCCGGGCGCGTCCTGACCGGCCCGGCGTCGCGGATCGCGACCCTCGTGGCCGTGACCGGGGTGGGCCTCTGGCTCGCCTTCCCGCTTCCGGGCCAGTGCCTTGCGGGCCCCTATTCCGGCGTCGACCCGGAAATGCGCAACATCATCGAGACCAACATCATCGAGGCCCTGTCCGTTCCGACCCTGCTGGCGAGCGACCCCGCGCTTCTGGGTCGCATCCTCCTGCCGCCGCTCGTCATCGCCGGTCTCGCCGCGATCACCCTCTGGCGCCTGCGGGGACGGATCGGCCCGCTGCAAGCCACCGCGCTGATGCAGGCCTTCGTCGTGACCGGTATCGGGCTGGGCTTTTCCCTGCTGCAGATCCGGGCCGTCAACCTGATGACCCCGGCGATCCCCTTCCTTGCGGGTTTCCTGGTCTACGGCTTCACCCTGATCCCCCGCGAAAGCCGGGTCCGTGCCCCTGCGGCGGTGGCTCTGCTTCTGGCCCTTCCGACCGTCGTGGAAAACGCTGTGACCTGGCTGTCTTCGGCGTCCAGGACCGACTCTGGCCCCGAGGCGTCGCAGCAGCCAGGTCTGCGTGGCGGGAGTTGCCGCACCCCGACGGCCATGGCCGAGATCGCCCGCCTGCCTCCGGCGCTGATGTTCTCGACGATGAACCTGGGGCCGGCCATTATAACCTATACCCAGCATTCCGTGACATCGGCGGGCTATCATCGCAGCTTCGACGCCTTCTGGAACGGGACCGGGGCTTTCCTGACCGAGGACGCGCTTCGCGCAGCAATCGCCAAGTCAGGCGCGGACTATGTCGTCCTCTGCGCTGACAGCCGGATCGAGCGTGGCAATCCCTGGACCGCCTCCCTTATCGCTGGCGAGATGCCGGACTGGCTGACGGATGTGACGCTGGATCGCACCGAACTGCGGCTTCTGAGAGTCGACAAGGCCAGACTTGCAGAGACTTCCCCGTGACGATCCGGCACTCCATGTTCCTGCGCTTCCTGGCCGTGGGCGGTGGTATCTCCCTGCTTTACGCCATACTGGCGGCCACTGCGACCTCGCACCTCCCCCTGCCCAGGGCGGTTTCTGCGGGGGCGCTTTGGGTCCTGTGCATTCCCGTGGCCTTCTGGCTCCAGCGCCGTATCACCTTCACCCACCGCACGCCCCACCGGCACGGGCTGTGGCTTTATGCCGCGACACAGGGGCTGGGGGTCGGGATCGCCGCGTCGGTCAGTTTCCTTCTGGCGAACGGCAGCTTCCGGCACGATCTTTTCGTTCATCTCCTCGCCTCGGGGCTGGCTGCGATCGCCAGCTATCTGATCAATCACCGGATCGTCTTCCCCGATCCATCGGCAGACTGACGGCAAGGCCAAGAATTTCCCCTTCCCGAACTTGGCCCGGCAGACTACGGTCGCAGCCGTTAACGATCACCGTTCCAGTCAAGGGAGACAAAGGATGGGCAAGAGGGACGAACTCATCGCCAAATATGCCGATGACCTGAAGAACAAGTGCAACGTGACGCCAGACATGGCGCTTCTGACGAAAGTGACGATCGGCTGCGGGCCGTCGATCTATGACAATGACGCGCAGACCGTTGCCGCTTCGGACAAGGAAGAGCTGGAGCGCATCAGGTCGAACTTCCTGATCAAGAAACTGGGCCTGAAGGATGGTCCGGCCCTGATGGAAGGCATCAACGCCGCCGTCGACACCTACGGCAAGTCCGAGCGCAACAAGTTCCGGGCGGTGTTCTACTATCTGCTGGTCAAGCATTTCGGCAAGGAAAAGGTCTACGCCTGACAAAGGCGGACCGGCGGACATTGTCTTTCCCCGAGGAGCGCGCCATGTTGGCCCGCCCGCAGCCGGAAAGACCCGATGTCCGCCACTCCCCAGCCTTCCCAGACCGCCGGTGACAGCACTGTCGTGCAGGTCATCCTTGCCGTCGCGCTTGGTCATTTCCTGAATGACCTGATGCAATCCTTGATTCCGGCGGCCTATCCGCTGCTCAAGAGCAATCTGGCGCTCAGCTTTTCCCAGATCGGGCTGATCACCTTCGTTTTCCAGGGCACCGCCTCGGTGCTGCAGCCGCTGGTCGGGCTCTACACCGACCGCAGGCCGCTGCCCTATGCCATGTCCGCCGGAATGGCCTCGACCGGGGTCGGCCTCGTGGCTCTGGCCCATGCACAAAGCTTCGGCGTCGTGCTGCTGTCGGTCGCGCTGATCGGCCTCGGCTCGTCGATCTTCCACCCCGAGGCCTCGCGCATCGCCCGCCTGGCGGCCGGGATGCGCCCGGGCTTCGCGCAATCGCTGTTCCAGGTCGGCGGCAATGCCGGATCGGCCCTTGGCCCCCTGGCGGCGGCCTTCGTGGTGATGCAGCGCGGGCAGCTTTCGATCGAATGGTTCGCGGCCGTCGCCCTTGCCGGGATGGCGCTCCTCTGGGGCGTCGGGCGCTGGTATGTGGCAGTCGGCGCCGCCCGTGCCCACGCCCGGAAAAGCCGTGCCCGCGCCGCCGTGCCCCTGCCCACCGCCACCGTGCGCTTCGGGATGATCCTCCTGATCCTGCTGATGCTTTCCAAGTTCGTCTATTCGGTCTCGCTCTCCAGCTACTACACCTTCTACCTGATCGAGCAGTACGGCCTGAGCGTCGGGCAGTCCCAGCTTTGCCTTTTCATCTTCCTCGCCGCGGTCGCGGTCGGCACCATCATCGGTGGTCCCATCGGCGACCGGATCGGGCGGCGGCGGGTGATCCTGTGGTCAATCCTGGGCATCCTGCCGCTGACCATTCTGGTCCCCTGGCTGCCGCTAGTGCCATCGGTCATCGCGGTCTCGCTGGCCGGGCTGATCCTGGCCTCGGCCTTCCCGGCGATGGTGGTTTATGCCCAGGACCTGATGCCGCAAAGCACGGGGATGGTTGCCGGGCTTCTCTTCGGGCTCGCCTTCGGCATCGCGGCGCTGGGGGCCGCGGGCCTGGGGGTGCTGGCCGACCATTGGGGCATCGTCACCGTCTACCGCATCTGCGCCTTCCTGCCGCTTCTGGGTCTGGTGGCTTTCCTCCTGCCCAACCCGCGCGACTGATCGGATTTGCCCTAAATGCCGCGCGCTTCGCGTTTGAGCGGCGCGGCGGATTCGGCTATCAGGGAGAAGTCAGGGCAGGACGCCCGGGACCTTTTATACAGACTACGCGGTGCTTGGGGTGTGCGCGTGGGGTGGATGGAGGGTCCCGTAGGGGTGCGGGGCCCTCCATTCCATTTCTGCTGCGCGTGGACAGGCGGCCCGTCGCGATCCCGGACATCGCGAAGACGTGCCGCATCATCCCGATCCGCAAATCCCGGTCCCCGGGAAGCTCAGCCGATCCGCCCCCGCACCGCGCCGGTCTGGCCCCGGTCCAGCAGCAGGTGGTCCAGCAGCACGCAGGCCATCATCGCCTCGCCCACCGGCACCGCGCGGATGCCGACACAGGGGTCGTGGCGGCCCTTGGTGATCAGGTCGGTTTCCCGGCCGTCCTGCGTCACCGTCCGGCGCGGCGTCAGGATCGACGACGTGGGCTTCACCGCGAAGCGGCAGACCACCGGCTGCCCGGTGGAAATCCCGCCCAGGATGCCGCCCGCATGGTTCGACAGGAACTCCGGCCCCTCCGGCCCCATGCGAATCTCGTCGGCATTCTCGACTCCGGTCAGCGAAGCCGCCGCCATCCCCTCGCCGATCTCCACGCCCTTGACCGCGTTGATCGACATCATCGCCGAAGCCAGGTCGCTGTCGAGCTTGCCGTAAAGCGGCGCGCCCAGCCCCGGCGGAACGCCGTCTGCCACCACCTCGATCACCGCGCCGACCGAATTGTGCGAGAGCCGCAGCTCATCCAGATAGACGGCCCACTCCGCCGCCGCCACCGGATCGGGGCACCAGAACGGGTTCAGCCCGATCTGCGGCGGATCGAAGCGCGCCCGATCAATCCCCTTCACCCCCATCTGCACCATGTAGCCGGTGATCTTCAGCCCCGGCACCAGCGCCGCCAGAACCGCCCGCGCAACACCCCCCGCCGCGACCCGCGATGCCGTCTCGCGTGCCGAGGACCGCCCGCCGCCGCGATAATCCCGGATGCCGTACTTCTGGTGATAGGTGATGTCGGCGTGCCCCGGCCGGAACGACTGTGCGATCTCGCCATAGTCCTTCGACCGCTGGTCGGTGTTCTCGATCATCAGCTGGATCGGGGTGCCCGTCGTCCTCCCCTCGAACACGCCCGAGAGAATCCGGACCGCATCCGCCTCCTGCCGCTGGGTGGTGAACTTTGACGTCCCCGGCTTCCGCCGGTCCAGCCAGGGTTGCAGGTCCGCCTCTGACAGCGCCACGCCGGGGGGGCAGCCGTCCACCGTGCAGCCGATGGCCGGCCCATGGCTTTCGCCCCAGGTGGTGACGCGGAAGAGATGTCCAAAGGTGTTCAGGCTCATGGCGGTCTCCTACGGATCGGGCATACAGGCCGTGCGACCCCTGCCACAAGCCCCGAGGCCGCGGAAAATCCGGCGGAACCGGCAGGGGAGTCACGCTTCCGTGAAAATTCCCGGGCGTCCGGGGTTGAAATGCCGCCCTCGCCCCCCACTTCCCCACAGCGGGCCGGGCCCCTCTGACGACGCCAGTCGTGATGTCGGACCGCATCGAGTAATCGTGCTCGATGTCAGCCCGGCGCCCTGCCCCCTGAAAAGGCTGACCTCGACGCACCCGAGCGAGAGGTAAAACGGGGATGGAATTCCTCTTCCTGACGGTTTTGGCCAAGCCCCTGTGGCTGTGGCTGCTGTTCCTGACCATCGTCGTCACGCTGATGGTCTTCGACCTGGGCGTCCTGCACAAGGACGACCACGAGCTTGGCGTCACCGAAAGCCTGAAGCTGTCGGCCTTCTACATCGCCATCGCCATCGCCTTCGGCGGCTATATCTGGTGGGCTTGGTCGAACGGCACGCTGGTGACAAGCGACGGCACCAACCCGGTGGCCAGCTATTTCCAGGGCTATATCATCGAGAAGGTGCTCTCGATCGACAACGTCTTCGTCATTTCGCTGATCTTCGGCTACTTCGCCATTCCCCGGAAATACCAGTATCGCGCGCTGGTCTGGGGCATCATCGGCGTGATCATCCTGCGCGGCATCATGATCGCCATCGGGGCCGAGCTGATCGCCGCCTATGGCTGGGTGACGCTGGTCTTCGCCGCGTTCCTGGCTTTCACGGGGTTGAAGATGCTGGTCGTGCCGGAAAGCGATCCCGATATCTCGAAGAACCCGGTGGTGCGCTTCATCTCGACCCACATGAACGTCACCAAAGGGCTGCACGGGCAGAAGTTCTTCGTCCGCGAGACGAATCCCGCGACGGGCAGGCTGATGCTGTATGCAACGCCGCTTTTCGTTGCCCTGATCGTGATCAACGTGGCCGACCTGGTCTTCGCGGTGGATTCGGTGCCCGCGATCTTCCTGATCACCACCGACACCTTCATCGTCTACACCGCGAACATCATGGCGATCCT
>NZ_DAIQAT010000040.1:0-23475 GCF_036781545.1 Tabrizicola sp.
GAGGGACAATCTCTCCCATCATTCACACCCAAGTTACGTCACACCCGCTGCCAGCCTGAACCGTCTTGCTGAACAACTGGTTGCCCGCGGCCCGCGCCTGCCGGAATTTGCCCCTCGAATTTTCCGCAAATGCGGCATAGGGAAGGGGCGACAACAGAGGACGATGCCCATGAATTCCATCCGCCCCCTGCCTGCCTATCTGGTCCAGCGCTTCCACGGCTGGCGCGCGACCACCTATCAGGACAACCGCGCCTGGTATCGCCGCCTGGCCGAAAGCGGCCAGCATCCCCGCGCCATGGTGATCTCCTGCTGCGACAGCCGCGTCCACGTCACGTCGATCTTCGGGGCGGACGAGGGCGAGTTCTTCATCCACCGCAACATCGCCAATCTGGTGCCGCCCTACACTCCGGACGGCGAACGCCACGGCACCTCAGCGGCGGTGGAATATGCCGTCACCTCGCTTGGCGTGGCGCATATCGTCGTGCTCGGCCATTCCAACTGCGGCGGGGTCAAGGGCTGCCGTGACATGTGCACCGGCCACGCCCCACAGCTGGAGGAGAAGACCAGCTTCGTCGGCCGCTGGATGGACATCCTGCGCCCCGGCTTCGACAAGGTGGCCCACCTGCCCGAGGCCGAGATTTTGCAGGCGCTGGAAAAGCAGGCGGTGCTGACCAGTCTCGAAAACCTGTTGACCTTCCCCTTCGTGAAGCAGGCCATCGACAACGATCTCCTCACGCTACACGGGCTGTGGAACAACACCGGTGAGGGGCTTCTGGAAAACTACGATCCCGCGCGCGGCGGGTTCTTCCCGGTCTGATTACCCCGCGCCGCGGACCGTGCGGCTGAACAGGCCCGCCAGTCGCAGCTGCCAGCGCTTCGGCGGCCAGCCCGACGAAGCCGTGATAGGTTCCCGTGGTTCCAGGATGGCGCTGGTGGTGATGCTCTGCGTCTTGCCCGACCCGTAGAACGCAGGCGCCCTGCAGATCATCGCGGTCAGCCACCCGCGCTCCGTCGCCAAAAGCCGGTTCTGCGCGATGGCGGCCCGAACCAGCCCCTTCGGCCTTGCAATATCTCAATAGACCGGAACCGGCAGCCCCTGACATAGTATCCATCAGAGGCGGCGGCAGGCTTGACGCGATGTCGCGCAAAACAGGATCAGGATGCGTTTCACGTTCCCTCACAGCCATGCCTTTCCTGGAGGCCGCGTCACGATGCACGATGACGGGACGGCGGAGCCGGACTGTCTGGTCGAGTTCGGCGATGGCGTCACCGTCATCGGGGAATGGCAGGCCCAGGGCGATGCCATCCGGCTTTCCGTCCCCGACTACAGCACGGCAAGGGGCACGCTCGTGTCGGCGCGTAGCTGGCGGCTTGCCAAGGGCGCAGACAGTCTTTGGCGGTCGGAGCGCCTGTCGTGAGCGCCGAAAGGAAGGGCAGCCCATGACCCGACGCATTCTCCACGTCGTCACCAACGTGTCCCACTACGCCGACCCGGAGGAGCCAACGGGCCTGTGGCTTTCCGAACTGACCCATGCCTGGGACATCTTCGAGGCAAAGGGATATCAGCAGCGCATCGTCAGCCCGAAGGGCGGCGCCACGCCGCTGGAGCCGCGCGCGTTGAAATGGCCGCTGCTGGACGCCTCCGCAAGGGCATGGCTGGACGACCCCGTCCGGATGGAACTGCTGGCCCGGACGGCGCGACCGGATCAGATCGATGCTTCCCGATTTGACGCGATCTATTTCACCGGCGGCCATGCCGTGATGTGGGACTTCCCCGACGATGCCGGGTTGCAGCAGTTGGTCCGCGGCATCTGGGAACAGGGCGGCATCGTCGCGTCGGTCTGCCACGGCTATTGCGGCCTGCTCAATGTCCGGCTGGGCGACGGGACGCTTTTGGTGACAGGCAGGCGCGTCACCGGCTTCGCCTGGGCGGAGGAGGTGGTCGCAGGCGTCGCCCGCAAGGTGCCCTACAATGCCGAGGCCGAGATGAAGCGGCGCGACGCCCGCTATCAGAAGGCGCTTTTGCCGTTCCTGCCCCATGCCATCGCCGATGGGCGCCTCGTCACCGGGCAGAATCCCTTCTCCGCCAAAGCCACCGCCCGAAAGATCCTGGCTTTGCTGGAGGCCGGTCCGCCGAAGGTCGCATAGACTTTCGCGGGAACGGACTTGACCGGTTGCGCGTCGAACCGGCAGGGTCGGCGGCAGACGGGAGCGGCGCGGAATGAACAGGCCAGACGGCGATGCGGAAACCCGGCTGCGCCAGGCAGTCCTGACGCTGGTCGCCTGGCTGGGCGTGACCCTGCTCCTCGGGCATCTCCTGCGCGGCGGCGAGGTTTTCTCGATCGCCGACATCGTCGCTGCCCTGTCGCAGGGCATTGCCTGGAACGTCCTTCTGGGCCTGGCGGTGCTGGCCATCGCCACCCGGCTCTGCGGCTGGTCGGATCTCGGTTTCCGTGCGCCGCCGCTGCGGCTGACCCTTCGCCTGATGTGGTTTCCCGTCCTCCTCCTCTTGCCGATCCTTGGTCTCGCGCTCGCCATCGGCCTGCCGCCACCCCGCGCGACCGCATTCCTTGCCGTGAACACGCTGATCGTCGCCCTGTCCGAGGAATGGATGTTCCGCGGCATCCTCTTCCGCGCGCTCGCCGCGCGGCACCGGCCCTGGACGGCGATCCTGCTGACCTCCTTCATCTTCGGCGCGGTCCATGTGCTGAACGGCTTCACCTTCGGCGACCTGATGCAGTCGAGCGCCCAGGCCGTCGCGGCGATGATGACCGGGCTCCTTCTGGTGGCGCTCCTGATCCGCACCGGCTCGATCTGGCCTGCGGTGGGCTTCCACATGATCTGGAACTTCGGCCTGCTCCTTGTCGCTTATGAGGCTGCGCAGCAGACCATGCCGGAAAACCCGTTGCCTCTGGCGGCCTATCTGGCACCGCTGGCCCTGGTTATGCCCAACCTCCTTTACGCGCTCTATCTCCTGCGCAAGGTGGGACGCGACGCCGTTGGCCCGGATCGTGGTTGATGGACTGCAAATGCCAAGGACCAGGCCTTTGATTCAAATACGCCTTCGTCGGCTGTCCCGCGTGGACACCGCCCCGTGTTGCCTGCTTCCCCTGCCGCCGCCCGGCAGGTAGACTTCCCGGTACGAGCATTTCCCGAAAGGCCCTTTCCATGCCGCATCGCCCCGACCGTCGCAGCGTTCTGGCCGGGCTTGCCGCCCTTCCCGCCTTGTCGGGTGCAGGACTGGCCGGACCGGTGGAGCAGCCCTTCAGCCTGCGGGTCATCATGTCGGGCCACAGTCTCACCGACCCGATCCCGGCACCCCTGGCCCGCATGGTCGCCGCCGCCGGAGGCTTGCAGGATCCCCCCATCGAAAACTCCACCGTTCCCGGCAGCACGATGAAATACCGCTGGCAGCCGGACAGCCCGATGGTCATCGATGCCCGCCGGATCATCGGCGACTATGACAGGCTGATTCTGACAGAGCGGGTCCCGGTGCGGTCGGCCATCACCTGGGAGGAGACCGAAAAATACGCGCTGACCTGGTTCGAGCACGCCTGGAAGCACGGAAACGGCGGCCGCGGGGCCGAGACGATCCTCTACGCTTCCTGGGTGGGCATCGGCAGCGGGCCGGGCAATACCGACCCCTACGACATGCCGGACGAAGGCCAGATCCCCTTCCGCGAGCGGCTGGACCTGGAACTGGGCAGCTGGCGGGAGGTCGTCGCGTTCGTCAACGGGAAGCGGCCGAAGGGCAGCCCGCGGATGCGGCTGATCCCGGGACCGAAGATCATGGCCTCGATCTTCGATGCCATTGCGGCGGGCACCGCGCCCGGGTTGACGGCGATGCAGGACCTGTTCGAGGACAACATCCACCCCAACCGCAAGGGCGCCTACCCGATCGCGCTTGCGCATTTCGCGGTGATCTACGGCCGCAATCCCCAGAGCGTGCCGACGCTTCGCGGCGAGGAAGGCTGGCCCTCACCCGACCAGCAGGACTGGATGAAGTCGCTGGTCTGGGACGTCCTGCGCAACGACCCCGACAGCGGGCTGGCCTAGGCTTTCCGCTTCGCCTCGATCACCTCCCAGATGCGGCGGGCGGCATTGGTGCCGTCGAACCGCTCCAGCTCCTGGATGCCGGTGGGCGAAGTGACGTTGATCTCGGTCAGCCAGTCGCCGATCACGTCGATGCCGACGAAGACCTGGCCCTTCTCGCGCAGGGTGGGGCCGATGATGCGGCAGATTTCCAGGTCGCGCTCGGTCAGGCCGATCTTCTCGGGCCGCCCGCCGACATGCATGTTCGACCGCGTCTCGCCCGCCTGCGGCACCCGGTTGATTGCGCCCACCGGCTCGCCGTCGACCAGGATCACCCGCTTGTCGCCCTGAGCCACGGCGGGCAGGAACTTCTGCACGATCAGGGGCTCGCGGTTGATGCCCATGAACAGCTCATGCAGGGACGAGAGGTTGCGGTCGTTCGGGTCCAGCCGGAACACGCCCGCGCCGCCGTTGCCGTAGAGCGGCTTCAGGATGATGTCGCCGTGCCGGGCCTTGAAGGCGCGGATCGTGGCCAGGTCGCGGGCGATGGCGGTGGGGGGGGTCAGCGCCGGGAAGCGCAACACCATGAGCTTTTCCGGGCTGTTCCGCACCCAGAACGGGTCGTTCACCACCAGCGTCTTCGGATGGATCATCTCCAGAAGATGCGTGGTGGTGATGTAGCCCATGTCGAAAGGCGGGTCCTGCCGTAGCCAGACGACGTCGTAGTCGCCGAGGTCGACCTCCGTCTCTGCGCCATAGGTGACGTGATTCCCGATCTCGCGCCGCACCTCGATGGGCCAGCCCCGCGCGATGACCCGGCCTTCGACGAAGGCCAGCCTGTCGGGCGTATAGAAGAACAGTTCATGCCCGCGCTCCTGGGCTTCCAGCGCGATGCGGAACGTCGAATCCGCGTTGATGTTGACCGACCCGATCGGGTCCATCTGCAGGGCTACCTTCAGGGGCATGGCTCACTCCTCCGTTCCAGGAAGTGATGGCCGATGCCGCCGGAAGATGCAATTCAGCCCGCGAAGGCGTTTTCCAGCACTTCGATGCGGCCCTTGCCATCGACCAGCGCCAGGTCGATGCGGACATCGGTCAAGAGGCCTTTGGGTTCGCCCGCCAGGAATTCGTCGACCGTCGCGAAGATGCGCCCGATCTGGGCCTGCGAGATATGCGAGGCCGCCATGTCATGCGTCTGGCTTTGCTTCACCTCGACGAAGATCACCTCATCGCCGCGGCGACCGATCAGGTCGATTTCGCCGGTGATCCCGCGCCAGTTCCGGGCGCAGATCGCGATGCCCCGGTCTTCGTACACCCGGGCGACCGAGGCTTCCGCCGCATGACCCGCGTGATAGTTCGCCCGGCCGCGTTCCGAGCGGGAACGCCTGACGGGGGCGGAGACGAAGTCGAACGGCATGAGCTATCCCTGGCTGCGATCGAGAGCGATCCGGTACGCGATCTTGCGCGACACACCCAGAGTCTGCGACACAAAAGTTGCAGCATCCTTAACGGACATCGTCTGCAACGCCGCATCCAGTGCGGCGCCGATGCTGTCCTCCGTCGCCTCGGTGGGCGCGGCCCGGTCGACCAGCACCACGATCTCGCCCTTGACCTCGCGCGCTGCGACCTCGGCGGCAAGGGTCGCCAGATCGCCGCGCAGCACCTCCTCGAAGCGCTTGGTCAGTTCGCGGCAGACGACGGCCTGCCGCGCCCCGCCCAGCGTCGCCGCCATTTCGGCCAGCAGCGCCGCGAGGCGCTTCGGGCTTTCATAAAGGATCAGCGTGGCCTGCACTCCCGCCAGGTCTTCAAGGAAGCTGCGCCGCGCACCCTGCGCCGAAGGCGGGAAGCCTGCGAAGAAGAAGCGGTCCGAGGGCAGGCCGGACAGCGTCAGCGCGCAGATCGCCGCGCAGGGACCGGGGGCGGCGGTCATCGGCAGGCCCGCCGCCGCCACCGCCCGCGCAAGTTCGAAACCGGGGTCCGAGATCAGCGGCGTCCCGGCTTCCGAGGCATAGGCGAGGCTTCTGCCTTCAGCCAGCAGCCCGACCAGCCGCTGCAGCTGCCCCTCGCCCGAATGGTCGTGATAGGCGATCAGCGGGCGCCCGTTCAGCGGGATGCCGTGGATCTCCATCAGGTGGCGCAGGGTGCGGGTATCCTCGGCCACCAGCACATCCGCCCCCGCCAGCACGTCCAGCGCCCGAAGCGTGATGTCCCGCGCCGCGCCGATGGGGGTCGATACGAAATGCAGTCCCGGCGGAATGGCGCGCAGGGCGGGTTTATGGGCTGCGTCAGCGGGGTCCGGGCCTTGCCTCACAAGTTTACTTCCCCTGCCGAACCCTTTACCCTGCCGGACAAACGCAGCGCGCTGCCACAGTGAGGAACCACCATGTTGTCCGTTATTCGCCGGGCCCGCAAGTCGCTGGGTCAGTTCTGTGTCGGCCTTGGCGCCCTGGTGCTGTCCGGCTGCGTGGCGACGGGGCCCGGCACGGTGCCCCCGGCCAATGGCGGATCGGTTCAGGTGGCGCTTTTGGTCCCCTCAGGCTCGGGTCAGTCGCAGGATGAACTTTTCGGCGCGAACCTGGAAAACGCCGCCCGGCTGGCGATGAACGACCTCTCCGGCGTCAACATCGACCTGCGCGTCTACAAGACCGGCGGCAGCCCGGCGAAGGCTTCGGCGCTGGCGAAACAGGCAGTGGACGAGGGTGCGCAGGTGATCCTGGGGCCGTTCTATTCCGAAGAGGCCAATGCCGCCGGCGTCGCGGTGGCGAACTCCGGGGTGAACGTTCTGGCCTTCTCGAACAACGCGGCCATCGCGGGCGGCAATGTGTTCGTCCTGGGCCAGACCTTCGACAATACCGCCCGGCGGCTGGCCGGTTATGCGGTGCGCAACGGCAAGTCCAAGGTCCTGATCGTGCATGACCGCAACGTCGCGGGCGAGGTCGGCAAGTCCGCCATCGAACGCGGGGTCGCCTCGGCCGGTGGGTCGGTCGTGGGCGTGACCTCCTATGAATTTTCGCAGAACGGCATCATGCAGGCGGCTTCGGGCATCGTCGGCACTGCCCGGTCCTCGGGTGCGACGGCGCTGTTCATGACGGCCGACACGGCAGGGGCGCTGCCCTTGCTCAGCCAGCTTCTGGTCGACAACGGCATCGACAAGAGCATCGTCCAGTTCATCGGCCTGACCCGCTGGGATATCCCGCCCGCCACGCTGGCCCTGCCGGGCGTGCAGGGCGGCTGGTTCGCCATGCCCGATCCCGGCCTGCAGGCGCAGTTCCGCGCGCGTTATGCGGGCGCCTATGGCAGTCAGCCGGTGCCGGTGGCGGGCCTCGCCTATGACGGGATCGCGGCCATCGGCGCGCTGGCGAACCGGGCCAAGGGCGGCGGGCCGCTCACCAAGGGCGACCTGACGCAATCGGCGGGCTTCGCCGGGGTCTCGGGCATATTCCGCCTGTTGCCGAACGGCACAAACGAGCGCGGCCTTGCGGTGGCGACGATCCGGGCGAACCAGGTCGTGGTGATCGAGGCGGCCCCCCGCAGCTTCGGCGGCGCCGGGTTCTGAGCGCGGGTTCCCCCATCGTGACAGGACCGGTCGAGGCCGCAACTCGCCCCTCGTTGGCCCTTGTCGGCTATCCGGTCCCGGATGCGGCGGAATTGACGGCCAGGGTGCTTTCGGGTCTGCGCGATGTGGCGGCAGACCCCAAGGCGGCCCGCTCCCTGGTGGTACAGGACCTGCAAGCCGCCAAGGCCGAAGCCACCACCGCCTTCGAGGCGGCCTTTCTGCAAGCCCCCCGCCAGGCCCGCGCGCTGATCTCGGCGCAATCTGATCTGACCGATGTGCTGGTGCAGGTCACGCTTGCCGCTGCCATGCGCCTGCATCCCCTGGCGAACCCCACCGATGCCGAGCGGATCGCGGTCCTGGGTGTCGGCGGCTACGGCCGGGCCGAGATGGCGCCGCAGTCGGACGTGGACCTTCTGTTCCTGACGCCGTGGAAGATCACGCCCTGGGCGGAGAGTGTCATCGAGACGATGCTCTACATGCTGTGGGACCTGAAGCTGAAGGTCGGCCATTCCAGCCGGACGGTGAAGGACTGCATCCGCCTCGGGCGCGAGGACATCACCATCCGCACCGCGCTTCTGGAACATCGCTTCATCTGCGGCCATGCGCCCTTGGCCGAGGAGTTGGACACGCGGCTGTGGAGCGAGCTGTTCCGGAATTCCGGCCCCGAGTTCATCGAGGCCAAGCTGGCCGAGCGGGCCGAGCGCCACAGGCGGCAGGGCGGCCAGCGCTATGTGCTGGAGCCGAACGTGAAAGAGGGCAAGGGGGGCCTGCGCGATCTCCAGACGCTTTACTGGATCGGGAAATATCTGCACCGGGTGCCCTCGTCCGAGGGGCTGGTCGGGGCGGGGCTTCTCAGCCGCGATGAATTCGAAGGCTTCGCCCAGGCCGAGGATTTCCTCTGGGCCGTGCGCTGCCATCTGCACTACATCACCGGGCGGCCGACCGATACGCTGACCTTCGACCTGCAGGTCGAGGTGGCGGCGCGGATGGGCTACCGCGATGCCGGGGGGCGTCGCGCGGTCGAGCATTTCATGCAGGACTACTTCCGACTCGCCACCCGCGTGGGCGAGTTGACCCGGATCTTTCTGACCCAGCTGGAAGCCCGCCACGCCAAGCGCGAGGCCTCGCTTTTCGGCCTCTTCAAGATGACCAAGCGCGTCAAGCCCGGCTACAACCTGGTACAGGGCCGCATCGACGTGAAGGACCCGCAGGAATTCCTGAAGGACAAGCTGAACCTGCTGCGCGTCTTCGAGGAAGGGCTGCGGACCAAGTATCTCCTGCACCCCAACATCATGCGGATCGTGACCGCGCATCTCGACCTGATTGACGACGACATGCGCGAGGATCCCGAAGCGCAGCGCATCTTCCTCGACCTCCTCCTGAAGCACGGGAATCCCGAACGCAGCCTTCGCCGGATGAACGAGCTGGGGGTGCTCTCGGCCTTCATCCCGGAGTTCGAGCCCATCGTCGCGATGATGCAGTTCAACGTCTACCACCACTACACGGTCGACGAGCACATCATCCAGACCATCTCCTGCCTGGCCCAGATCGAGCGCGGCGAACTGGTCGAGGACCTGCCCCTGTCCTCCTCGATCCTGAAGGAGGGGATCAACCGGCGCGTGCTCTATGTGGCCCTCCTCTTGCACGACATCGGCAAGGGCCGGCCCGAGGACCATTCCATCCTCGGCGCACAGATCGCCCGGCGGGTCGCGCCAAGACTGGGGCTGGACGCCGAGGAATGCGAGACGGTGGAATGGCTGGTGCGCTACCACCTTCTCATGTCCGACATGGCGCAGAAGCGCGACATCGGCGACCCGCGCACGGTGCGCGACTTCGCCAAGGCGGTGAAGACGCGCAAGCGGCTGGACCTGCTGACGGTGCTGACGGTCTGCGACATCCGGGGGGTGGGGCCGGGCACCTGGAACAACTGGAAGGCCATGCTGCTGCGCCAGCTGTACAAGCAGACGGCCGATGCGCTGGAAGGCGGTCTGGAAACCCTGAACCGCGAGAACCGGCAAGAGGAAGCGACCCGCGCGCTGGCCGAGCGGCTGGCGGAATGGGACCCGGCGGTGCTGGAGCATGAGCTGACGCGCCACTATGCGCCTTACTGGCAAGGCCTGTCGACCGATACGCATGAGGTCTTCGCGCGCCTCCTCCAGGGCCTTGGCGACGACGAGATCCGCATCGACCTTCATCCCGACGCCGACCGCGACGCGACCCGCGCCTGTTTTGCGCTCGCCGACCACCCCGGCATCTTCAGCCGCCTTGCCGGGGCGCTGGCGCTGGTCGGGGCCAATGTGGTGGATGCGCGGACCTATACCTCCAAGGACGGCTATGCGACCGCCGTCTTCTGGGTGCAGGACATCGAGGGCCACCCCTACGAGGTCGCCCGCCTGCCGCGCCTGCGCCAGATGATCGACAAGACGCTGCGGGGCGAGGTGGTGGCGCGCGAGGCGCTGAAGGATCGCGACAAGATCAAGAAGCGCGAGCGCGAGTTCCGCTTCCCGACCCATATCACCTTCGACAACGAAGGGTCGGAGATCTACACGATCATCGAGGTCGACACCCGCGACCGGCCCGGCCTGCTGTATGACCTGACCCGCACGCTGGCGGTGAACAACATCTACATCGCCAGTGCCGTGATCGCGACCTATGGCGCGCAGGTGGTGGATACCTTCTACGTCAAGGACATGTTCGGCCTGAAGCTGCACCAGAAGCACCGGCAGGAGGCGCTGGAGAAGAAGCTGCGCCAGGCCATCGCGGAAGGGGCGGAAAGGGCCATCGCATGAGCGGCTCGCGCGGGATGATCCGCAGTATCGTCACACTGGGCGGCTGGACCCTGGTCTCGCGGGGCGCGGGGCTGGTGCGTGAACTGATGATGGCCGCTTATCTGGGCGCGGGGCCGGTGGCGGACGCCTTCAACGTGGCTTTCAGCCTGCCGAACATGTTCCGCCGTTTCTTCGCGGAAGGGGCGTTCAACCAGGCCTTCGTGCCGCTTTACGCCAAGAAGCTGGAAAGCGGGGAGGATGCCGAGGAATTCGCGCGAAACGCTTTCTCCGGCCTCACCACCTTCCTGATCATCTTCACCCTGATCGGCACCCTTGCCATGCCGCTTCTGGTCTGGGCGATGGCCGCGGGCTTCGTCGGCGACGGGCGCTTTGACATGGCGGTCGATTTCGGGCGGATCACCTTCTGCTACATCGGCTTCATCTCGCTCTTCGCGCTGCTCTCCGGCATCCTCAACGCGCATGGGCATTTCGCCGAGGCGGGGGCGGTCCCGGTGCTGATGAACCTGGTCTTCATCGCCGCCATGCTGCTCGCCGCCCGGATGGGCTGGGACATGGGCCTGACGCTGGCCTGGACCACGCCTGTTACCGGCATCGCGCAGCTTCTGTGGACGATGTATGCCGCCCGCCGCATCGGGTTCATTCCCCGCCTGCGCTGGCCGCAACTGACGCCCGACTTCAGGCGCCTGATGGTCAACATGGGGCCTGCACTCCTTGTCGGCGGGGTGGTCCAGATCAACCTCCTCGTCTCGCGTCAGGTCGCCTCGGGCACCGAGGGTGCGATCTCCTGGCTGGTCTATGCCGACCGGCTGTATCAGCTGCCGCTGGGCGTCGTGGCCATCGCCGTGGGCACTGTCCTGTTGCCCGAGCTGTCCCGCCGCCTGCAAGCCGGAGACGCTGCCGGGGGGCGCGAGGCCTTCAACCGCGGCACGGAATTCGCCCTCCTCCTGACCCTTCCCGCCGCCGTCGCCCTTGTGGTGATCGCGCTGCCCATCACCGAGGTTCTGTATCAGCGCGGCAAGTTCGATGCCGAGGATACCGCCGCCACCGCGCTGGCGCTGGCGATCTACGGCCTGGGCCTGCCTGCCTTCGTTCTGCAAAAGGCCCTGCAACCGCTGTTCTACGCCCGCGAGGACACCCGCAGCCCCTTCCGCTATGCCGTCTGGTCGATGGCGCTGAACGCCGCCCTCGCCTTTGGCCTGATGCCCTTGATCGGCTTCTCCGCCGCCGCCTGGGCCACGACCCTTTCCGCCTGGGTCATGGTCGGCCAGCTCTGGTGGGGCGCGCGGCGGCTGGGCGAGGAGACCCGCTTCGACGCGCGCTTCCTGTCCCGCTTCTGGCGCATCGCCGCCGCCTCGGCCCTGATGGGCGCCGCGCTGTGGGGCGGCTGGGCGCTTTTGCTGCCGATGCTGGAGGCCAAGACCTACCGCATTCTCGCCCTCGCGCTCCTCATCGCGCTTGGCATGGCCAGCTACGCGCTTGCTGCCTTCGCGCTCAAGGCCGTCCGGCTTTCAGACCTGAAGGCGCTGCGCCGTCAGCGCTGACGGATCATCTGCACCACGCGGGCAAACCCGCCGGGGCTGACCACGAAGGACAGCAGGAACCCGGTGGCGAAGCCCGCGACCTCGGCCACCCAGTCCCAGCCGCCGCCGAAGAGAAGGCCGAAGACCAGCTGAACCATCAGCAGCATTCCGATCAGGGTGAAGGCCCGCAGACGGTTTGCGCCCGCCAGTGCCAGCCTCGTCCAGATCAGGAAGGTGAAGGCCCCAATCAAGCCGTAGACCCCGGGGAATGCGCCGATCAGCTGCATCCGGAGCCCCGGCACCAGCAGCCCATACGCCGCGCCCCCCACGATCACCGCGCCAAGGAACACCACCAGCACGCCCCACCAGCGGAAGACGCTCGCCACCATGTTGCCAAGCGCCAGAAGCATGACGATCGCGAAAAGCGCATGGCTGAAACTGCCGTGCACCATCGCATAGCTCACCAGCCGGGGCAGCTCCTCCAGCGGCTGGCCGCCGGTGCTCCACTGGTGCTTCAGCAGTTCGGGGAAAAGCCCGAACCGCTCCACCGCCTGCAAACGCCAGCCCACCGCCTGGGGTCCGCCCACCACCCCCGCCTGGCCCAGCGACAGCACCACCTCCATCGCGATCAACGGCAGGGCCAGCAGCCAGACCACCCAGGGCAAGGGGTTCAACGGGGCTGCGCTGTGATCCTGGTCCATGCCTGTCCTGCCTGATTGACGCCTCTCACCCCTTCGATTACGCGGGATCGCAAGCTTAATCCAGACGGAGCCAGTTCCATGTCCTCCCCGGTCTCGCCCGATCAGAAAGGTGGCCAACCGCCGAAAGCCTTCACGCCGCGCATCTTCTCGGGCATCCAGCCCTCGGGCGGGCTGACGCTCGGCAACTACCTCGGCGCGCTGAAGCGCTTCGTCGAAAAGCAGGATGAGGGCATCGAGACGATCTACTGCCTGGTCGACATGCATGCGATCACGGTCTGGCAGGACCCCGAGAAGTTGCGTCAGCAGACCCGTGAGGGTGCGGCGGCCTTCATCGCGGCGGGGATCGACCCCAAGCGCTCGATCCTCTTCAACCAGAGCCAGGTCTCGGCCCATGCCGAGCTTGCCTGGATCTTCAACTGCGTCGCGCGCATGGGCTGGATGGGCCGCATGACCCAATGGAAGGACAAGACCGCCGGCAAGAACGCCGAGGCGGCGAGCCTTGGTCTCTTCGCCTATCCTGCGCTGATGGCCGCTGACATCATGGCCTATCATGCCACCATGGTTCCGGTGGGCGAGGACCAGAAGCAGCACCTGGAGCTGACGCGTGACATCGCGATCAAGTTCAACAATGACTACAAGGTGGATTTCTTCCCGGTGGTCGAACCCCTGATCGAAGGCGCTGCCACCCGGGTCATGAGCCTGCGGGACGGCACCAAGAAGATGTCGAAGTCCGACCCGTCGGATCAAAGCCGGATCAACCTGACCGACGATGCCGACACCATCGCCGCCAAGATCCGCAAGGCGAAGACCGACCCGGAGCCGCTGCCGGACACCGCCGAGGGCCTGAAGGACCGGCCCGAGGCGCGCAATCTGGTCAACATCTATGCGGCCCTTGCAGGGCATACGGTCGACCAGGTGGTCCGCGATTTCGCGGGCGCGCAGTTCGGCGCCTTCAAGCCCGCCTTGGCCGATCTCGCGGTGGCAAAGCTGTCGCCGATCACCAGCGAGATGAACCGCCTGATGGCCGACCCGGCCGAGATCGACCGCATCCTCGGCGACGGGGCCGACCGTGCCGACGCCATCGCCCGCCCGATCATCGAGCAGGTCTACGAGATCACCGGCATGGTCCGCTCGCGCAAGTGATCCACAGCTTTTGGCAGGCCGCAACCCGGCCTGTCATATTCCCGATTCAGCGCGCGGCTAGCCTCATGGCGTTCGGAGATGCGATCTGTCCCCATCGCCCGGCCCGGCCTGTCTGCCCCTGAATGGCAGGGCCTTCCCGACACGCCCCCGTGCCCCGCACGGGGGCCTTTTTCCATTCCGGCGTGTGTCCGCACCGATCTGGAAACCGGAAAGGACAAGCCTTTGACTCTGAAGAGACTCCCTTTCAACAAATCCGTTTTTCCACAGCTATTTTCCGAAGAAATCGCTTTACAGGCTTCCGCTTTGGTCACACCATATCTAGTAAGGGCCGCGTCGGGCAAACGCTGATCCTTGCCAGATACCCAGTTTCTAGTGGGTTTCGGCCCGCCGGAAGCTTCATCATGAGGCCGGGCATGTCGCTTTCCGAGGACTACGCGTCGATGGAAGATCTCCATCCCATCGACATCGTCGAGACCCTGGCCCAACACCATGCCTGGGAATTCGACCGCGTGACCGACGACCAGATCGCCATGGCGGTCGAGGGTCAGTGGCGCACCTATTCGCTGACGCTGGCCTGGTCGGAACAGGACGAAACCCTGCGCCTGATCTGCACCTTCGAGATGGAGCCGCCCGAAGAGAAGATCGGCGCGCTTTACGATGTGCTGAACCGCTGCAACGACATGGTCTGGTCTGGCGCCTTCACTTGGTGGGCGGATCAGAAGCTGATGGTCTGGCGCTATGGGCTGGTGCTGTCCGGCGGGCAGATGGCGGGGCCGGAACAGATCGACCGGCTGATCGCAGCGGCGGTGATGGCCTCGGAACGCTTCTACCCGGCGTTCCAGCTGGTCTCTTGGGGCGACCAGTCCCCGGCCGAAGCGATGAAAGTCGCCATTGCCGAGGCTTACGGCCGCGCCTAACCTCTCCCCGGTTTGAAGGGGGTGTCCATGACTCTGGATCGCGTGGCCCGGGACGGGCTGGTGCTGCTTGGCTGCGGCAAGATGGGGACGGCTTTGCTGACGGGCTGGCTGGCGGCGGGTGTGCCGCCGGGATCGGTCTGGGTGATCGAGCCCAATCCGACCGACTGGCTGAAAGGCAGCGGAGTTCATCTGAATCAAGGGGTTCCGCCTGCGCCCGCCGTGGCGCTGCTGGCGGTGAAGCCGCAGATGATGGGGGCGGCGCTGCCCGCTTTGCAGGCACTGGGCAACGGTTCGACCCTCTTCGTCTCCATCGCCGCCGGGACCACGATCGCCAGTTTCGAGGCCGCTTTGGGCGGTCGCACCCCCATCGTCCGCACCATGCCGAACACCCCGGCGATGGTGGGGCGCGGGATCACGGCGCTGGTCGGCAATGGGCATGTGTCCCCCTCGGATATCGTTCTGGCGAAAAGCCTGATGGCGGCGGTCGGGCAGGTGGTAGAACTGTCCGGTGAAGATCAGATTGACGCTGTGACCGCAGTCTCCGGTTCGGGTCCCGCTTATGTCTTCCACCTGATCGAGACGATGGCGACCGCTGGCGAGGCCGAGGGGCTGCCTGCCGACATCGCGATGCAGCTTGCCCGCGCGACGGTCTGCGGGGCAGGCGAGCTTGCCTTCCAGAGCCCTGAAAGCGCTGCACAGTTGCGCATCAATGTCACCTCTCCCGGCGGCACCACGGCGGCGGCGCTGGGTGTGTTGATGGAGCCGGAGACCGGCTTCCCGGCGCTGCTGAAGCGGGCGGTGAAGGCCGCGGCCGACCGGGGACGGGAGCTGGGAAAGTGACCATCACCTACGCCGATTTCGAGAAGGTGGACATCCGCGTCGGCCGCATCACCCGCGCCGAACCTTTCCCGGAGGCGCGGAAACCGGCCTACAAGCTCTGGGTCGATTTCGGGCCGGAGATCGGCGAGAAACGATCCTCGGCGCAGATCACGAAGCACTACAACCCTGACCAACTGGTTGGACGGCAGGTGCTGGCGGTGGTGAACTTCCCGCCCCGGCAGATCGGGCCTGTCATGTCCGAGGTACTGGTGCTGGGTCTGCCGGATGAGGAGGGCCAGGTCGTGCTGATCGGGCCGGGCCATGATGTTCCGCTGGGAGGAAAACTGTTTTGAAGCAACGCATTCTGATCACCCGCCGTCTGCCCGACCGTGTGCTGGAGGCCGCGCGCGAGCGGTTCGACGTGACACTGCGCGACCGGACCGAGGTGCTGTCGCCCGAGGAGCTCCGCGCGGCGCTGCGAGACTTCGACGCGGTGCTGCCGACATTGGGCGACCGCTTCCAGGCCGATGTTTTCGCGGATGTTCCGAACCCACGGGCGAAGATCCTTGCCAATTTCGGGGTGGGCTACAACCACATCGACGCCGGGGCCGCCAAGGCTGCGGGGCTGGCCGTGACGAACACGCCGGGGGCGGTCACGGATGCGACGGCGGATATCGCGGTTTCCCTCATCCTGATGACCGCCCGGCGGCTGGGCGAGGGCGAGAGAATCCTGCGTGCCGGGGTCTGGGAGGGCTGGGGGCCGGTGCAGATGCTGGGCACCCATGTCACTGGAAAACGCCTTGGAATCATCGGCTTCGGTCGGATCGGAAAGGCGATCGCGAAGCGCTGCCACTACGGGTTCGACATGGAGGTGGTGTTCTACAACCGCTCCAAGGTCGAAGACCCCGGCCTGCCTGCGCGGCAGGTGGAGATGGCCGAGGCGATGGCGGCGGATTTCGTCGTGGTGGCGGTGCCGGGCAGCAAGGAAACCCATCACCTGATCGACGCCAAGACCTTGGGAATGATGCGGAAAACCGGCATTCTGGTGAACATCTCGCGTGGTGACGTGGTCGACGAGCACGCGCTGATCGACGCGCTGCAACAAGGCCGGATCGCGGGGGCGGGGCTGGACGTCTATGAATTCGAGCCCAAGGTCCCGGCGGCGCTGATCGCAATGGAGAACGTGACGCTGCTGCCGCATCTGGGCACGGCCTGCCTGGAGGTGCGCGAGGCGATGGGGATGATGGCGGTGGCGAACCTGATCGCCTGGGCCGAGGGAAAGCCGCCGCCGAACCTGGTTAATCCCTGACGGAATTCCGGGCGAAGCCCGCGTTTGGAATGGGTATGGGTTCGGTATGGCTTCCGTCCATACGCGCGTATGGGCGGAAGACCGTTAACCTTGGGTGGGGTTGAACCCCACCCTACGGGCGTCACGCTGCCTGCTGCTCTCCCCCGAACCGGCCATAGAAGGTCTGGCCCTTCTCTGCCATCTCGCGCAGGAGCGCCGGGGCATGGAAGCGCGGCCCGAACTGCGCGGTGAGGCCCCGGCAGATTTCCACCGCCTTCGCCGCGCCGATCATGTCCAGCCACGAGAACGGCCCGCCTGACCACGGGGCGAAGCCCCAGCCGAGGATCGCGCCCACGTCGCCCTCGCGGATGTCGGTCAGGACACCTTCTTCCAGCGCGCGGACCGCCTCCAGCACCTGCGCGAAGAGGAGGCGATGCTGCACGTCGGCCAGCGAGGGCTGCGCCTTGTCCAGCGGGTATTTGTGTTCCAGCCCGTCCCACAGGCCCAGACGTTCGCCCTTGTCGGAGTAGGCATAGAACCCGGCATTGGCCTTCTTGCCCAGACGGCCCTGGTCGGCCATCCAGAAGAGGACATGGTCCACCGCCTCGTCCGGGTAGTCCTTGCCCATCGCGGCCTTGGTCGCCTTGGCGATCTTCACGCCCAAGTCGATGGAGGTCTCGTCAACCAGTTGCAGCGGACCGAGCGGCATTCCCACCAGCTTCGCGGCATTCTCGACCAGCGCCGGTTCTACCCCCTCGGCCACCATGCGGATGCCTTCGTTAATATAGGGGATGATGCAGCGGTTGGCGTAGAAGAAGCGGGCGTCGTTCACGACGATGGGGGTCTTCCTGATCTGGCGGACGAAATCCAGCGCCTTGGCGACGGCGCGGTCGCCGGTGGCTTTGCCACGGATGATCTCGACCAGCATCATCTTGTCGACAGGGCTGAAGAAGTGGATGCCGATGAACTGCTCCGGCCGCTTCGATGCCGCCGCCAGCCCGGTGATTGGCAGAGTAGAGGTGTTGGTGGCATAGATGCAATCCGCGCCCACCACGGCCTCGACCTTGTGGGTCACATCGGCTTTGACCTTCGGGTCCTCGAAGACCGCCTCGACCACCAGATCGACCCCGTTCAGTGCGGCATAGTCGGTGGTCGCGGTGATGCGGGCGAGGACGTCCGCCTTCTTCTCTGCCGTCACCTTGCCGCGCTTCATGCCCTTGTCGAGCAACTCTTCGGAATGGGCCTTGCCGCGATCCGCCGCCTCTTGCGTGGAGTCGATCAGGACAACCTCGATCCCGGCATTCGCGCTGACATAGGCGATGCCCGCGCCCATCATCCCCGCGCCGATGACGCCGAGTTTTTTCACCGCCATATCCTCGACCCTGGGCCGGTTCGCGCCCTTTTCCAGCGCCTCCTTGTTGATGAAGAGGCTGCGGATCATGGCGCTGGACGAGGGGTTCATCAGCACCGAGGTGAAATGCCGCGCCTCGATCTTCAGCGCGGTGTCGAAGGGGACGAGCGCGCCTTCATAGACGGCGGCGAGCAGGGCTTTGGCCGCCGGATAGACACCCATCGTCTTGCCGTGCACCATCGCGGAAGCGCCGACGAAGGTGGGGAAGCCGGGGGCGGAATAGGGCGCGCCGCCGGGCATCTTGTAGCCTTTGGCGTCCCAGGGTTTCACCAGGTCGGCCTCGGTGGCCGAGAGGACCCACTCCTTCGCCCGCTTGAGCAGGTCTTCGGGGGCGACGACCTCGTCGATCAGCCCGGCGGCCTTGGCGGATTTCGGGTCCGACAGCTTGCCCTCCAGCAGGAAGGGCGCCGCCATCATCGCCCCCAGCTTGCGCGACAGCCGCGTGGTGCCGCCTGCGCCGGGGAAGATGCCGACCAGGATTTCCGGCAGGCCGATCTTGGCCTTGGGATTGTCGGCGGCGATAATGCGGTGACAGGAAAGCGGCAGTTCCAGCCCGATCCCCAGCGCGGTGCCGGGCAGGGCGGCGACGATGGGCTTGCCGCCTTTCAGCGTTTTCGGATCCATCCCGGCGCGCTCGATCTTGCGCAGCACATGGTGCATCTGCATCACGCCGTCGAAGATGGCCTGCGCCCCACCGGCCCGCATTTTCGCGATGACGTTCAGGTCCATCCCCCCGGCAAAATCCTTCTTGCCCGAGGTGATGATGATACCCTTGACCGCAGGGTCGGCCAGCGCGTGGTCGACCAAGCCGTTCAGGGTCATGAAGGCCTCGGTCGACATGACGTTCATCGACTTGGACTTCACGTCCCAGGTGATGGTGGCGACGCCCTCGGCATCGGTGGTCATGGTGAAGTCGGTCATCGGTTCGTCTCCTTGGGCCAGCCGGGATAGGGGGTGCCGTCCTTCCTTGCGAAGGTGCGGAGGCCGTTCCGGCGCGAGTAATGCAGGTCGATGTCGGGGTAGTGGCAGGCGTCCTCGGCGAAACGGGTTCCCACGATGAACAGCCTCGCGGGTTCGGTGCCGTGGTTGCGCAGGCAATGAGCGTTGGGAACGCCGGCGGGCCAGCAGGCGCAGGCGCCGGGGCCGATCTGGCGCGGGCCGCAGTCTTCCAGAAGCGTGACGCTGCCGTCGAGGACGTAGAGGACGTAGAGGAACTCGTCCTCCTCCTCGTGCCAATGGCGCAGCGAGGTCAGCGCGCCGGGCTGCAGGATTTCCACGACGGCGCCGAACTGGGTCAGCCCGCCCGCGTCGGAGAGCGCGATGTCCCAGGCGTCGCCGAGGTCGCCGAACTGCGCGGGGTAATTGCTCTGGCAGTAGACCTCCGGGACCGAGCCCGCGCGGATCAGGTTCGGGCGCGGGGTGCCGTCGAAGGGGGTGCCCCAGGGGGCAGGGAGGTTCAGAAGCTCTGCCGGCAGCTCTCCGCCTTTCAGGACGGTGCCGTTGCTGGCGACGATCTGCCAGCTGGTCTCGCCGTTGATCTGGCGGCGACCGTCGTCGGGATAGGTGCAGATATCGCCCTTGCAGCGCGAGCCGACGATCAGCCAGCGGCAGGGCTGATCGGCCCGGTTGGTGAGGTGATGCGCGTTCGGGTCGCCATGGCGCCAGCAGACGGCATCGCCGGGGACGAGGTCGGTCATTCCATTGTCGTCGCGCAGGGTTGCGGTGCCGGAGAGGAGATACAGGAACTCGTCCTCGGCCGAATGCCAGTGGCGGAAGCTGGACCAGGCACCGGGGTCGAGCGTGTCGAGAGAGGCGCCGAACTGGGTGATCCCGCCCGCGACCGACAGGTGCAGCGTGTGCAGCCCTTTCTCGCCGCTGCTAGGCGCGGTGGCGGGATCGACGATCATGCGCGCCCCATGGTCAACCCAAGGTCATGCTGTTTGACGGCGGGGGCGTCGGCGACAGGCGAAGGGTCGGCCTTTATCCGGAAATAGGATTCGGAAAACCGCCATGCCTCGCCCCGGCGCACGATGGCGTGGTGCGAGAGATGCGGGTAGGTGACATGCTCGCCGTTCGAGATGAGATGGGTGTGGTGCCAGCCTTCGATCCGGTCGCGCTGGACGTAGTCGGCGGAGCGCGCGACCCGTTCGTAATGCGTGACACCCTGCGCCAGCAGCGTGTCGACCAGCGCCTGGAAGGCCAGGCGAAGCTCATCCAGGGTGGTGACGAGCAGGCGGGAGGTCTCGAAATGGACCAGGTAGGGCAGGTCGATCTCTCTGGCATAGGCGTCGAAATCGCGCGCCAGGATGGCGGCGGACATGCGGTCGAGCGCGTCCTGATAGAGGTCGAGCGGGTTCATCTTGGGCCTGTCCAGTCGCTGCCGTCCTTGTAGGTGAAGCGGGCCTTGCCCGCTTTCGTCTCGATCCGCATGTCGATGTCGGAATAGGTCGCCACCTCGCGCGGGGCCTTCGATCCGACGACCAGGAAGCGTGCCACCCTGTCGGTGCGGTTGATGAAATGGTGCCCGTCGGTGCTGCCCGCCGGGAAGGCCGCGCAGTCGCCAGCACGCATCAGCGTTTCGCCCGCGTCCTGTACCAGCGTGCATTCGCCCTCGGTCACCATCACGAACTCGTCTTCGTTCTGGTGCCAGTGCCGCAGGGAGGACAGCGCGCCCGGCTCCAGGCTGACCAGGTTCACGCCGAACTGGGTGAGGCCGCCCGCATCGCCCAGCCGCAGCGAGGAGCGTCCCTTCATCATGGCGGCGTAGGGTTCGGGGTAGATCGAGCCGGTCTTCACCGGCGCTTTCGTCAGGTCGATTACCGGCATGGGACCTCCAGCGGATGGGCCGGCGCCCGACTGGAGCGATCCCCCGGTATCAGGCGGTGAGGGCGAGTGTTGCGAACTCTTGATTCAACTCGGGCATCGAGAGACGGGTATAGTTCACCATCTCGGTCCGAAGGCCAAGCTCGGTGGTCTTGCAGTAATACACCGCCTGCGACATGCGCGTGCCCTCGGCGGGGAAGGCGATCTCCTGCCAGTCGATCCAGACGCGGAAGCGCCCCGCGCGCGGCAGGTCCACGGCCGAGATGCTGGGCCGCAGCGCGACGACCCCACGCCTGGCCAGCGCCGCGCGAAGGTGCGAGAAGACCAGCAGGGCATGATCCGGGCCGCCGATCAGCAACCGGCTGGGATGCAGGAAGACCGGCAGCGGGTAGACATAATCCGCGGCCATCCCGGCGAGCTGGCCGGAAAGCAGCAATTCTGCCCGGTTGCGAAAATGCGACAAAATCTGCGAATGCAGCATGAAATGGATTCCCAAAACGTTTTGGATATCCACCCATCTTGGGAGAATCACCCTTCGCGCGGCGTAGGATTGCGACAGCCGCTGTTGCGAAACCGACATGGACGTGGCGTCGCGGACAACGCATGTCGGTTGTGCCGCAGTTTGCCATCACACCCGCTCGATGATCGTGGCCGCGCCCATGCCGCTGGCGATGCAGAGCGTGGCGAGGCCCAGTTCCTTGTCTTGCCGCTCCAGCTCGTCCAGGAGCGTGCCGATGATGATCGCCCCGGTCGCGCCGAGGGGGTGGCCCATGGCGATGGAGCCGCCGTTGACGTTGACCAGCGAAGGGTCGACGTCGAAGGCTTGCTGGAAGCGCAGCACCACGCTGGCGAAGGCCTCGTTCACCTCGAAGAGGTCGATGTCGCGGATGGCGATCCCGCTGTCCTTCAGGATCTTCTGCGTCGCAGGCACCGGGCCGGTCAGCATGATCGTGGGATCGGTGCCGATCTTCGCCGTGGCGCGGATGCGCGCGCGGGGCTTCAGTCCGTGCGCCTTGCCGAACTCGGCATTGCCGATCAGCACCGCCGCCGCCCCATCCACGATTCCGCTGGAGTTTCCGGCGTGGTGGATATGCTCGATCCGTTCCAGATGCGGATATTTCATGATCGCGATCTTGTCGAAGCCGGGCATCGCCTCGCCCATGTCCTTGAAGGCGGGCTTCAGCGCGCCGAGCGCCTGCATGTCGGTGCCGGGGCGCATGTATTCGTCGGTTGCGAGGATCGGCAGCCCGTTCTGGTCGGTGATCGTCAGGACCGATTTCTCGAACCGCCCCTCGGCCCAGGCCTGCGCCGCCCGGCGCTGGGATTCCACTGCCAGCGCATCGGCCTGGTCGCGGGTGAAGCCGTATTCGGTGGCGATGATGTCTGCGCTGATCCCCTGCGGCACGAAATAGGTCTTCATCGCAAGGCCCGGATCGACGGCGATCGCCGCGCCGTCCGAGCCCATCGCGACCCGCCCCATCATCTCTACCCCGCCGGCGATATAGGCCCGGCCCGCGCCACCCTTTACCTGGTTGGCGGCAAGGTTCACCGCCTCCATGCCCGACGCGCAGAAACGGTTGATCGCAAGGCCCGGAATGCGTTCGTCGAGGTCCGAGGCCAGCACCGCCGACCGCGCGAGGCAGCCGCCCTGTTCGCCCACCTGGGTGACATTGCCCCAGATCACATCCTCGACCGCGTGGCCTTCCAGCCCGTTCCGGTCCTTGACCGCGTTCAGCACCTTGGCCGACAGCGCGACTGAGGTCAGCTCGTGCAGCGACCCGTCGGGACGGCCCTTGCCGCGGGGGGAACGGACAGCGTCATAGATGAAGGCGTCGGTCATGGTCGTCTCCTTACGCGGGGAAGGCCCGCTGCATCAGGTCGTAGGGATGTTTCCAGCCGGGCAGCGCGCTGATGCGGTCCAGCCAGGCGTCGATGTGGGGCCAGTCCTTGCGGTCGAAGCCGTAGGGCTCGGGGTAATAGAGATAGCTGCAGCAGCTGAGGTCGGCGATGGTGAGGCTGTCGCCCACGAGCCAGTCACGCCCGGCAAGGTGATCGTTCAGAATGGTGTAGGCGGCTTTCAGGCGGCCCTGCAGGAAGGGGATCACCGCTTCGGGCCGCTTGTCGGGCGGCAGGAAGTTCATCAGGAAGCGGGTGGTGCCGATGGTGGTGGAAAGCTTGTGGTTGTCCCAGAACAGCCAGCGCAGCACCTCGCGCCGCTCTGCCGCCGAACGCCCGCCAAGCTTGCCGGTCTTGGAGGAAATGTAGTCGAGGATCACGCCGGACTGGGTGAGCGTGGCCTCGCCATCGACCAGCACCGGCACTTCGCCCATCTCGTTGATCTTGCGGAACTCGGGCGACCGCGCCTCGCCCTTGAAGAAGTCGACGAAGACCGGCTGCCATGAGGTGCCGGTCAGCTCCAGCGCCAGCGCGCATTTGTAGGCGTTGCCGCTTTCGCCGAAACAGTAGAGCTTCATGC
>NZ_DAIQAT010000041.1:0-15045 GCF_036781545.1 Tabrizicola sp.
GCAAGGACAAGGGCAAGAAGGGTGAGATCACCCAGGTCATGCCCAAGGACAACAAAGCCGTGGTCGAGGGCATCAACATCGCCATCCGTCACACCAAGCAGAGCCAGACCTCGCAGGGTGGCCGCCTTCCGCAGGCGATGCCGATCGACCTGTCGAACCTGGCCCTCGTCGATGCCAACGGCAAGGCGACCCGCGTCGGCTTCCGCGTGGAAGACGGCACCAAGGTGCGCTTCGCCAAGACCACTGGGGACGTGATCTGATGCTGGACGCTGCGACTTACACCCCGCGCTTCAAGGCCGACTACAAGAACCGCATCCGTGCGGCTCTGAAGGAAGAGTTCGGCTACAAGAACGACATGATGATCCCGCGTC
Source organism: Tabrizicola sp. (assembly GCF_036781545.1). GTDB lineage: Bacteria > Pseudomonadota > Alphaproteobacteria > Rhodobacterales > Rhodobacteraceae > Tabrizicola. Next base: position 372 of record NZ_DAIQAT010000041.1, read on the forward strand.
TGGACAAGATCGTCCTGAACATGGGCGTCGGCGAAGCGGTGAAAGACACCAAGAAGGTGAAATCGGCCCAGGCCGACCTGAGCCTGATCGCCGGCCAGCAGGCCGTCATCACCAAGGCGAAAAACTCGATCGCGGGCTTCCGGGTCCGTGAAGAGATGCCGCTCGGCACCAAGGTCACCCTCCGCGGCGACCGGATGTACGAGTTCCTGGATCGCCTGATCACCGTCGCGCTGCCGCGCGTCCGCGACTTCCGCGGCGTGAAAGGCAACTCGTTCGATGGTCGCGGCAACTATGCCATGGGCCTCAAGGAACACATCGTCTTCCCGGAAATCGACTTCGACAAGGTCGATGAGGTTCTGGGTATGGACATCATCATCTGCACCACCGCGAAAACCGACGCGGAAGCCAAGGCGCTGTTGAAGCAATTCAACATGCCCTTCATGGCCTGACGCGGAAGGAGAGAGAAACATGGCTAAAAAATCCATGGTCGAGCGCGAGAAGAAGCGTCAGAAGCTGGTGCAGCAATATGCCGGCAAACGCGCTGCCCTGAAGGCGATCGCGGCCGACCCGAGCAATTCGATGGAAGACCGGTTCAAGGCGAACCTGAAACTGGCGGAACTGCCGCGGAACTCCTCCGCGACCCGCCTGCACAACCGCTGCGAGCTGACCGGCCGTCCGAAGGCCTATTACCGCAAGCTGCAATTGTCGCGGATCATGCTGCGCGAGCTCGGCTCGTTCGGCCAGATCCCCGGCATGGTCAAGTCGAGCTGGTAAGGAGGGTACGCATATGATGAACGATCCTCTCGGCGATATGCTGACCCGCATCCGCAACGCGCAGATGCGCGGCAAGTCGACTGTCCGCACGCCGGCGTCGAAGCTGCGCGCCTGGGTGCTCGACGTTCTCGCGAACGAAGGCTACATCCGCGGGTATGAGCGCGTGACCTCCTCGGACGGTCATGCCGAGCTGGAAATCCAGCTCAAGTACTCGGCCGGTGAGCCCGCGATCCGCGAGCTGAGCCGCGTCTCCAAGCCTGGCCGCCGCGTTTACGCCGGCGCCCGGGAAATCCCGTCGGTCCGCAACGGCCTCGGCGTTTCGGTGGTTTCGACCCCGAAAGGCGTGATGTCCGATGCGGCGGCACGCGCTGCCAATGTCGGCGGCGAAGTGCTCTGCCGCGTGTTCTGAGGAGGGCTGAAATGTCTCGTATCGGCAAGAAGCCCGTCGCTCTGCCCAAGGGTGTGGACGCCAAGATCGAGGGCCAGAAGGTCATCGTGAAGGGCCCCAAAGGCACCCTGACCTTCACCGCCACCGACGATGTGACCATCGTTCAGGAAGACGGCAGCATCAAGGTGACCCCCCGGGGCACCTCGAAGCGTGCGCGCCAGCAATGGGGCATGGCCCGCTCGATGGTCGAGAACCTGACCATCGGCGTGACAACCGGCTTCAAGAAGGAAATGGAACTGGTCGGCGTCGGTTACCGCGCGGCGATGCAGGGCAAGGACCTGAAGCTGTCGCTCGGCTACAGCCACGACGTGATCTTCGAGGTGCCGCAAGGCATCACCGTCGCCACGCCGAAACCCACCGAGATCGTGATCGAAGGCATCGACGCGCAGCAAGTGGGCCAGGTTGCGGCCAATATCCGCGAGTGGCGTTCGCCTGAGCCCTACAAGGGCAAAGGCATCCGCTACAAGGGCGAGTTCATCTTCCGCAAGGAAGGCAAGAAGAAGTAAGGACGCGACAGATGGCGAACACCAAGCTCAAGCTGTTCCAGAAGCGTCGTCAGCGCGTCCGGAACAAACTGCGGAAAACCGCCAACGGCCGTCTGCGGCTGTCGGTTCACCGTTCCAACAAGAACATCAGCGCCCAGCTGATCGACGATGCCAAGGGGATCACTGTCGCCTCGGCCTCGACGCTCGAAAAAGAGCTGGGCGTGGTCGGTGTGAACAACATCGACGCGGCCACGAAAGTGGGCGCCGCGATCGCCGAGCGTGCGAAAGCCGCCGGCATCGAGGAATGCTACTTCGACCGGGGCGGCTTCCTGTTCCACGGGAAGATCAAGGCCCTGGCCGATGCCGCCCGCGAAGGCGGCCTGAAGTTCTGATCCCTGCAGGCGGCGTCCCTTCCGGGGTGCCGCCTCGATGATCGAGGGCGGGTTCCATCAGGGGACCGCCACTGTGATCGGATACCATCGGCGCTTCGACGCCATGATTGAAAGGAATGCCGTCAATGGCAGAACGTGAAAACCGCCGGGACCGCCGCCGCGACGACCGCGAGGAGACCCCGGAATTCCAGGATCGCCTTGTCGCGATCAACCGGGTGTCGAAGACCGTGAAGGGCGGCAAGCGCTTCGGCTTCGCCGCGCTCGTCGTCGTCGGTGACCAGAAGGGCCGCGTCGGCTTCGGCAAAGGCAAGGCGAAAGAGGTCCCCGAGGCCGTTCGCAAGGCCACCGAGCAGGCGAAGCGCTCGATGATCCGCGTCCAGCTCAAGGACGGCCGGACGCTGCACCACGACATCGAGGGCCGTCATGGCGCCGGTAAAGTCGTGATGCGGACCTCGGTTCCCGGTACCGGGATCATCGCGGGCGGCCCGATGCGCGCCGTGTTCGAGATGCTGGGCCTGCAGGACGTCGTGGCGAAATCGCTCGGCTCGCAGAACCCCTACAACATGATCCGCGCGACCATGGACGGCCTCAAGAAGCAGGCCAGCCCCCGTCAGGTGGCCCAGCGCCGCGGCAAGAAAGTGGCCGACATCCTCCGCAAGGAAGATGCGCCGGTCGAAGCGTAAGGAGAGACCGACATGGCTACCATCGTCGTCAAGCAGATCGGCTCGCCCGCGCGCCGTCCCGCCAAGCAGCGTGACACGCTGAAGGGCCTCGGCCTGAACAAGATGCACAAGACCCGCGAACTCGAGGACACCCCCTCGGTCCGCGGCATGGTCAACGCGATCCCGCATCTGGTCACGATCGTCGAAGAAAAAGCCTGAGCCGACGGGTTCAGACAGAGAGAAAGGGCGGGGGCAACCCCGCCCTTTTTCGTTTGGCGCGCCGCTAGCCAACGTAGGGTGGGCAATATCGCCCATCCTACCCCTCCTCGACCGAACGTGAACGGCCCCCCGCTTCCTTTCCCGGCCCCGCTCGCCTACCCCTGACCGGCCCCCAGCGGAGCCCGTCATGCGTCTGGTCCTGACCCTTTCCCTGATCCTCGGCCCCCTCGCCGCCGAGGCCAGTATCTGCGACTATCGCCTGTCCTCGCTGATCCAGCGGCGGGGCTCGCCGGCGATGGAGGCCGAGCGCGCCGCCACCGCCACGCCCGAGGATCAGGGGCCGCTCCTCTATTTCACCGTCAACCCGCGCACCGGCGAAACCAGCCTCGGCGCCACCGGCACCGGCACTCCCAACGACGGCTTCCTGACCCGCACCGCGCGAGTCCTGGGGTCCGCCGTCGCCATCGTCACCCGCGATTCGCCCCTGGTCAGCGCGGGGGGCGCCGTGGCGGGGGCGGGGATCGAGGCGGTGTGCTTTTTCCGCGACGAGCGCATCACCGATTACGACGAAGTGCTGGCGGTGCTGGAGGTCGTGAGCCTGACCATGCCGCCCGACCTCTTCGCGCTCATCGAGCCGGGCCTTGAACGCCGCGACGCCTTCGTGCGCCTCAACCGCAATGACGGGTATGAGGCGGTCGAGTACGAGGTGGACGACCTCTATATCGTCAACGGGCAGCTCCGGCACCGCAACTGGGGCGTCAACGACATCGTCGGCGACATAACCATCTTCCTGCCGCGCGCGCCGGAATAGGGCGTCCAACGGCGACGTGACTTGCCAGCCGCGGCGCATCATGGCTTGCTTTCGCCATGCTGGAAGCGCTCGCCCTGATGACCGGACGCCCGACCGATCCCGACGCGGGAAAGCGGCTGGACAGGCTGCGCCGCGCGGCCTGGCAGCGGTTGGGCCTGACGCGTGATCGCGGCATGCTGACCGTGCCGGGCTTCCCGGCCTATTTCGGCGCAGCCTTCGTGTTTCGCGAAAGCCCGCGGGACCGGGCCGAGCCGCGGGACTGGTTCATGATCCAGGTCATGGATGACAGCGAGGTGGCGGGCAATGCCGCCTACCATGCCGCGTATCGCGACTGGCTGTTGGGGCACATGCGGGCGCTGCATGGCGTTCAGCCCTTCCCCTTCGCGGTGGTCTGCCCCTATGACAAGTTGCCCCTGCCGGACAGTGTCCTCGCCGGTCGGCCGGGCGGGGACGGCCTCTGTTTCACCGAGGTGGACGGGCATCTGATCCCCCGGCGCGGCTGATCCGCCCGCGTCGTTGCAAACGCGACGGTGGCCCCTTGCCATCGCGCAGCCTCTGCGCCACCTTTCGGGGCCGCCAAGGGAGGGCCTCATGCCGGACGTCGCCGACTTCGACCTCAACCGGATCGATCTGGAGTACATTCGCGATCCCTATCCGACCCTCCGCGCCCTGCGCGAGCGCTCGCCCGTGCACCGCAACGCTGATGGTTCGGTCTTCCTGACGCGGCACGCCGATGTGCTGAAAGTCTATCAATCGCGTGCCATGCTGTCGGACAAGACCGAGGAATTCGGCAAGAAATTCGGGCAATGCCCGCTGCATACCCACCACACCACCAGCCTGGTGTTCAACGACCCGCCCTATCACACCGTGGTGCGCAAGCTGCTCGCCTCGGCCTTCACGCCGCGCAAGCTCGCGGTTTTCGAGGGGCTGATCGAGGGGATCGTCGAACGCCTGCTGGACCGGGTGGAGGAGAAGGGCGAGCTGGACCTGATCGAGGATTTCGCCAAGGTCCTGCCGACCGAGATCATCAGCTTCATGCTGGGCATCCCGCCCGAATACCGCCAGAAGCTGCGCGGCTATTCGCTGGCGATCCTGGGCGCGCTGGACCCGGTGGTGCCGCCCGAGCGGATCAGGGCCGGCAATGAGGCGGTGGTGGAATTCACCGAGATCCTCAGCGACATCATCGACCACCGCCGCCGCAACCGGGAGGGGGCGATGGAGGGCGAGGTGCTGGAAAGCCTGATCTTCGGCGAGGTGGACGGCAAGCGCCTGAACGACGAGGAACTGATGCAGAACTGCATCTTCCTGCTGAACGCGGGGCACGAGACGACCACCAGTCTGGTCGGCAATTCGGTCGGCATCCTGCTCAAGAACCCCGACGAGCACCGCCGCCTGATCGCCGATCCCGGACTCATCACCACGGCGGTGGAGGAATTCCTGCGCGTGGAAAGCCCCCTGCAGCAGGGCAACCGGCTGGCGGGCGAAGAGATCGACCTCGGCGATGTGGTGCTGCCCAAGGGCACCTATATCCATACCTCGATCGCCGCCGCGAACCGCGACCCGGCGGTCTTCGCCGATCCCGACCGCGTGGACCTCTCGCGCAGCCCCAACAAGCACCTGGCTTTCGCCACCGGGATCCACGTCTGCCTCGGCGCGACGCTGGCCCGGGTCGAGGGGCGGATCGCGGTCGGCGGGCTGGTGAAGCGCTTCCCGCGGCTGGCCGCGAACGGCCCCGCCACCATGGTGCCGCTGGCGCGGTTCCGGGGCTATGCGACCCTGCCGGTCCGGGTGCGCTGAGGCGACCCTTGCCCGCACGGGACCCCTCCCGACCGGAGGGCTGCGCCTCGCCCGCCCGTGCCCCTTCAGCCCGTCACCAGGGCTACCAGCACCCACAGGGCCATCGCGATCACGATCAGCGAACCGATCGTGTAGAAAACCGACCGGACTTCGTGGCTCTGGGCGGTGCCATAGGCGACGGCATGGGCGGCGCGGGCCAGCACGAAGCCGTACATCAGAACCTGCGCCACCCACAGCGCCGGGTTCACCGCCACGAAGGCCAGCCCCACCGCCCAGAAGGCCGGGATATTTTCCAGATCGTTACGGTGCATCCGGCGTGAGCGGTCAACCGCCTCGTTGGGGCCCAATTGCGACGGGTCCGGCACCCGGTTCAGCAGGCCGGGCCGCAGATCCTCGGGGCTGGCCCAGCCGCCGCCCGTCGCCATCATCCGCCAGACGGTCATCCAGCCCTGGCCCATGACCTTCAGCACCGTCAGCGCAACGGCGATCAGGTAGACCCGGAAGACCGGGTTCTCCACGCTCAGCAATTCCATGAGGACCCTCCTCGGTGAAGGCTCCATCAACGACCCAATCCGGCGCCGCGTCAACCGGGCGGCTCTTGATCCGCCGCTCCTTCCCGTCTATACGCCCCCCGGTCGGCCCCAAGGTCCGACTCGACCCAACCACATGCCGTGTTGCCCCCTTTCGTCGCAGACGGGGTATTCCGGCCAAGGAGATGCGACCATGAAACTGAACGAACTGCACGACAATCCCGGCGCCACCAAGACCAAGAAGCGCGTTGCGCGCGGTCCGGGTTCGGGCAAGGGCAAGACCGCCGGCCGCGGTATCAAGGGCCAGAAATCCCGCTCGGGCGTGGCGATCAACGGGTATGAAGGCGGCCAGATGCCCCTCTACCGCCGCCTGCCGAAGCGCGGCTTCAACAAGCCGAACCGCAAGGAATGGGCCGTCACCAACCTGGGCGCCATCGCCAAGTTCATCGAAGACGGCAAGATCGACGCGAAGGTCGAGATCACCGAAGACGTGCTGGTCGCCTCGGGCCTGGTGCGCCGCAAGCTGGACGGCATCCGCGTTCTGGCCAAGGGCGAGATCGGCCAGGCCGTGACCCTCGCTGTCACCGGCGCCTCGAAAGCGGCTGTCGAGGCCGTGGCGAAAGCCGGCGGCACGCTGAAAACCACCGTCGCGGCGGCTGAAGCGGCCGAATAAGGTGTTGTGGGCGGCGCCGTCGCCCCTTACATCATCCGCATGGGTTTTCCTGCGCCGCCGAACCGGAGCCCGGATCGGCGGCGCTGTCATGAAAGAAACGGAACATGGCTTCTTCTGCAGAGCAAATGGCGGCCAACACCTCGTGGGCCACGCTCGCCAAGGCCAAGGACCTGCGCCAGCGCATTTTCTTCGCCATCGGCCTGCTGATCGTCTACCGGATCGGCACCTATATCCCGGTGCCCGGGATCGACGGCGGACAGCTGCGCGAGTTCATGTCGGGCGCGGCGGCGGGTCTGGGCGGCATGCTCAACATGTTCACCGGCGGCGCCATCGCCCGCATGGGGATCTTCGCCCTGGGCATCATGCCCTATATTTCGGCTTCGATCATCGTGCAGCTGGTGGCCTCGATGTACGGCCCCTGGCAGAACCTCCGCAAGGAAGGTGAACTGGGTCGCCGCAAGCTGAATCAATACACCCGCTACGGCACCGTCTTCCTGGCGCTGGTGCAATCCTATGGCCTCGCGATCTCGCTCGAGGCCGGCGATCTGGCCACCGATCCGGGCTGGTTCTTCCGTATCTCGACCGTCATCACCCTGGTCGGCGGCACGCTGTTCCTGATGTGGCTGGGCGAGCAGATCACCTCGCGCGGGATCGGCAACGGCATCTCGCTCATCATCTTCGTCGGGATCATCGCCGAACTGCCGGCGCAGCTGGCGCAATTCCTGACCCAGAGCCGGGCTGAGAACACCAACTGGATGCTGGTCGTCGGCATCCTGGGGATGATGATCGCGCTGGTGGCCTTCGTCGTCTTCATGGAACGCGCGCTGAGGAAGGTGCATATCCAGTACCCGCGGCGACAGGTCGGCATGAAGGTCTATGACGGCGGCTCGTCGCATCTGCCGATCAAGGTCAACCCGGCCAACGTGATTCCGGCGATCTTCGCCTCGTCGCTGCTGCTGCTGCCGACCACGCTCAGCACCTTCTCGGGCCAGTCCACGAACCCGGTCATGGCGACGATCCTTGCCTATTTCGGGCCGGGGCAGCCGCTGTATCTGGTGTTCTTCGCCGCGCTGATCATCTTCTTCACCTTCTTCTACACGCTCAACGTGTCGTTCAAGGTCGATGACATCGCCGACAACCTGAAGAACCAGAACGGGTTCATCCCCGGCATCCGCCCGGGCAAGCGGACCGAGGAATACCTGCACTATATCGTCACCCGCATCTGTACCGTCGGCGCGATCTATCTGGCCGCCGTGGCGCTGATGCCGGAAATCCTGCGCGCCGAACTGGCCATCCCCTTCTACTTCGGCGGCACCTCGGTGCTGATCGTCGTGGCGGTGACGCTGGATACGATGAGCCAGGTCCAGTCGCATCTGGTGGCGCATCAATACGAGGGCCTGCTGGAGCGTTCGCAGCTGCGTGGCCGTAAACGTACCGACGGCAGCAAGCCTGCCCGCAAGAAAGGGCCTGCCCTGCGATGAACATCATTCTTCTGGGCGCCCCGGGCGCCGGCAAGGGGACCCAGGCACGGATTCTGGTCGAGGGCCGCGGCATGGTCCAGCTGTCGACCGGCGACATGCTGCGCGCCGCCCGCACCTCGGGGACCGAGATGGGCCAGAAGGTCGCCGCTGTCATGGATGCGGGCCAGCTGGTCACGGACGAGATCGTCATCGGCCTGATCGCCGAGCAGCTGGAGAAGGGCGCCAAGGGCGGCTTCATCTTCGACGGCTTCCCCCGGACGCTGGCCCAGGCCGATGCTTTGGGCGATCTGCTGGCGGCCAAGGGCGAGTCGCTTGATGCGGTGGTGGAACTGCGCGTCGATGACGAGGCACTGGTCGACCGCATCACCGGTCGCTTCACCTGCGGCAATTGCGGTGAGGTCTATCACGACCGCACGAAGCCCACCAAAGTGCCGGGCGTCTGCGATGTCTGCGGCAGCCACGATCTGAAGCGCCGCGCCGACGACAACGAGGACAGCCTGCGCCAGCGCCTGCTGGAATATTACAAGAAAACCTCGCCGCTGATCGGCTATTACCACGCCAAGGGCAAGCTCAACGTGGTGGACGGGTTGCAGGACATGACCAAGGTCACGGCCGATGTGGCGGGCGCCTTGGGCGGCTGAGTCTTGCTGGACCGGCAAATCGAACTACCCTCCTGACCCAGTGTCACGGAGGGTTTTTCATGCGCTATCCCCTGCTTCTGCCGGCCGCGCTGGTCGCGGCGCTGCCCGCGACGGCCTCGGCCCAGGGGCTCGCCTGGGTCTCGAACACCGCCATCTGCCCGGATCTGCGCGCCGGGGCCATGGCCGAGGCGGTGCTGGGCGAGGGCGATGCGCTGCTGCTGGAATCCTCCGGCATCACCGGGATGGAGTATCGCTGCGTCTTCTCGCCCGCGCTCGACCTTGATGCGGCGGACCTGACCGTCACCACCCATACCGGCCATTGCGAGGAGCCGGGGCTGATCACGCCCCAGCTTTTCACCTTCCGCATGGAGCGCGAGGAGACGCCCCGCATCAGCCTTTTCGACGGGTCCGAGTCGGCCACGGTGTTCTTCGCCTGCCCCTGACGCCGGGGAGCGGCGAAAAAACACTTGACAGAAAGGGCCTGCCCTTGACCTCGGGCTGAAAACCGCCTACCCGATGCGCCTGATCCCGCGATCCGAGTCGCCCGCCGACTCGGATTGTTCGTTTGGCCCATGGGCCGGGGTCATTCGTCTGGCACGGCGCCCCGCAGGCTCGTGTTGTGAAAAAAGGTTCTGGCACTACGGAACCGCAACAAAAGGAAGAAACCGCGTGGCACGTATTGCTGGCGTCAACATCCCCACCGGAAAGCGCGTTCCCATCGCTCTCCAGTACATCCACGGTATCGGTCCGGCCATCGCCGACCAGATCGTCACCGCGCTGAACATCGAGCCGGCCCGCCGGGTCAACCAGCTCACTGACGACGAAGTGCTCGCGATCCGCGAATACATCGACGCCAACCTGACCGTCGAAGGCGACCTGCGCCGCGAAGTCACCATGAACGTCAAGCGCATGATGGACATGGGGTCGTACCGCGGCCTGCGTCACCGCCGCAACCTGCCCGTGCGCGGCCAGCGCACCCATACCAACGCCCGCACCCGCAAGGGCCCGGCGAAGCCGATCGCCGGCAAGAAGAAGTAAGGGAGGGCAGGACCAATGGCTCGCGACACCAAATCCACCGCGCGCGTCAAGCGCAAGGAACGCAAGAACATCGCCGCTGGCGTGGCGCATGTGAACTCGACGTTCAACAACACCAAGATCCTGATCTCGGACGTGCAGGGCAACGCCATCTCGTGGTCGTCGGCCGGCACCATGGGCTTCAAGGGCTCGCGCAAATCGACGCCCTACGCCGCCCAGCTCGCCGCCGAGGACGCCGCCAAGAAGGCGCAGGAACACGGCCTTCGCACCCTCGAGGTCGAGGTGCAGGGCCCCGGCTCGGGCCGCGAATCGGCGCTGCGCGCGCTGGCCGCCGCCGGGCTGCAGATCACTTCGATCCGCGACGTGACGCCGCTGGCCCACAACGGCTGCCGTCCGCCGAAGCGTCGCCGCGTCTGACGCAGAATCAACAGGGATCGGACCGCACCTGAGCGTGCGGTCCGATTCTGTCATGAAGTCCCTCGGGCGTATCCGGCTTCGGTCATGACCCGGATACAGGAATGGAGGCAGATCCATGATCCACAAGAACTGGCAGGAATTGATCAAGCCGGCGCAACTCGACGTTCGCCCCGGTGCCGATCCCTCGCGCAAGGCGACCGTCGTCGCCGAACCGCTCGAGCGCGGCTTTGGCCTGACGCTGGGCAACGCGCTGCGCCGCATCCTGATGTCGTCGCTGCAGGGCGCGGCCATCACCTCGGTGCAGATCGACAACGTGCTGCACGAGTTTTCCTCGGTCGCCGGTGTGCGTGAAGACGTGACCGACATCGTTCTGAACCTCAAGGGCGTGGCGCTGAAGATGGAAGTGGACGGGCCGAAGCGCGTCACCATTTCCGCGCGCGGCCCCTCGGTGGTGAAGGCGGGCGATATCGCCGTGACCAACGGGATCGAGGTCCTGAACAAGGACCACGTGATCTGTCACCTCGACGACGGCGCCGAGCTGTTCATGGAGCTGACGGTCAACACCGGCAAGGGCTATGTTGGTGCGGACAAGAACCGCCCCGAGGATGCGCCCATCGGCCTGATCCCGATCGACGCGATCTATTCGCCGGTCAAGAAGGTCGCCTACGAAGTCACGCCGACCCGCGAGGGCCAGGTGCTGGACTACGACAAGCTGACCATGAAGATCGAAACCGACGGCTCGGTCACGCCCGAGGATGCCGTGGCCTTCGCCGCGCGCATCCTGCAAGACCAGCTGCAAGTCTTCGTCAACTTCGACGAGCCGGAAGCGGCGGGTCGCGGTGGCGAGGATGACGGGCTCGAGTTCAACCCGCTTCTGCTGAAGAAGGTGGACGAGCTGGAACTGTCGGTGCGTTCGGCCAACTGCCTGAAGAACGACAACATCGTCTATATCGGCGACCTGATCCAGAAGACCGAGGCGGAGATGCTCCGCACCCCGAACTTCGGCCGCAAGTCGCTGAACGAGATCAAGGAAGTGCTCTCGGGCATGGGCCTGCATCTCGGGATGGAAGTCGAGGACTGGCCGCCGGAAAACATCGAAGAGCTGGCCAAGCGCTTCGAAGACCAGTTCTGAACCGACCGGGGTGCGCAATGAATGCGCACCCTACCCGACCCCGTAGGGTGCGCATTCATTGCGCACCTCACACCCCGCGAGACGCGCATTCATTGCGCACCTTGCGCCAAATGCCCGGACCGCCGGGGAACACCCTGGGCTCAATGCCCCAACGACGCCCGCCGCAACGCACGGTTGGCAACACAAAGCAAAAGACGTCATAGGAGATCATCATGCGTCACGCCCGTGGTTACCGCCGCCTGAACCGCACCCACGAACACCGCAAGGCCCTGTTCTCGAACATGGCCGGCTCGCTGATCGAGCACGAGCAGATCAAGACCACCCTTCCCAAGGCGAAGGAACTGCGTCCGATCGTCGAGAAGCTGATCACGCTGGCCAAGCGCGGTGACCTGCACGCCCGCCGCCAGGCCGCGGCGATGCTGAAGGAAGACAAGGACGTCGCCAAGCTGTTCGACGTGCTCGGCCCCCGCTACAAGGACCGCGCCGGTGGCTACATCCGCGTCCTGAAAGCCGGCTTCCGCTATGGCGACATGGCGCCGATGGCGATCATCGAATTCGTCGAGCGCGACGTTTCGGCCAAAGGCGCCGCCGACAAGGCTCGCCTCGAAGCCGAGGACGCCTCGGAAGACTAAGTCCCGCGGCCGCCATCCGGCCCGGACTGGACCCCCGCAGCCTGGCTGCGGGGGTTTTCCGTTGCGGCATGCCGGCTTGACCGGGCAGGCAAGCGGCGTAATCTTGCCCGGGCCGCAGCTAGGGAGCGCCGCCCATGTCCGTGATCGCCCTGATCCTCGTCGCGCTGGTCGCGCTGTTGCATCTCTACATCCTCTGGCTCGAGATGTTCGTCTGGGAAACGCGCGGCCCCGCCGCCTTCCGCTCGCTCCCGCGTGAGCTGTTTCCGCCGACGAAGACCCTCGCCGCCAACCAGGGGCTCTACAACGGCTTCCTCGCCGCCGGGCTGATCTGGTCGCTGTTCATCGGCGATCCCGCCTGGGCGAAGAATGTCGCCACCTGCTTCCTGCTTTTCGTCCTGACCGCCGGTGCCTATGGCGCGGCCACCGCCAGCCCGCGGATCTTCCTGGTGCAGGGCGTGCCCGCGCTGCTGGGCCTTGCCGCCGTCTGGCTGCTCTGACCTCGCCCCGGCCCATCCCAATTCCGTGAGCCCGCGTTGCATGTCCTGCCCTGCGGACCCATAGTTCCGGGATACCGCAGAACGGAGGCATCCATGCGTATCGTCGGGCTGGTTCTCGTCGGGGCTCTCGCCGGGGTGGGGATCACCCTGGGCGCGATGCAGAATTTCACGCCGGTCACCGCCCAGTCCCTGACCAACACGCCGCCGCCCGCCGCCGCACCGCTGCCGCCCGAGCGGCTGACGCCCACAACCGTGACCCAGGTGCCGGAGAGCCAGGCCCAGGTCCAACTCAGCTTCGCGCCCGTGGTGCGCCAGACCGCCCCCGCCGTGGTCTCGATCTATGCCCGCCGGGTGGTCGCCGAACAGCAAAGCCCCTTCTTCAACGACCCGTTCTTCAACCAGCTCTTCGGCAACCGGGGACAGGCCACGCCCCGGGTGCAGAACGCGCTGGGGTCGGGGGTGATCCTGCAGTCGGACGGGATCGTCGTCTCGAATTACCATGTGGTGGGCGAGGCCGACGACATCCGCGTCGTGCTGAACGACCGCCGCGAATTCGCCGCCGACGTGATCCTGGCGGATGAGGAAAGCGACCTCGCCATCCTGCGCCTGCGCGGCGCCTCGGACCTGCCCGCGATCCCGATCGCCGACAGCGACCGGGTCGAGGTGGGCGATCTGGTGCTGGCCATCGGCAATCCGTTCGGCGTGGGCCAGACGGTCAGCTCCGGCATCGTCTCGGCGCTGGCGCGGTCGGGGATCGCCGTGGGATCGGGGCGCGGCTATTTCATCCAGACCGATGCGGCGATCAACCCGGGCAATTCGGGCGGCGCGCTGGTCGATATGCAGGGCCACCTCGTTGGCATCAATTCGGCGATCCTGACCCGCTCGGGCGGCTCTAACGGGATCGGCTTCGCCATCCCCGCCAATCTGGTCAGCCAGGTCGTCGCCCAGGCCGAAAGCGGCGAGACGCATTTCCAGCGCCCCTGGATGGGCGTGACCGGCCAGGCCGTTGATGCGACCCTGGCCGAGGCCTTGGGCCTCGGCCTGCCGCAGGGCGTGGTGATCGCCGCGCTGCACCCGGAAAGCCCGCTGGCCGATGCCGGGCTCAGGGCGGGCGATGTGGTGCTGGCGGTGGACGGCGACCCGGTCAATGCGCCGCAAGAGATGATGTTCCGCCTGGCCGCGCGTGGCATCGGCGGCAGCGCGCGGCTGAGCTGGGTGCGCGACGGCCAGCGGCAGGAGAGCGACGTGGCGCTGATCGCGCCGCCCGAGACGCCCGAACGCAACCGCCTGACCGTGCGCGGTGTGGCGCTGCGCGGGCTGGTGGCCGAGACGATCAACCCCGCCGTCGCCGCCGAGCGCGGCCTCGATCCCCAGGCCAGGGGCGTGGTGGTGGTCGAGGCGCAGGACATCGCCGCCCGCGCCGGCCTCGCACCCGGGGACATCCTGCTCTCGGTCAACCGCCAGCCGGTGCCCGACACCGCGGCACTGGACCGCGCGCTGCGCGATCCCTCGCGGTATTGGGAGGTCGAACTCCTGCGCGACGGCCGCCGCAGCCTCCTGCGCTTCCGCCTCTGACCGCGCGCCCGGGGCCGGCCGCGGCAAGGGGGGCCGTCTGCCCCCCTTGACCCCCCGAGGATATTTGCAGCGCAAAGATGGGGCTTAAGGATCCGTTAACCCGCATCTTTGCGCCGTAAATATCCCACGGGGGTCCGGGGGTGTGAAACCCCCGGCGCTGGCCAAGGGCGCGCGGCTGAGCCGAAGGCGCCTTCCCCCCGCCCCGGGCAGCGCATAGATTCCCCCCATGGCCGATCTCTTCGATTCCCCCTCCGACGACTCCCGCGCCCCGGACGCGCCGCGCCCGCTGGCCGACCGGCTGCGCCCGCAATCGCTGGCGCAGGTCATCGGGCAGGAGGCGGTGCTGGGAACGGATGGCCCGCTCGGCGCCATGCTGGCGGCGGGGACGCTGGGCTCGCTGATCCTCTGGGGGCCGCCGGGGGTGGGCAAGACCACCATCGCCCGGCTGCTGGCCGCCGAGACGGATCTGCATT
>NZ_DAIQAT010000041.1:15145-23455 GCF_036781545.1 Tabrizicola sp.
GGGGTGGGCAAGACCACCATCGCCCGGCTGCTGGCCGCCGAGACGGATCTGCATTTCGTGCAGATCAGCGCCATCTTCTCGGGCGTGCCCGAACTGAGGAAGGTCTTCGAGGCGGCCAAGCTCAGGCGGCGGAACGGGCAGGGGACGCTGCTGTTTGTCGATGAGATCCACCGCTTCAACAAGGCGCAGCAGGACGGCTTCCTGCCGCATATGGAGGATGGCACGATCCTGCTGGTCGGCGCCACCACCGAGAATCCGTCCTTCGAGCTGAACGCGGCCCTCCTGAGCCGGGCGCAAGTCATGGTCCTGACCCGCCTGTCGCTGGCCGATCTGGAGCGTCTGGCCGAGCGGGCCGAGCATGAGCTGAAGCGCCGGCTGCCGCTCTCGCCCCAGGCCCGGGATGCGCTTCTGGAAATGGCGGACGGGGACGGGCGGGCGCTGCTCAACCTCATCGAGCAGGTGATGGCCTGGCGCGTCACCGGCGCCCCGCTCGATACCGAAGCGTTGACCAAGCGGCTGATGCGCCGCGCGGCGAAATACGACAAATCGGGCGACGAGCATTACAACCTGATCTCGGCGTTGCACAAATCGGTGCGGGGTTCCGACCCCGACGCCGCGCTCTATTGGTTCGCGCGGATGCTGGAGGGGGGCGAGGATCCGCGCTTCCTCGCCCGGCGCATCACCCGCATGGCGGTCGAGGATATCGGCTTGGCCGATCCGCAGGCGCAGTCGGTATGCCTGGAGGCCTGGCAGACCTATGAGCGGCTGGGCAGCCCCGAGGGCGAGCTGGCGCTGGCGCAGGCGGTGGTCTATCTGGCCCTCGCGCCCAAGTCGAACGCGGTCTATGTCGCCTACAAGGCAGCGCGGCAGCTGGCGCAGAAGACCGGCAGCGCCATGCCGCCCGCGCATATCCTGAATGCACCGACCAAGCTGATGGAGGCTCAGGGCTATGGCGCGGGCTATCAATACGACCACGATGCCGAGGACGGGTTCAGCGGCCAGAACTACTTCCCCGAGGGGGTGAAGCGCCCGGTCCTCTACGCGCCCCCCGAACGCGGCTTCGAGCGCGAGCTGAAGAAGCGGGTCGAGTATTTCGCCAAGCTCAGAAGCCGTCGCCAAGGTGGCCCGGCTTGACTTTGAGCCCCCCGCGGGCCAAGGCAGCGGCATGTTGTCAACGCTTCTCCAAGTCGCCCTCGGCGGCGCGATCGGCGCCTCGGGCCGCTACCTGACCGGGGTGGCGGCGATCCGCTTCATGGGGCCGGGTTTTCCCTGGGGCACGCTGGCCGTGAACGTGCTGGGGTCCTTCGTCATGGGGCTGGTCGTGGTCACGCTGGGCCATCTGAGCGCCAACCGTTTCGCGCCGCTTTTGATGACCGGCGTGCTGGGCGGCTTCACCACCTTTTCGGCCTTTTCGCTCGATACGCTGACATTGTGGGAGCGGGGCCAGCAGGCCCTCGCCGTCACCTATGTCGCGGCCTCGGTCACGCTGTCGCTGCTGGCGATCGTGGCGGGCCTCTGGATTGCAAGGAGCATCACCGCATGAGCGGCGTACAGACCCTGACCGTCGGCGCGGATGAAGGCGAGCAGCGGCTGGACCGCTGGCTGAAGCGCCGGTTTCCCCAGGTCACCCAGGGCATGGTCGAGAAGTTCTGCCGCAAGGGCGAACTGCGGGTCGACGGCAAGCGGGTGAAATCGGGCGACCGGGTGGCGCCGGGCCAGCAGGTGCGCATTCCGCCGCTGCCCGATGCCGCGCCGCCGCCCCCCACGCGCGTCGAGGGCATCGCCGATGCCGATGCCGAGATGATCCGCGATTGCGTGCTGTGGAAGGACGAGCATGTCATCGCCCTCAACAAGCCGCCGGGCCTGCCCTCGCAGGGCGGTTCGGGGCAGGGCAACCGGCATGTGGACGGGCTGACCGAGGCGCTGAAATTCGGCTACAAGGAGCGCCCGGTGCTGGTTCACCGGCTGGACAAGGACACGTCCGGGGTCCTGCTGCTGGCGCGGACCCCGCGCGTCGCCCGGCGCCTGTCCGAGGCCTTCCGCCACCGCAACACGCGCAAGATCTACTGGGCCATCGTGGCGGGCGTGCCGCAGCCCCTGATGGGGACGATCCGCTACGGGCTGGTCAAAACGGGCGGCCGCGACGCCGAGAAGATGCGCTGCGTGCACCCGAACGAGGTGGACAAGACCGAGGGCGCCAAGCGCGCCACCACCGATTACGCCGTGCTCGACCGGCTGGCCAGCCGCGCCGCCTGGGTGGCGCTGGTGCCGATCACCGGGCGCACCCACCAGCTGAGAGCGCATATGGCCGAGATCGGGCATCCGATCATCGGGGACGGCAAATACGGCGGTTCGGGGCAGGAGAACCTGGGCGACGGCTGGGGCGCGCAGCTGGGCGGCGACATTTCCCGCAAGCTGCACCTCCACGCGCGCCGCATCACCTTCGAGCATCCGATCACCGGCAAGCCCGTGACCATCGAGGCGCCCTTGCCCGCGCATATGGCGAAAAGCTGGGCGACGATGGGATGGAAGGAGACCGACGTTCCTGCCGACCCGTTCGAGGAGCAGGAATGACCCCTCGCCTGGTGATTTTCGACGTCGACGGCACGCTGGTCGACAGCCAGACCGACATCATCGAATCGATGACCGCCGCCTTTGCCGGGCAGGGGATGGCGGTCCCCTCGCATGAGGCGATCAAGGGCATCGTCGGCCTCTCGCTGCCGGTCGCCGTCACCCATCTGGCCCCGCGCGTGAGCGAGGCGCGGCGCGACGCGCTCGTCGCGGCCTACAAATCCACCTATCAGGCCCTCAGGTTGCAGAACGGGGCGGCCGGCAGCCCGCTGTTCCCCGGGGCCCGCGCGGCGCTGCAGCGGCTGGCGGCCGATCCCGCCGTGACGCTGGCCATCGCCACCGGCAAGTCGCGCCGCGGCCTCGACGGTCTGCTGGCCGCGCATGGGCTGGCCGGGCTCTTCGCCAGCACCCAGGTGGCCGATGACCATCCGTCCAAACCCCATCCCTCGATGATCCATGCCTGCCTGCGCGAGACGGGGATCGACCCCGGGCAGGCGGTGATCGTCGGCGATACCGAATTCGATGTCGAGATGGGCCATGCCGCCGGGATCCGCGCCATCGGCGTGACCTGGGGCTATCACCCGCTGAAGCGCCTGGGCCGCGCCGACCTCAGGATCGACAGCTTCGAGCAACTGGACGCGGCGCTGAAGGGGCTCTGGGCATGAGCGGCTGGGGACGCAAGGTCTTCTGGAAGAATGTCAGCGTGACCGAGGCGCCCGAGGGGTTCGGGATCGCGCTGGACGGCCGCGCCATCAAGACACCGGCCAAGGCGCCGCTGCTGCTGCCGACCCGCGCCCTGGCCGATCTGGTGGCCGCGGAATGGGCCGCACAGACGGGCGAGGTCAAGCCCGAGACGATGCCGGCCACCCGCGCCGCCAATGCCGCGCTGGACAAGGTGACCGGGCAATTCGCCGAGGTCGCGGGCCTGCTGACTGCCTACGGCGAAACAGATCTGCTGTGCTATCGGGCCGAGGCCCCGGTCGAACTGGCCGAGCGTCAGCGCGCCGGATGGGACCCGCTGCTGGCCTGGTCCGCAGACCGTTTCGGCGTCCGCTGGAGCATCACCTCGGGCGTCATGCCGACCCCGCAAAACCCCGAGACCTTGGCCCTGCTGGGGGCTCATGTGGCGCGCTTCACCCCGTTCGAGCTGACGGCCTTTCACGATCTGGTCGCCATGTCCGGCTCGCTGGTCATCGGCCTGGCGGTGACCGAGGGAATCGCCCCCGTGGAATCCCTTTGGGATGTGTCGCGAATCGATGAGGATTGGCAGGTCGAGCAATGGGGCGAGGACGACGAGGCCAGCCGCCTGACGTTGCACCGCCGGACCGCCTTTCTTGATGCCGCCCGTTTTTTCGCCGCCTGCCGCTGTTAGCGCCCAACAGGTTTGCCGGGAAAATACGCATTCTGCAGGGCGCAGCACCGCCGCGTTTGCCGCTTGCGTAAGCATCAGCGTCCGGAATGATTGACTTGACGGCCAATAATAATCGGCACAAATTCGCCTACGCAGCATCGTCACGATGCGCCTCGTCGCCCCGGCTCCTTGTCGTGGCGATGCCCAGCCGGATCTGAACCGGCAACCATTGGCTCCGCGAGGGGCTGGAAGACCACCCGCAAGGGCGGTTGCAACAGGAAGAGGTAACTATGAAAAAATCGGTATTTTTGGGGACGCTCGCAACGGCGGCCTTGGTGGCTGGCTATGCGTCGGCGGCAACGCTCGACGACGTGAAGGCCCGTGGCTCGCTGAACTGCGGCGTGTCGACCGGCGTGAACGGCTTCTCGGCCCCCGACGCGAATGGCGTCTGGCAGGGCTTTGACGTCGCCGTCTGCCGTGCCGTCGCCGCTGCCGTCCTGGGCGACCCGATGGCCGTGAACTTCGTGCCGACCACCGGCCAGACCCGCTTTACCGCGCTGGCGTCGGGCGAAATCGACATCCTCGCCCGGAACACCACCTGGACCTTCTCGCGCGATGCCGACCTCGGCTTCACCTTCATCGGCGTCAACTACTACGACGGCCAGGGCTTCATGGTGAACCGGGCGCTGGGTGTGTCCTCGGCCACCGAACTCGACGGCGCCACCGTCTGCATCCAGACCGGCACCACGACCGAGCTCAACCTCGCGGATTACTTCCGCATCAACAACATGACCTACGAGCCGGTCCCGATCGAGACCAACGCCGAGGCCCAGCAGCAGTACCTCGCCGGTGCCTGCGACGTCTACACCACCGACGCCTCGGGTCTGGCCGCGACCCGCGCCTCGTTCGAGACCCCCGGCGATCACGTGATCCTGCCGGAAATCATCTCGAAAGAGCCGCTGGGCCCGCTGGTGCGCCAGGGTGACGACCAATGGGCCGATATCGCCCGCTGGACCCTGAACGCGCTGGTCGCCGCCGAAGAGCTGGGCGTCACCTCGTCCAACCTCGAGCAGATGGCCGCCGGCACCAACAACCCCGAGATCAACCGCCTGCTGGGCACCGAAGGTGACCTTGGCGCGATGATCGGCCTCGATGCGCAATGGGCCATGCGCGCCATCGCCGCCGGCGGCAACTACGGCGAGATCTTCGCCGCCACCATCGGCGAGGCCACCCCGATCGGCCTGGCCCGTGGTCTGAACGCCCAGTGGACCCAGGGCGGTCTGCTCTACTCACCGCCGTTCCGCTAACGGTCCCGGATCCGGCGCGCGACCCCGTCGCGCGCCGTTTTCCTATCTAGAACACGCATAACCGTGTCGCCCGACGCCAAAAGGTGCGGGCAGCAAAAAAAACCACACGGATGCAGGGAGACATTTCATGGCAATGGACAGCGGTGCTCAGCAGCCCGCGTTTCGCCTGAGCATGTTGCTTTACGATTCGCGCTACCGGTCGATGACGATCCAGGTCTTCGCGCTTTTCGTGCTCATGTTCGGCGCCGCATGGCTGGTCTACAACACCAAGACCAACCTCGAGGCCCTGGGCAAGCCCTTCGGTTTCGACTTCCTCTTCAACACCGCGGGCTATGACATCGCGCAGCGACCGATCGAGTATTCCTCGCAATCGACGCATCTGCGCGCCACGGTCGTGGGCCTTCTGAACACGCTGATCCTGGCGGTCATGGCCTGCATCACGGCCACGGTGCTGGGCGTCGCGGCCGGCGTGCTGCGGCTCTCGAACAACTGGATCGTCGCGCGGCTGATGACCGTCTATATCGAGACCTTCCGCAACGTCCCCGTGCTGATCTGGATCATCGTCGTCTCGGCGGTGATGTCGGAATCGATGCCTGCGCCCTCGGCCTTCCGGGGCGAGAACGCGACCTCGAGCATGCTGCTCTTCGACTCGGTCGCCGTCACCAACCGCGGCGTCTATGTGCCCGCCCCGCTCTTCTCGCTCGATCTGGGGGCGGTGCTGGGCATGCCGAACCTCGGCACCGGGCTCAACTGGCTGGTCATCCTGGGCGTGCTGGTCGCCAGCTTCTGGCTGAACAAGCGGCTCCTCGCCCATGCCACGGCCGTGCAGAACGCCACCGGCATCCGGCCCAAGACCTGGTGGAAAAGCCTGCTGATCTTCCTGGCGCCGCTGGCTGCGCTTCTGGTGATCTTCGGCTTCCATGCCGAATACCCCGAATTGCGGGGCTTCAACTTCCAGGGCGGCATCCAGATGCGCAACTCGCTGATCGCCATGTGGATCGGCCTGAGCATCTATACCGCCGCCTTCATCGCCGAGAACGTGCGCGCGGGCATCCTCGCCATCGCCAAGGGCCAGACCGAAGCCGCCTATGCGCTGGGCCTGCAGCCGGGCAAGACCATGCGGCTGGTGATCCTGCCGCAGGCGATGCGGGTCATCGTCCCGCCGCTGATCTCGCAATACCTCAACATCACCAAGAACACCTCGCTGGGCCTCGCGGTGGGCTACATGGACCTGCGCTCGACCCTGGGGGGGATCACCATCAACCAGACCGGGCGCGAGCTGGAGGGGATGCTGCTGCTGATGCTGATCTATCTGGCCATCAGCCTGATCATCTCGACGGTGATGAACTACTACAACAACCGCATCAAGCTGAAGGAACGGTGACATGAGCGATACCCATGCGCAAACCGTCGCCTTCGTTCGCGACACCATGCTCCCGCCCGAGGAGCCGCCGTCCAACGCGACAGGCGCCATCCGCTGGATGCGCGAGAACCTGTTCTCGGGCTGGCTGAGCGCCATCCTGACCGTGCTGTCGCTGCTGGCTGTCGCCGGGCTGGTCTACGAACTGGCACCCTGGCTGGCCAATTCGGTCTGGAACGCCAGTTCGCTGACCGAATGCCGGGCCATCCTGGATGGCGCAAGCGGCGCCTGCTGGGCGGTGATCCGCGTCAACTGGTTGCAGTTGATGTTCGGCTTCTACCCGTCGCATCTGTACTGGCGGCCGATCCTGGCCTTCGTCCTGCTGATCGTGGCCGTCGCGCCGGTCCTCTTTCCGGCGGTGCCGCGCAAGCTGATGTGGTTCTCGGTCGTCTATCCGTTCACCGCCGTCTGGCTACTGTGGGGCGGGTCGGTCTGGGGCCCGGTCATGGTGCTGCTGGGACTGGCGGTGCTGGGCCTCTTCATCATGCGCGCGGCCGAGCCGCTCGGCACCGTGCCGACCAGCGGCATGGCGGTGGTCCTGTTCCTGGCGCTGTTCTTCGACCCGCCGGGCTGGCTCAACCTCGATCTGGGCATCTTCCCGATTGTCCAGCACCTCGCCGATCTGCTGGGCCGCCTTGTGCCCATCGAACTGGAAAGCGTGCCCTCGCGCGAATTCGGCGGCTTCATGATCTCAATCGTGATCGGCGTCGCCGGCATCGCGCTGTCGCTGCCCCTGGGCATCCTGTTTGCGCTGGGCCGGCAGTCGAACATGCCGCTGATCAAATGGATCTCGGTGACCTTCATCGAATTCATCCGCGGCGTGCCGCTGATCACGCTGCTGTTCACCGCCTCGCTGCTGCTGAACTACTTCCTGCCGCCCGGGACCAACTTCGACCTGATCCTGCGCGTCATCATCATGGTGACCCTGTTCGCCACGGCCTATATGGCCGAGGTGATCCGGGGCGGTCTGGCGGCGCTGCCGCGCGGCCAGTACGAGGCGGCCGATGCGCTGGGCCTCGATTACTGGAAGGCGCAGCGCCTCATCATCATGCCGCAGGCGCTGAAGATCTCGATCCCGGGGATCGTGAACACCTTCATCGGCCTGTTCAAGGACACCACCCTGGTCGTGTTCATCGGCATTCTCGATCCGATCGGCCGGGCGAGCGCGATCCGCGCGACCTCGGACTGGCAGGGGATCTACTGGGAACTCTTCATCTTCATCGGTGCGGTGTTCTTCGTCTTCTGCTTCTCCATGTCGCGCTACTCGATGTACCTCGAGCGCCGCCTCAAGACCGACCATCGTTAAGGAGACACCGCCATGGAAACCATGGAAACTGCCGCCGTCAATCGCAGCCAGATGAAGGTCTCGGACGAGGTCGCCATCCAGATCACCAACATGAACAAGTGGTACGGCACCTTCCACGTGCTGCGCGACATCAACCTGACCGTGAACCGGGGCGAACGGATCGTCATCGCCGGGCCTTCGGGCTCGGGCAAATCGACCATGATCCGCTGCATCAACCGGCTGGAGGAGCACCAGAAGGGCACGATCATCGTCGATGGCACCGAACTATCCTCGGACCTGAAGAACATCGACAAGGTGCGCTCCGAGGTCGGGATGGTGTTCCAGCACTTCAACCTGTTCCCGCATCTGACGATCC
>NZ_DAIQAT010000042.1:0-23414 GCF_036781545.1 Tabrizicola sp.
CGCATGGATTCGCAATGTGAATCCTAGACGGCCAGAGTTCTGCAACAACGCCGCGCCGCCGCCATCAGCCGGATGGAGGAATGCTTCGACTGGCTCCTGATGCTGAACCCCGAGGATGCCCGGATCGTCTGGCTCAGGGCCGAGGGTGCCCGCTGGCGGCAGGTCTGTATTCGCGCCGGGGTAGTGCGATCGACAGCCTGGCGGCGCTGGGTGGCCGCTCTTCTGACCATCTCGAAGAAGCTAGAAAAGCTCGATAAATCAAAGGGCAAAGGCAAGGGCGCAAAACCTCTCACCGCAAGCACCCGCACAACCCCGCGCCAAAGCAGCGCGGACGCCGAGGACAACCGGCCCGATCCGTCGAACTTCGGGCGCGACACTTTCCCGGGTTTTGACGCATAAAGAAGGCAAGATGGCGAAGGGTGTCGGAAGCGCGAAGCTTCGGCCCCAACCCCGTCACCCCTGCTCCCGCCGCCGCTCCCGGCTGCCCCCCCCGCGTTAGGTTCTCCCGGAAGGGAGACGTATGCGGGGGGCCTAGGCGCGACTAACCGCCAGTGACAGAACAAAAATCTGGGTCCGCGCCCTGGGTGCGCAATTTGGGTGCGCGGGTGCGCACCTAAGGCCGCACTTTGCCATGGACCCCATCCGAAAGGCCCCGCCCCGTGCTTCAGATCGAGATGCTCCCGGTTGACCGGCTGGCTCCCTACATCCGCAACGCCCAGATCACAGGCAGCGTTAATGGCGAGCAAGCGGGGTTGTGTCGGTCAATCGCCGATCAGGGCATTGATGTCCTTGATCCGCAGGATCAGCACCATCGGGTCAACCGGGAATGGTTCAAAACCCGCGGCCACGTAGAACGCCTTCGCCCGGTCGTTCAGCGCGTGGACGAGCATGGCGGCAACCCCAACTTCGCGCGCTGCAGCGGCAACCCGCAGGACGGCGTCGCGGAGAAGCGCACGGCCGAGGCCGTTGCCTTGTTCGCTGGCATCGACAGCCAAGCGCCCCAGAACGATGACCGGCACGGGGTCAGGCATGTTCTGTCGCAGCTTGCGGGGGCTGAGGTCATGGCCGACCGATCCAGCGGCGAGGGCATAGAACCCCACAACCTTCTCGCCGCGGCACAGGACGTAAGTTCGCGAGGCGCCAGAAGCCTGATTGGCCCGCGCCTTGCGCCTGATCCAGGCATCGAGCGTCGGTGCGCCAGAGGCGAACGCTTCCACGTCGTGATGATCGGCCAGTGGAACGGGAGCCTGCAGCGCGCCGTCGGTCATTTGTCCCAAGGCGCCGGGGTTGCAAGCAGGCGGCGCAGCCGGTCGTTCGGCGCAGGCGGCGCGTCCAAAGCCGCGACGAAGGCGGCGAACTGCGCAGCATCCAGCCGGAATGCCTGCCGGTCCATCAGAGCATCCTCGGCGGCCTGCCTGCTGGCGTCCATCATGAACTCGGACCGGTTCTTGCCGAGGCTGGCGGCTGCGCGGTCAATCAGGTCCCTGTCCCGCGACGTGACCCGCAGGTTGATCAGCGACCGGCGCTGCGCTTCGTCTTGGGGTGTGACTGCGACCATGTTCGTGCTCTCCACATGCAGGACCAATGTAAAGACAACCGCTTTACAAATCAACCTGCCGCCGTTTGGGGTGATCGGGCAACAGACCTGCCATCTATTGGGGGCTTTCGAACACCAGTTCGGGCAGGACCACCTCCCATGCGTCGCGGCGGAGCAGGCGGTGATAGTCCTCATCCCCATCCTCGCGCCGCCAGTGCAGAATGGCCGCAACCTCGCCGCGCAGGAAGGTGGTGCCCTCGAGCTGGGCGAAGGCGCGGGAGAGGCGGGCAAGGGTCTGGCCGTGGGCGTTCTCCATCCGCCAGCGGTCGCCGTCGCGGATTAGGTGGACCGGGTCGCCGGGACGCGCGGCTGCAATGGCCGCCAGCGACGGATCATCCGGCCGCAGACGCCCGGCAAAGGACAGGTCCACCAGCTTCGGATCGGGCGGCACATAGCGCAGGCGGACGCGCGGCAGGGCGGCGGTATCGGGAGTGACGCGGCGGGACAGGACAGCGTCACCGGGCTGCACGAAGGCATGCGGTCCGTCGGTCAGTACGGTCAGCGTGGACCGCGCCCGCGTCATGGCGACATAGAACAGGCGGCGCGGGGCGTCGGCATCTTCGCCGCGCGAGGGGCGATCCCAGCCGCCGTTCAGGATCGCGACATGATCGAACTCAAGACCCTTGGCGCGATGGGCCGTCATCAGTAGCAGCCCCCGCTGTTCGCCCCGCACATCCCGCGCCCATTCGCCGAACCATTGCACGATGTCGGGCACCGGGGCGGCCTTTTCCACCAGTTCCCGTGCGAGGGTGCCAATGCCTTCGCCGATCAGGTCGGTCCAGCGGGATTGCGGCTGCGCGTTCAGGATCGCGACCAGATCGGAGATGGTCAGCAGCCGGGTGCGATCTGCCAACAGGGTACGAACGAAGCCCTGCATCTCGCGCATGCGCCACAGGGTAAGCGGCTTCTCATTCGCCATGTCGATGGGGATTCCCAGCGCCTCGGCATAAGCGCGTACGGGTTCAAGCCGCCGCCAGTCGCGGGCAATCACGGCGCAGCGGCGCCATGACCAATCGGGGTCGAGCTGGGACAGGCGCTGCAGTTCGTCCAGTGCAGCCACCGCCTGCGCGACATCACCGCCCGCATCCAGCAGGCTGACCCGCCCTTGCGACACCGGGTCCAGCGCTGCCCAAGCGCCGCCCGACATCACCTTGGCGCGGGCGCGGTTCACCGTGATATCGTGACCCGCCTTCATGCGCTGAGCAGCGGGAGCGATCACGGCATTGGCCGCCGCAATGATATGGGCGGTCGAGCGATAGTTCTCGGTCAGCCAGACAGGCTTGGCGGAGTAATCGGCTTCGAACCTTCGGATGAAATCGATACTGGCCCCAGCGAAGGCGTAGATATTCTGGTCATCATCGCCCACGGCAAAGAGGCTGATGCGCAGGTCGTCCTCAAGCGACCGCCCCGCCACGGCGCCGATCAGGGCGTATTCCTCGGGGCCGATGTCCTGATACTCGTCCACCAAGAGCCAGCGATAGCCCTGGATCAGCGTCTCGCGTAGCGCCTCGGCCTCTACCTTGGTCAGACCATCCCCGCGCAGCAAGGCCACGGCTTGCATGACGATCCCGTCAAAGTCGCGGGGGCCTTCGTGATCGCCTGCAAAGCTCGCCCCCATCAGCCGCATCGCCAGCGCGTGGCAGGTGGAGACCGTCACCCCGGCCGCATCATCCCCGATCAGGCGGCGCAGGCGTTCGCGGATCTCGGCGGCGGCATGGCGGTTGTAGGTCAGCACCAGAATGCCGCGCGGGTCTTCGCGTTTCACTCGGACGAGGTAAGCGATGCGATGCACCAACACGCGTGTCTTGCCCGACCCCGGCCCGGCCAGCACCAGCACGTTGGTCTGTTCGCGATCATCACGGACAATCTCGGCTTGCACCAGGTTGTCCAGCGCATCGACAATCGTCCGCCATGAGGTGCCGGTGGTCTGCCTCCGGATTTCCGTGCCGCGTCCCGGCAGCCATCGACGCAGGAAGGCGTCGCGGTCCAGCACGAAGTAATCCTCAGACAGGCGCTGGGCCTGATCCATCGCCTCCAGCCCTTTCTCGGCATAGGCGGCCATCACATGGGTCTGGATCGTTGTCTCGGAGTAGTGTTCCTCCAGCGGCGCGAAGTGCTGCACCGTGAAGGGGCCACCCTTGGGGTTTAGATGCACCGTGATCGCCGGGCGGAACACCGTCAGGCCCCGGCCCAGGGTGGCGACCTGCTGCTCGTGCAGCCACAAGAGCGCCCGGTCCATCAGGCGGGTCATGTCCTTGACCTCGGCCCTGAGCAGCGCGTCGCCGTTCAGCGCATCCAGCATCGCGCCAAGGGTGGTTTCGACCTGAATATCTTTGCCGCGCGTGCCTTTGGCGACCTTACCCGTGAGATGGGTCAGTAACGCCTGCGCCCCCTGCCGCCGCAGATCGGCGGTACGGGCGACCACGGGCCATGACCGTTCCAGCCGCACGAAGATCGTATTCCGGCTGACCTTGCGGAGCGTCAGGTTCCCCCGCCCGCCATCCTGATCGCGCCCGTCTTGCGCCATGCCACGCAAGGCCGTTTCCACCAGATCGGGGCGCACTTGGGCGTGGCCCTTGTCGCGCAGGGCCTGACAGGTTTCGGTCAGGTTCAACGGCTGCGCCTCGGACCCTTCGGCATCCGGCACCGCCTCGTGCATCATGGCGATCAGGTCGGCCTCAAGACGGGCGGCCTGATCCAGACGGCGGGCCGAGGCATCCTCTACCCCCAGATGCACATAGACCGTGATGCCCGTGTCGTTGCTGGCGATGCCCAACGCCTCCAGATCGGCAAAGGCCCGGTGCAACGCGCGCCCTGACAAGCCGCAAGCGCCCGTTAGGTCATCGGTCGAAACCCCGGCATCGACAGGCGCGTTCATCACGTGGCGCACAAGGTCCATCAGTTGCGTGCGCCTGACACCGGTGATCTGCGCCTTTTCCAAAATCGCCGCCGCCTCATCCACCGACCGGATGCGCAGCGATGACGGGAACACCTGCACGCGGTTCTCCTCGCGGGAAAGCAGCGTCGCTTCCTCCAGCCAGGCCACGGCGGTTTTCACGCGGGTGTCGTCGGTGGTCTTGTCGCGCTCGAACTCCTGATCCTTCTCCTCGCGCACGATCTCGCCCGGCGTGGCAACCACTTCGCCCGACTTGTGCTTTTCCATCCGCCTCAACGCCTTCAGGATCGCGCCGATCTCATGCCGGGCCAGACGCGAACGCGCCGACAGCGAGAATTGCCGCTCCACATCCTCGGGGCTGAACAGCAGCACACAATTGGCGGGCGCGCGATCCCGACCGGCGCGGCCTGCCTCTTGCAGGTAGTTTTCCAGGGAGCCCGGAATGTCGCCATGAACGACCAGCCGGATATCGGGCTTGTCGATCCCCATACCAAAGGCGTTGGTCGCGGCGATCACTCGCAACTGGCCGGTGCGAAACGCCTCTTGAACATCGCGCTTGCGGTCGGGCGGCAACCCTGCGTGGAAGTAATCAGCCGCCAGCCCCTGCCCTTTCAGGAACTCCGCTACCCTTTCCGTCGCCCCACGTGTTGCACAATAGACCACAGCCCCCGAGGCGCCTTCGGGCGGAAGGTTCGCCTCGATTGCCGACAGGATGTCGGTCAGCTTGGTCGCCTTCTGCGTGGGCAGAACCGCGAATGACAGGTTCGTGCGCACGGCACCCCCATCCAGAAGCATCAGGTCTACCCCGAGGCGGGTCTGGAAGTGGTCACGGATGTCGCGCACCACTTCCGGCTTGGCCGTGGCGGTAAGGCACAGGACGGGGGCTGGGCTATCGCCCGAGAATTCCCTGATGAAGCGGCTGACATAGCGGTAGTCGGGCCGGAAATCATGGCCCCATTTGCTGATGCAATGCGCCTCGTCCAGCACCCACAGCCCGACCTCGCGCTGTTGCAGCACGGTGCGGATCGACGGCGAGCGCAACTGTTCAGGCGAGATCAGCAGCATCGCGGCATCGCCCATCCTCACCTTTTCCAGCGCGTCATGACGTTCCGGCAGCGACAGCATGCCGTTCACCGTGACCGCCGCCGATATCCCCGCTCGCGCGAGCCCCTGCACCTGATCGGCCATCAGTGCGACCAGCGGCGAGATCACCACCGTCAGCGCTCCGGTCTTGTCAAACCGCGACAGCGCCGGAATCTGGTAGCAGACCGATTTGCCGGTGCCGGTGGGCAGGATGCCCAGCACCGATTTGCCCGCCATCGCCTCGGCCACAATCCGCTCCTGCAACGGGCGGCCCATGTCATCGACAGGCTGCGGGCGGAAGGACGGAAAACCGAACCAGCGTTCCAGCGCGGCATTCGGGTTGTTCTTCTCTGCGCACCAAGCACAACCCGGATCGCCGCAATTGGTATCGCGCAAGTGCCGCACGATCCGCCCCGCCTGCGGAAACTGCAGCCGCACCCAGGGCGGCATGACCGAGTCCCCGCCCGCCACCGAAATCCACGACAGCGCATAGGCCATTGGCCAGCCGTTGCGCGGATCGGACAGGCGACCTAAGGTCTGCTCCAGCCGATGATTGCAGGCGCGGCCGTCCAGCAGGCGGCAGATGGCGGCATGGGCAGCAGCTTCACCCGGCGCAGGACCGCGCAAGGCTTGGAACAACCCATCGAACCCGGCCGAGGCCTCGCCCCGCGTCGTCAGATGGTGATAGGCAAGCACCGCATCCGGCGCCTCCTCCCCCAGCCTGGTGAAGGCCGCGATCTGGTCCGCCAGAACCTGCAGAGCCAGCCGCGCATCCTGTTCGGGGTCATTCACATGCCCGACCTGCAGCCGCCCGTCCTGATAGTGCTTGACCAGATGGTGATATGGATTGCGCGGAAAGGCCAAGGGGTTCAGCCAGAGCGTATCGATGGCCGCCGCCCCCAGCGCCGCAAGCCGTGCCCGGTTGGCCACCAAATGCGGCAGATCGTGCCGCAGGATGTTGTGACCCACCAGATGCGCCGCCCCGTCGCACAGCGCCTCCAGCCAGTCCAGAGCGGGCTCTAGCGCAGCCCCTTTGTGAACCACTGCCCGTTCACCCCGTACCGCTGCGAAGGCGAAAAGCCGTGCAGACTTCGGATCGACCTCCAGATCAACCGAGACGCAATGCGACAGGAAAGAGGAGGCGTCAGGGGGCAAACTCAGGCTTCTGGTGCTAAACTATTCATCAACTTATTGATAACCTTGCTACTCCAGGATGCAAGGAAGGGTTTGGGACGCAACACGACACGCAGGTCAGCGATTTCGGCCGCGCGTTTCCCAGTTGCAGGTTGCCCTAACCAAGAACGACATCCACCCCAGCTGTTTAAGAACTGCGCAGCTGCGGACGCACTCTTGCCGGCCGATTGGTACTCGACGCGCAGGCTTGGAAGTTGTGCCTCGCCGCGCATGGGCTCGTCCGGGTCCAATCTGGAACAGAGCGCCGCTGACAAAGGTGGGGTTCGAGGAGGGTTCAGCGCTTGCCCATTCCCTCAAGCAGGCTTTGTGCCCGCGAAAGAATAGCTGGGTCTGGCTTTGTCGCGCGCAGGCCCGCAAGAACCGAAGGAACCTCGACGCGCCCGGCAGCAATGCATTCCCGGATAAAGTCCAGGTCCTTTTCGGCAAGGCGGTGGAGTTTTGAGACGACCACATCCTCAATTGCCGGGCAAACGATGACCGCGGTCCGGCCATAGACGTCGATCTCGGCGGTCGCCGCGCGCGCTATCCAGTCCGGCGGCATCTGGGCCGTGTTCTCATCAACACCGTCCAGATAAAAGCCAAACCTCTGATGAAATGCAGACATCTCGCCGAATAGCGCGCTGATTTCCTCAGATGCTTCGAGCCCCGGATTCCGCGCCTCCCATTCCCGGTTGTTTGCAGGATAGAGGTCGATCTCGGGCGTGATCTTCAGTGCCATTGGAGCGTCGGGCCATGTCAGTAGAATGGCCTGACTGCCGACGACAATGACACGGTCGGCCTGGAAATGCTCTGCAACCGAACGTGCCGCGCGCAAAAGGTCGTCTCGATCGCGGAAAGGCCTCACTTGGCCGCACCGAGTTTTGCCTTCTGCCAGACGCGACGGCGCCAAGCAGGGTCGTCATAGTCGGCTGATAGCTGGAACGGAGAGGCCGTGCGAAGCCGCGTCAGAGCGCCCGATCGTTTCACGATCAGCTCTGCGACCACGTCGACAGGTTGGTCAAGGATTTCGAGCCAGTCCCGAACATAGTCGGGCACCGGCTGCGGCATGGCCTTGAAGCGCTGCCGAGCTTCCACCAGAAGCTGGTCACTGCGGCGCAGATGCCCTGCGACCAGACGGTGCAATATCAGCTTTGCTCGGTCGTTGACCGTCTCGCGGTTGACGGCTCCTGCTTTGGGCACGGGCTTCAGGGCACGGTGGCGCGCCCGAAGCTCTGCGGCCTTGGCGAGTATCTGCGCACGGTCTTCGGACGGCACCAAGACTTCGACCCGGACAAGGCCCGCTGCCCCGCCCGTTGACTTGTACCGCTTGATCCGCTCCTGAACCGACATCGGACGCATTCCTCCTCACGACAAGATGGCGTATCCCGGATACGTTTTCAAGGCTGGTGTAGCGCGCGATACCAATACCGGTTCGACCGCGGGCACACGGATTTGCTGACAAAACAACATTTAGCCCAGCCCCAAGGTTTCGAACCCCGCCCTCAAGGATTGACTGAGGCTGCGAATGATCTTCATGTGCGCCCCCAGAGCTTCGACCACCAGCACAGTGAGGTCGCAGTGGCGAGAGCCTGCGCTTAGGGCTGGATGAGGCCGAGTGCGCTACGCTAGCACGCAGCCCGCTTTCGTCGGCTGACCAAGCCAATTTTGCGAGCGCAGTCAGCTTGGCGCGAAAGTAGGCTTTTGCCACAGAAATCCGGTGGCAGACACATTCACCCAACCGGGCTTCTTTGCGCGACCGCCGGAGGTACCTGCTTCATCCCAGCATAAGCAACCCGAACACAGGTTCCAACAGAGTAGTCGCAGTTCAAGTTGCACCACGGTTACAGGCGCTCGACGGTCAGGAAAACGGCGCATTCCTTTTGTAGCGCCATAAGATTGTCGATCCCGGCGGTGATGTCGAACCGTGCCTTCAGCGGGGCAAGCGCATCCACCGTGGTGGCCTCCACAAACCGGTCATGGAAATGGCGGCGGCGGTTGCGGTCCGATGGTTCAGGGCGAAGCTGGGCGAACAGCCCCTTCCGGCCAAGGTGCTGTTCCGCCGCCTCTATCTGATCGCGCGGCGGCAGGTCGGGGGTATTTGCCGGCTCCCACACCAGCGTCAGCCGGCGCACCTGCACCCCTTGCTTTTTCAGCATCGTCAGGAAGGCTTCCAGCTTTTCGCGTTGCAGCGGTCGGGCAAGGCACCACGGGTCTTCGATGTGAAGATCGACCTGCCGGCCCGACACCGCATCGAACACAGGGCTAAGATCGCGCGGCGTGCCCGGGCGATAGTCAAAGCGGCGGATGCGGGCGTTGAACGCCTCAAGCACGCCCTTGCGCACCGAAAGCTCGCGGATGTTGCAGCCGATCCAGCTTTCAGCCAGCGCCCTGCGCCCGAAATGCGACACGCCCCCTAAAGGCCCCTCCAGCACCGGGGGCGCCCCGACATCAGCCCAGAACTCCTCTGCCGCGCTTTGCTTCACCACCGTAAGCCGCGGCGCCGCGGCCAGACGATCGGCGCGGGACAGATGAACCTCGATCTGCGCGTTCCGCTCATACTCGACCAAGCCATCCACCAGACGCCGGTCAAGGCCCGTGGACCCTGCGCCAGCCATATCAGCAGTGTCCGGGATCAGGAAATAGGCCTTCCGCGCCCGGTCATCGTCCAGCCAGCGGCGCAGGGCCCGCAGGCTTGCCGCCGCTTGTTCGTGCTCCTGCGCTCCCCACAGAGCCCGCGCCGCGACAATGACCAAGCTGGCCCCCTGCAAACGCAGGCCAATCGTTTCGGCTGCCGTATTGGCAATCGGCACCACATCCGCCGGCGCCTGCGCGGGCCGCGGCTGCGTCTGGGCCAGTACGCCCGAAAGCCAGGCACGCACCGGATGGCGGTTCAACTTGTCCCAGTGCTGCTGGTTGGAGAAATCGTTGAGGCAATGCGGGCAACTTGTCTCGCAGGTATCGCCACTGGGGCATTCCAGAATCTGCAAGGCACGGCCGACCAAGGCGCGCGCCGAAAAGCGCGGCTCGTCGTCGGCCAGCAGGCGGCGGCAATAACCTGCCCCGCCCGGCACGGCATCCGATAGGATCACCGAAGGATGCCCAGTCGGAATCTCGGCCGTGGCTCGGATGTCCCGGGGATCGGTCTCCAAAAGGTCGGTCGCCGCCAGCCTCAGCGCCTCCGAGAGCGTTCGGACAAAGCCTTCGCGCGCCTCTCGGGTTTCGCTTTCCTTCTTGCGCCCGAAATCGGGCAAGGGTGTGGAAAAGCGGATTGCCCGCAGATCCGTTTCAAAGATGTGGGCCAGATCGACGGGCCACCCCAGCTTGTCAACCGGACAGGTCTCGCCGCTTCGCGGATTGTCGTGGCGCTTCTGCACCTCGGCCCCGTGCGCCAGATCGCGTGGGGCGGGCATGGCGAATTCGCAGCGCGGGCAACATAGGTAGCCCTTGCCCTGCGGCCCGCGGTTCACGATGAACATCTGCCCCGGTTTTTCCCCGCTGCGCGGCACAGCAGGAGCAAAGAAGCTCATCACCCCGTTCAGGTCTGAGGGACCGAAATCCTCGTCCATAGCGCGGGTCAGCAGCCGCGCTTCATCCACAGGGCGCACACGCAGGCGGGATGAACCGGGGTCGCGCCCCATGCGCCCGGTGTAGGAGGTCAGGAAGCCGAAGGGTTCAATGAAACGCACCTTCAGCCCTTGCTGGCCCGCCCCGCATTGCGGGCAGGTTTCGTCAAAATCTTCACGGTCGTCGTGAATCTGCACATGGTTGCAAGATGGACAGATGCGGTAATAGCCTTTTTCAGTCCAGGCATCGCCGCCACCGATCGCGGCCTTGCGGGCAATGCCTTCGCTGGTCCAGATGCGGCCCCCCGCTACCACCTCGGCACCCGGGGCATATTCCGCGATGGCGAGACTTGCGTCCCGGTCCAGTTGCAGTGCCCGGCCCTGATCGCCGTGCGATTGCTGATCGGTCACGATTTCCAGATGAATGGAGTGAACCGGGAAGCTGTAGGTCGGAATCACGGCTGCGCGCGACATCGCCTCGACCACAAACCGGTCCAGATACAGCTTCTTGTCGCGCATCCGGCCATTTGCCCGCCTTAGCGCCTTCTGACCTTCCGCGTCAGTCGTGGCCACATGATGCGCAGCCATAGCCTGTTCATAGCCCTCGTGTATCCCGCGCCAGCGCCCGGCGATTACGGCGACAAAACCTTCCACCTTCTGCAGGAAATGCGCTGCAAGATCGGCCCCGCGCAGGGCGACCGACGCCAGCGAACCGGGAAGGCCCGCTTCATCGCGCAGGTCTTCGACGGGGTGCAGGAAGCCGTCTATGCCAGCCCGCCCGAAGGTGGCGCCCAGACGGCGATCGCCACCGTTGCCCGTCGCCTGGGCAAGCGCGCCACGATCTTCGTCGCCGCCCGCACCCGGCCGCATCCCCGCACGCTTGAGGCCGCCCGCCTCGGCGCCAAGGTAGTGCCGATCGGCCCGGGCTATCTCTCGGTCGTGCAATCCCGGGCCAGCGAATACTGCCGCAACACCGGCGCCAGCCTGATCCCCTTCGGCGCCGAGATCCCCGGCGCGATCGAAGCGATCGCCACCGCCGCCCGCCTGGCCTCCTTCGATCCCAACCAGGTCTGGTGCGCCGACATCACCTACCTGCCCATGCGAAAGGGCTTCCTCTATCTCGTCGCCATCATGGACTGGTTTACTCGGAAGGTGCTGGCCTGGCGCATCTCCAACACGCTGGAGGCGGACTTCTGCGTCGAGGCGCTGAACGAGGCGATCCACAAGTTTGGCCCGCCAGAGATCATGAACACAGATCAGGGGTCGCAGTTCACATGTGCCGAACCACGAAGCATCCTGCGCGGTGTCAACCTGCGCCCATCCCCGGGCGCAGGTGCAGAGGTCGAAATCGTAGCGATAGCGGTCGCCGGGCTCGAAGCTGCGGATAATCTTCATGCCCGGCCCTCACGAGCCTCGATCGCCATCACAACAAGGTCGCGATAGCGGGCCAGCGCCTTGGGGCTGGACGAAACCGGGTTGATCGGCACGGCGCGAAGGCCGGTGGCATCAGCTTTCCCGGCCATTTCCACCAGCGCGGCCAGCTTGGCACGGAAGCGGGCATGGGTCGGAGCGGAGAAATCGGGCGGCGGTGGCAATTCGCCCTGCCGGGCCTTTGCTTCGAGATCAGTATCCCGGCGGCGACGCGGGGCGCTGGGCGCGGTGGCGAGTTCGGTTTCTGCAATCGCGGCCAATTCAGCGGCCGGTTCCGGGGTGTCCAAGGGCGGCGCCGGTTCTGCCGGGGCGTCTTGCTCGCATGCGTCGATCTCAGCCGCCAGCCGCCCTGCGGCTGTCTCCAAGCCCGGGGCGGTCAGGATCGCTTTGACCGCCTTCAGCGCGCGATCCGCCCCGATCCTGGCGGCCAGCAACCGTTCTAACCGTTCGGCGGCCGCGGCCACGCTGGCGCTGCGCCCCAAGGGCGCCTCGCTCAGGCGCTGGGCGAGGCGGTTGATCTGGACGGCGGAGAGGTTGGTGAACATCGGGGCCTCCTTCAGGCGTTCTTGATGTGGGCGGAGCGGCCTTCGGCGGTGACCGCGTAGATCATCGTGCGGCTGTCGCCGAAGGTCGCGGCAAAGGCTTCGGCCTGATCGATCCGGTCGAACCGGGCGCGGATGCGGGTCGCGGGTTTGGACCCGCGGCAGGCGATGAAATGGTCGGCGGCGGCGAGGCAATTGGCCTCGTGGCCGGTGATGGCGTGGGTCTTGGCGGGCATCGGAAACCTCCGTTTCAAGGTGTCGCAGACATTGCCGAGACCGTCCGAAGAGCAAGTCCAAATCACTGACTTAATTGGAGAATATCGCAGAATGGGGCTGTCGCGGCGCGCCTATACCGCCTTGCGCGGGGTGCACGAAAGCGCCGTGCGCAAGGCCATCGCCACGGGGCGGATCAGGATCGGAGCGCGGTTTCGAAGTGGTCCTTCGATGGCAGTGTCAGAAGCCCAGATAGCGAGGACACTGCCGCCTTCACAACCCTGAAGGCGGCAGCGACACTTCGAAGGCCACAGCCCTGCAATGGGCTGTGACTTACATCGTTGCGTCTGGCAAAAGGCGGTCGCCCTATTCGGACACAGCCTCTGCGATCACGGTGGACAATTCGCTTCCGACCCTCAGGAACCCCAAAAGCCGGGCGATTGCGCGGATGAGGTCATCGCTGTCAACGTCCCCGCTTTCCTGCCGCACAAGTGCCGCGGCCGCCACAATCTCGCATGGTGGAATATAGGCAGCCTTCAGCAGGCTGCCTGTTTCAGCCGAGCGATCTCTTACAGGGGGGGCCGCCGCCTGCGCCTGTGTCATCAGGAAGGAGCCGTCCTGCATCAGAATGGGGTCCTGCCGAAGCGCTTGCCTAACTGCCCTGCCCGTAGCCTCGACAATCCGGCTTCCCGCCTTGGTCTTGCCGAAGGCCGTCGTGATCCGGCGGGCGACCTCGTCGATATGGATAGGACCTTCGATGGCCACTATCTTGCTCACAAGCTCTGCGAGTTGGGCGACTGGGGCCTCATGCGGCTCGACACTAGATCGGACCGAAAGCTCGGCCCGGACATAAGCAGGCATCTTGATGGTCAGGTGATCGATATCGATCGGCCCCTGCTCTGGTTCGGCAGTTGCTTCGATCAGGGGACGCGCGCTGGCATGATTGGCGCCGCGCACGCGGATGCCGGTCTCGATCTGTTCGCGCCCATGTTCCAGCGCAGCCTTCAGCCGTTCGATCTCGCGCTTGCGGTGATGGAACCAGTCGGTGCTCCAGATGCGGTGGAACCGCCAACCGAGGTTTTCCAGAATGTCCTGCCGCAGCCGGTCGCGTTCCCGCGCCCATAAGGCGCTGTGATAGGCGGCACCGTCGCATTCCACGGCGATTAGGTACTGCCCCGGCCGGTCCGGGTGGCGCACGCCGATGTCGATGCGGAACCCCGCACTGCCGACCTGTGTATCCGCCAGAAACCCCAGCGAGGTGATGACCGCAGCCACATCCTCCTCAAACGGGCTATCAGCCTCTAGCCCTGTGGGGGCGCGGACGTCCATAATCCCGGTCTTGGCATAGTCGAGGAAGCGCTTCAGCACGCGCGGCCCATCGCGGCTGACGCGCGACGGGTCGATATCGCCCGGATCGAAAGAGGCGAAAACCTCGCACCGGACGCGGGCGCGCGAGAAGAGAACATTTAGCCGCCGCTCGCCGCCCTCCCCATTCACCGGGCCGAAAGTCATGGCCGACAGCCGCCCGCCCGGTTCCTGCGGGCCGTATCCAACGGAAATCAGGATCACGTCGCGCTCGTCGCCCTGCACGTTCTCGATGTTCTTGACAAAGACGTCCTCGGATTTTCCCTCACGCAGGAAGGCGTCCAGAACCGGGTCGCGGCGACGGTGCAGTTCCAGCACCTCGGTCAGCATGTCGGCCTGGGCCTTGGAAAAGGCCACGGCACCCAGCGACAGGTCGGGCCAGGCGCGGGCATGGTCGGCCATCGCCTTGACCACCGCCTCGGCCTCGATGCGGTTGGTCCCTTGCCGCCCCAGTCCGCTTCCGCCGCGGGCATAGACGCCTGGCACCCGGCGGAACTTCAGCCCATAGTCCGGGTCAAGCTGGAGGGGCGATGGCGGCAGGACCAGCCCGTCGCCGTAGAATTCGGCGTTCGACACCCGGATCAGCGACGGATCGCGCGACCGGTAGTGCCATTCGAGCATGCGCTGCCGCAGCCCCCGCGCCTCGCACAAGGACAGGATGCTTTCCATATCGGCGGCGGTGGCGCCGACGGTAGCCTCCTCGTCCTCGTCGTTCTCCTCCACATCATCGACAAGGCGGTCGAAGAAGGACGTAGGCGGAAGCTGTTTCTGGTCGCCGACCACGACGATCTGCCGGGCGCGTGCAATCACGCCCAGCGCATCCTCGGGCCGGATCTGCGAGGCCTCGTCGATCACCAAAAGATCGAAGGTCACGCCGCCCGGCGGCAGGAACTGCGCGACAGAGATCGGGCTCATCAGCATCACGGGCTTGATCCGCTGAACCATAGAACCTGCGTTCTTCATCACCCAGCGGATCGGCTTATGCCCCTTCTTGCGCCCAATCTCGCCCCGGATCACACCCATCTCGCCCACCGTGCCGCGCGGCATCTGGGCAAAGTGGTTCGACAGGATCAGCGTCTTGGTCGCCTCGATCCGGTCCTTTTCCAGATCGCGGAACAACGTGACCAGTTCGTGCCGGTCAAGTTGCGGCAAAAGGTTCAGATCAGGGCGGGCGGTTCGAGCGGCATTCCAACGCGCCTCGGCGCAGGCATAGGCGAACTCCTGTTCGGCCCGCTCCGGTTCCACCCGGCCCTCGGAGACCGCATCCACGATGCTGCCAGCCCCCGCGCCCACAGCCGCGGCGATGGACCGGGCAAGCCCTGCCCAGTCCCCGTAACGCGACGGATCGGCCGCCATCTGCGCAAAGGCGGCCCGCAGTTCGCCGAGAGGCGATGTGTCGATGTCCACCCCAAGCCCGGCCTGTGGCAGATCAAGCCGCAACCTGGCAATCGGGGCCGCGATGCGGTCGTGGCACGCCGTGATGCGCGCCGTCAGGTCCGCAGCCGCGCGCCCCGGATCGGGCAGCGCGCCCAGCGACGCGACAAGCTGCGCGGCAGTGTTGAACGCCCCTGCCCGCCGCACCGCCGCCAGCCAATGCGCGGCAGCCTGAACCTCGGCAAAGGACGTACGTTCGCCGCGCCATTCGGGGCCAAGGGTGGCTTGCAGCCAAGGCTCCTCCTCAGCCAGCCGCGCTCGGCGAGCCTGCACGTCAGCTAGTTGGTCAAGAAGGGCCAACCGCTCAGACGGGGGCTTCGGCAAGGCGCCAGTCAGAAGGCTTGCCAACTCGGCTGATGCCCGGCGATAGCCGCCAAAGAGGCGCGAAAAGAACGAGGCCTGCCCGCGCACCAGCGCCGGGCGCAACGCGGCTAGGTTGGTGCTCCAGGCGGGGGCTGCAAACTGCGCCTGCGCCGCCTTATGCGCCGCGGCCCAATCAGCCCCTGCACCCAGCGCTTCAGCCAGGCGCGGATGGGCGGCATGATCGAACAGGGTCGGGATCAGGGCAGTCGCGCCGGGCGGTTGGCTTGCCAGCGACCTCAGCCCGGCGGTCAGCGCGGCCGCATCGGACAGGGACTGCGGAACGGGAAGAAGAAGGGCCTGCGAAATCCGCGCAGCCTCGGCCTGCACGGCATCTATGTCCGCCAGCGCGGTGGCGAGTTCGCCCTCCAGCCGGGCGAGGTCGGTCGGTTGGAGATCAAGCGCGGTCGTGCCGCGATAGGGATGATCCTCTGGCGAACCCACACGGCCCAGCGCCGTCACGAACCCGGCGATGGCCCCCAGCGCTCGGGTGCGCGCCGCAGGGTCCAACGCGGCCAGCCCATCCAGCTGGATCGAAGGGGGCGGTGCCCCCTTGCCGATATGGCCCACGATTTCCGAAATTGCACGGAACGGCGTCTCGGCGGTCGGCGGCAAGGGATCGTGCAGCAAGGCCGCGATCTGGTTCAACTGATCGCGCGTTGCGCGCAGCCGTGCCGGGTCCGCCGCGCCGGGCAGGGCCTTGGCACTGGCCATCAGGGTCCGGCCCAGTTCCTGCGCCAGCGCCTTCTTGTTGGCCGTGCGGGAATGAAGTTCGAGGCAGATATCCCGCAGTCCCGCCCGCACAAGCCGGTCATGTACCACTGACAGCGCTGCCATCTTTTCGGCCACGAACAGCACCGACTTGCCGTCATGCGCCGCCGCCGCGATCAGGTTGGTGATGGTCTGGCTTTTCCCCGTTCCGGGCGGCCCCTGCACCACAAGGCTCGCACCACGACGCACTTCCTCGATCACCTTGGTCTGGCTGGCATCCGCGTCGATCACCTGGATGATCTGCGCCGGGTCCAGAATGTCGTCCAGCTTGTCGTCCGGGCCAAAGATCGGCGCATCTTCTTCGAACCCTTCGGCCAGTAACCCGCGCAAGAGATCGCTTTCCGCAAAGGCATTCACCGGCCAGGTGCCTGGGTCCAGATCGCGGTGCATCAAGAGCTTGGCAAATGAAAAGAACCCAAGTTGCATCCCGTCGCCGTCGATCGACCATCCGGGCTTGCCCGCGATCACATCCTGAACTTTGGCGAAGTAGTCTGACGGTGCCCAATCCTCGGCCTCTTCCACTTCGGGAAGCTGGAGTCCAAAATCCTGCCGCAAGCGTTCCTGCAGCGGCAGGTTGGTCGAGATATCATCCTCGCGTGTCTGAATGTCGTAGGTCGAAGTGCGTTCGTTCCGCACCAGTTGCACCGGAAGCAACACCAGCGGGGACTCGCGCACCACTTCGGACGACGGGCTTTCGCGCCAGCGCAGGAACCCGATGGCGAGGTAGAGGATGTTGAGACCCTGTTCCTCCTCCGCCGTGCGCGCATCCGTCGCCAGACGCAGCAAGCGGCGAGCCAGGGCCTCTGGCCCTAGCGGCACCTCGAGGAAGCTGTCAGTGACCCGATCGGAGGTTGACGGCAGATCAGCCTCAGGCAGGGCCAGCAGCATCTCCTGTCCTCCGGCCGTCTTGTCCTTGCCCAGGGCCTTGAACCGCATCTTGCGGCCGTTGACCCGCAGTATGGAAAAGACCTCGTCGGCCTGTTCGTTGATCACGTTCAGACAATTGGCACGGGAATTGGCGCGGTTGACGTGCACCAGCCGGTTCCGGGTGCCGGTATCCAGAAGCTTGCGGCGCGCGGCCTCGAGGACTTTGGAAACAGTTTTCTCTTTATTTTCAAACATCACATTCGTTCCGGTTGCGCCAAATCCATTTGGGCGCGAAGCTGCCTCAGGTGTCAAGGCATGGCCGGTCTGCCTTATGGGGGAATCAGTTGATACGTAGGTCATTTGGGTTTTCGAGATTGGTTTTCATTGCACCCGCACGGCCCGGAACTCTCCCTTTTGCTGGCGGCGCTCTGTCGTGAGGCTCGATCCGCTGCTCTATGCCCACCCGCTGACCGGCGCAGTGATGCCCGTCACGACCGACCTTCTGTCAGAGACCTACCTCGCTCCAACTGCCGATGCCTGGGATATCGGAGGGGCACTTGCAGACCCCTCAGCACCCTGGGCCGAAAGCTTGCAGATCGCACCCACTGAGACGCAAGGAGCGGTCGAGCGGGCCCTGCGCGGGGTGATGCAAGCGACACCCGGCCTTGATCCGGCAGCAGTGACGCCAGATCGCCTGCCCCCATCGCGGGCAAAGCGGCATCTGCAAGCCCTGCGCGATGTCTGGGCCAATACCGGTACTTTGCCCGAGGATCTGTCGGTGATCCGGCATGTCCTATCTTGCACCGCGGATCAGGCCGCTGCCCCGCTGCCTGTTCTCGACATTGGCGACGATCCATTTGCGACCCCGGCCGAGGCTGCTTTGGCCGCGCAGCTTTGCCGCCACCACGGATCAGCGCCGTCCGCCCGGCTTGCGGCCTGGCGCGCGAGCCAGCCGCAAGGGGCAGCGGCGGGCGCCCTTTCCCATGTGCAGCGCAATCTCCTCTGCGGCGCGCCGACCGTAGCCAGGGATGGAACGCTCGGTTTCTTTGCGTTGCGCGACAGCCTGGCCGAGGCGCAATTCGCCGCCGCCCTCGCCCGCCGGATGCTGGAGGATGGCCGCGCCGCGCAAGCATCTGACATTGCCCTTCTGGTTCCTGAAACACCGACGCGCCTTGCCCATCTGGCCGAAGCCTTCGCCGATCAGGGTGTGCCCCTGTCCGGCCTGCCTGAAGCCGCTGGCCTTCGTGATCTGGCGGGCGAACTCGCGACATTGGCGCTGCGATGCTTGCGCCCGCCTGCGCCTGCAATGGCGCTGGCCAGTCTTGCTGTCCTGCCCCTGATGCCGTGGCCCGCAGCCACTGGGGCTGCCCTGGCGCGCGATCTGATGCGTGGGAACTACAAGCCAAAGGCGGCGGACCTGTTGCAGGACAAGGCTGCTACGCTTTGGGAGGCTTTGCGGGCGGGCGCAACCACGGGCGCGCAACTGGCCTTCAAGCTGGGCCTGCTGGCCGAAAGCCTGACCGCCCCGCTCGGACTGGAACCAGCCCGCAGCACCGCGCAGGGCCTCTTGCGCCGCTTGCAAGCGTCGGTGGGCGATGGCGCGCCGGACTGGCGGGCACTGTCTCGGCTGGCAACCCCGTCCGCCCCGTCAGCCCCACCCGGCCTGCGCCTTCTCAACGGCGTAAGCCTTCTGCCCGCGTCGGACCTGCCATGGCGCGGGGCGCGGCATCTCATCGTGACCGGCTTTGCCGCAGGGGCCTATCCATCGGGCGTTCCCATATCGCCGTTCTTTCTGGACAGCGAAGTCGCCCTGATCCGCGACACCCTTGGCCTTCACCTGCCCAGCCGAGAGGCGGCCCTGCGCCGGGGCCTTGCCCTGTTCGCGCGGCAGATCGGGGCGGCCTCGGCCAGCGCCACCTTTCTTTGCGCGCAGCGTGACGGCATGGGCCGCCCGCTGGCCCCGCCGATGACTTTGTCGCTGATCGCCCGACTGCTGGAGGGGGGCGAGAAAGGGTTGGTGCAGGACCTGACCGCGCAGCCCCCGGTCAGTTGGCCAACGGCCCATCGCAGCGTTCCGCCCCTGCCCGCCCCTGTCGCGCCAATGCCCGAGGGTGGCATAGTCCACCTTGGCCGCCGCGACCTCCTTCGCCTGCATGAGGACGAGACGGGTCGGGCCAAGCCGCAGTCGCCCTCGCGGCTAGAGACGCTGCTGGTCAGCCCGTTGGCATGGTTCCTCGGCGAAACCGATGCAACAGACATCCCTTGGGCGCCCGAAACGCTTGACATTATGCTGGCGGGCACCCTGGCGCATTACGTGCTGGAACACGTCTTTGCGCCAGACGCGGCCTTGCCCGATCCGGCCGACCTGCCCGGATTGACCGAAACGCATCTGGCCCAAGGCATCGCCCGTCACGCGCCCTTTCTGGCCGCTGCCGAATGGCAGTTGGAGCGCGAAACCCTGCGACGCGAGGCATTGCGCGCCGCACAGATCTGGCATGGAATCCTGATCGAAACCGGGGCGCGCATCCTGAAGAACGAGTTCCGGCTGGAAGGCAACGCCCACGGCATCGACATCCGCGGCCGCGCCGATTGCATCCTGCAACTGGGCGACGGGCGGCTGGTCATCGTCGACCACAAGAAAAGCGGATCGACCCGGCGACGCGTGCGCATGCGTGCAGGCTGGGACCTGCAGATCGGCCTCTACCGCGCGATGCTGGCCCGCCCGATCAGGGCCGAGGGCGACGGGCTGGACCTTTTAGCCGGGCAGAGCCCAGCGATCGCCTATCACCTTCTGAACGACGGGACCGTGCTGGCCAGCGGCCTTGATCCCGCCCCGGGCGGGCGGGTGGAAGGTGTGGAGGGCGACATCTCGGCCAGGGCCGTTGCGCTGTTGCAGACCCGGCTGGCCGAGGTTGGGGGCGGATCAATCCGCCTGAACGGCACCGAGGATGAAGCGGCCTTCGGCAAGACAGCCGCCCTGACCGCCTATGCGCTGGATGCGAGCCCCCTTCTGCGCCGCTTCATGGTCGAGGGGTTGTCGATCGACCTGCAGCCCGACGAGGAGGAGGAGGCGCCATGACCCTGACCATCGTCCCGGCAGGCGCGGGCGCGGGCAAGACCTACCGCATCCAGACCCAGTT
The DNA here is from genome assembly GCF_036781545.1 of Tabrizicola sp. Classification (GTDB taxonomy): domain Bacteria; phylum Pseudomonadota; class Alphaproteobacteria; order Rhodobacterales; family Rhodobacteraceae; genus Tabrizicola. The sequence continues at coordinate 20,436 of NZ_DAIQAT010000042.1, forward strand.
GACCGAATGGGTCAAGGATAAGGTTGTGCGCCCCGACCGCATCCTCGCCGTCACCTTCACCGAGGCCGCGGCCGCCGAACTGTCGGGCCGCATAAGGCAAAGCCTGCTTGCCGCCGGGATGGTCGAGGAGGCGATGGCGGTGGAGCGGGCCTATGTCTCGACCATCCACAGCCTTGGCCTGCGGCTGATGACGGAACATGCGCTTGCCTCCGGTGCCACCCCTCAACCCCGCCTGCTGCACGAGGCAGAGCAGGACCTGCTGATCCGTCAGGAACTGGCACGCTGCCCGATCCTTGATGAGATAGCGGCCGATCCCGATCGTTTCGGCCATGCTGCAACTTTCTCTACCAGTACCGAAGATGGCCTTCGGCGCCGCGTTCTGGACATGATCGCGCTTCTGCGCGGCCTGGGCGGGGCCGGTCTGTCCGACCGTCTGGCGCCCGAAGGCTGCGCCCGCATCCGTGCCCTATGGGGGCCGGTGGCCGCCGATCCCACGCCGATCCGCGACCGGCTGAGGCAGGCTGTCGCGGCCCTGGTGGACGCCCATCCCGGGGGCGCATTGGCCCCGGGGCTGAACGCGACAGCGGAAAAGGAGTTCCGCCGCGATCTGGGCCGCCTGCGCGCAGCGCTGGAACCGGGGCGTCTGGACCGGGACTGGAAGCTGTGGAACGACCTGCGCGGCCTGCGGCAGACCAAACGCGGCGCCCCTACGCCGCCCGGCTATGACGCGCTGGCCGATCAGGTGATGCAGGCGGCAGCGGGCGTTGTCAGCCATCCCGGCCCCCTTGCCGACGCCTGCACCAACCTGACCGCGCTTGTCACCGGCGCGCAGGCGATCATGGCGGGCTATGCGGGGCGCAAGCGCGATCTGGGCGTGATCGACTATGCCGACATGATCTCGGGTTGCGAGGCGCTCTTGCGCGAACACCCCGAGGTGCTCGCCTCGGTTCTGGGAGAGATCGATTGCGTCATCATCGACGAATTCCAGGACACCAACCCAGTGCAGTTCGCGCTTCTTTGGCAACTGGCGGCTGGGGCGCCGCGCTGCCTGCTGGTGGGCGATGCCAAACAGTCGATCATGGGGTTTCAGGGGGCGGACCCTCGCCTGTCGCAGGCGCTGGCTGAGGCCAACCCCGGCGCGGTCGATCCCCTGCGGCAGAACTGGCGCAGCGATCCGCGCCTGATGGAAGCGATCAACGCCATCGGGGCGGGTCTGTTTTTCGCGGCCTACACGCCGCTTGCCCCCACGCGGGTTGAGACCGGGCAGCCGGTGCTGGAGGTGATCGCGCTGTCGGCCTCTCGCGGCACGCGCAAGGCGCCGAAACTGCCTGATCACACCGCCGCCAGAATTGCCAGGATGCTGGAGGCAGGAGAACAGGTCACGGATCGTGAAACGGGCGCCTTGCGCTCGGTCCGGCCCGGCGACATCGCCGTGCTGTGCCAGCGCCACGCCGAGGCCGCCCGCTATGCCGAAGCGCTGCGCCGTCTTGGCCTGCCGGTGCGGATCAGCGCGTCAGGCTGGCACGATGCCCAGGCCGTGCTGGTCGCGCGCCAGGCCATGGCGCTGGCCGCCGACCCGCAGGATGCGCATGCCGCCCTGGTGGTCCTGACGCTTGGCCCCGCCGCGCTTCCCCTTGATGAAGCCTTGCGCCTGCTGGCGGATGGCGCCCTTACCGACCATACCGCGCTGCACGGCATCCTTGGCCTTGCCGCCGCAGCGCCGGGCTGGACGGTGACCGACCTGTGCCTGAAGGTGACCGCCCATCTACGCCGCTGGGCTGAAGCCCTGCCCGATGCCGCGCAGGCGCTGGCCGATCTGGCAAGGCTCGAGGCCCTGGCAGAGGAATTCGACACCTCGGACCCCGGCATGATGGCCGCCGCCGGGTTTCACGGACGGGGCGCGCGGGTGTTCCTGGGCTGGCTGACCAGCCGGTTGGAAGAACGCGATTTCGACCGTCATCCCGACCCCGACGCAGGCGCCGTTCCGGGGATCGAGATTGTCACATGGCACGCGGCCAAGGGCCGGGAATGGCCCGTGGTCGTCGTCTGCGAACTTGATGGCCAAGTCGGCGAACGGGAAAACACCACCCGCGCCCTCTTCACCGATTTCTCGGACCTGTCGCGCGTGCTGGACACGGCACGGCTGGTCCATACCCCGCGCCTCTTTACCCCCGAACAGCGCGAGGTCTTCCTCGCCGACCGCCAACCCGCCGCCGAAGCCGAGGCGCGGAACCTGATCTATGTTGCCCTGACACGCGCGCGCGACCGGCTTGTGATCGAATGGCCAGAGAAGGCGCTTGAGAAGGAGGCAAACTGCCTGACCTTGCTGGCGCAGGCGGGGGTCAGCCTCGGGGCGGGCCTGATTGTCGGCGGACAGGAGTTCCCGGCGCGCATCTGGCGCGATCCTGCTGGCGAAGGGGTGGAGCAAGTCACTGCGGCGGCTCAACCCCTGCTCCGGTTCGGTGCGCCTTCGCCGACACCCGTCAAGGCCCGCACAACGCCCTGGCGCAGGCGGCCTTCCAGCCTGACCGAGGGCCCCGATCTGCCTGCGCCGCCGCAGGTGATCCCCCTTGGCCCAAGACATGGTGCAGGTCGCGCGCAAACGGCAACCGAACGCGGCACGGTCTGGCACCGGGCCTTTCGTGTGCTGGCCAGCCGCCCCGACCTAGCCGACAGACTGCCTGCCGCCACTGGTCTTGATGCGGCCACGCTCGCCGCGATCACCGGACAGGTTGCGGCGCTGAAGGAATGGCTCGCCCGCGAAGGCTATCCCGACCTGCACCTTGAAGTGCCGATCCACGTCACCCATCCCGATTGCTCGGAGACCCTGGGTATCCTGGACGCCGTGGCCATGGGTCCGGGCCGGATGCTGGTCATCGACCACAAGACCGGACCCGCTCCGGACCCGAAGGCGCGCTTTGCCTCCTACTGGCCGCAGCTTGCCGCCTATGCGGATGCCCTTCGATTGACCTTTCCCGC